>NZ_JBHLVZ010000060.1:0-182639 GCF_042433125.1 Muricoccus vinaceus | reverse complement strand
GAGATAGGCCTCGTCGAGCGAGAGCGGCTCCACCAGCGACGTGTGCTCGAGGAAGACCTCGCGAATGCGGGCGGAGATCTCCCGGTAGCGCTCGAAGCGCGGCGGCACGAAGCGGAGCTGCGGGCAGAGCCGGAGAGCGGTGCGCGACGGCATGGCCGAGCGCACCCCGAAGGCGCGCGCCTCGTAGCTGGCGGCGGCCACCACCCCGCGCTCGCGCGAGCCGCCGACCGCCAGCGGCTGGCCCGCGAGCGACGGGTCATCCCTCTGCTCGACCGACGCGTAGAAGGCGTCCATGTCGACGTGGATGATCTTGCGGGCGGGGTTCACGGGCCTGGCGAGGAGGGAGGCGGAGTGGTGCCCACCGGCTCAGCCACGGGCACCTCGGCGGGCGCGGCATACCGGCAAGGAAAAGCAGGTCGGGCGGCGCACGGCATCGCCGCAGGGTGCGGACAGAACCAGAACAGGACAAGGGCCTGCTAACCGGCCGAGGCGGATCCGGCCTCCTGGTGCCCGCATGGCGGCCGCCCAGGAGGCCGGTTCGGGTGTCAGCCCGCCTTGTTCTTGGCTGCCTTGCGCTTGGCTTTCTTGGCGCCGGCGAAGGCCGCCTCCTTGAGGGCCGGGCTGGCCTTGAACCTGACGGTGGCGCCGGCCTTGACCTGGACCTTCTCGCCGGTGCGCGGGTTGAGCGCGGAACGCTTGGCGGTCTCGCGCACGGTGAAGGTGCCGAAGTCCGGAAGCGAGAAGCGGCCGGTCTCCACGATCTCGGACTTGATCGCGGCGATCAGGTCGGCCGCGAGCTGCCCGGAGGCGACCCCCGTCATCTCGGTGGATTGCTGGATAACGTCGGTGAGGAACTTCTTCGACAAGCGCTTACCCTTTTTGAAAACTGGAATCCACTCGGCGGCAGGCTTGTATCTGCCCGCCTCACACCTTGCTGCCAAGCCAATCCCCGCATCTCCTACTCCGGGACGCCGATGCAGCGCCATACCAATGTCAGGCCCACATCCCCTTGCCCGCGAGCCATTCCTGGATCAGCCCGGCCACGGTGTCGCTGTTGCGGTCCATCATGACCATGTGGCTGTTTCCGCGGATGCCGCGCTCCGGCAGGTTCACCACGTCCACGCTGCCGCCGGCCGCGCGCACCGCCTCGGCGAAGCGCATGCCGTTGGCGCGGATGGCGGGCCAGCGCGCATCCCCGTCGATGTAGTCGCCGTAAAGGACGAGCATGGGGATGTCCTTCAGCGCCGCGGCCTTGGCGATGTCGCCCACCGCGGCCGGCTCCACCAGCACGAGGGCGCGGACCTTGTCCGGTCGTTCCTGCGCGGCGCGCCAGCCGAAGAACCCGCCCTGGCTGTGCACCATCACCACGCTTGGGCCCACGCGGTCGAGCAGCGCGCCGTAGGCCTCCAGCGTCAGTTCGTCGGTTGTGGTGAAGCGCGGCACGTTCTGACGCATGAAGCTGCGGTAGCTGTCCTTGTCCGCCGGGAACTGGTTGCCCGGCAGGGTGGTGCCGCGCGCGAGGGAACCGGGGCCGTCGCCGATGCGGAAGCGTTCGTAAGGGTTGTCCTGCGTCAGGAAGATGGGCTGGCCGCCGGTCGCCTCCGGAATCATCGTCCAGCCCGAGCGCCCGCGCTCCGTCGCGTCCGAGACATAGACGGGCCAGCCGCGGCGCAGGAAGAAGTGTTGCCAGCCCTCCCGCCCATCCGGCGTGGTTTCCCAGGTCACTCCGGTCAGGCCGCCGCCGTGCCACATCAGCAGGGGAAAGCGGCCGCGCTGCGGCGAGGGGATCATGTAACCCGCATACATGCCGCCGATGAGGTAGGTGCCGTTGGGATCGACGCGCGCGAGCTGGCCGCCGGGGGAGAAGAGCACCTCGCGCGTCGGTTGCCCGGCGATGACGAAGTCCCGGCCACCGACATGGAAGGAGCCGAAGTCGGCGAGGGTGATCGGCGCGCGCGCCGCGGCGGGCGGGGGCGCGGCCGCGCCGGCTGGCGCCGGGGCGGTGCCCTGGGCCACGCCCGCCTTCGGCAGCGCCGCGGCCGCGACGGTCATCGCCGCCCCCTGCAGGAACGTTCTTCTCATCTCTCGCCTCCCTTTCCGCGTGGCGCATCCTGAGCGCCTGCCGAGCCTACGCCCGATCGGCCCGGGCTGCACACCACCCGACGCCACCATGCGAAGCCGCAAGCCGCGCGCGGAACGCGACGCTCCGGCAGCGCATGGGGTTTCGCTGCCGATGCCGGCGCCCGCCCATGTCAGCGCTTCTCGATATTCCAGTAGAGCATCACGGGTGCGTCGAGCACGCCGGAGATGTTGGCGCGCCGGGCATAGGGTTGGTCGAACTGGCCGAGCACCCGGTAGGGCTGCACCTGCGCGAGGTGGCGATGAAGCGTCTCCACCGCGGCCAGGCGCGCCGGTTCGTCCGCCGCCTCCACCACCGCGTTGCGGAGCCGCTCGGCCTCCGCGTCGCAGGGCCAGCCGGCCCAGGCGCGCTCGCAGCCCATGTTGGTGCCGATGTTGGTCAGCGGCGACTGCATGGTGGCGCCGGAGGCATAGGTGACGAAGAGGTTGTAGCCTCCCTGAGATGGCGGGTTGCGGTTCTGCTGGCGCGTGGTGACCGTGCCCCAGTCGGCGACCTGCAGGTCGACGTTGAAGCCGGCCCGCTTCAGCCGCTCCGCCGCCACCTCCGCCATGCGGCCGATCGGCGCGATGTCGTAGGAGGTGGTGAGAACCAGCGGCTCGCCGCGGTAGCCGCTCTCGGACAACAGGCGGCGCGCCGTTTCGAGGTTTGGCACGGCATAGGCCTCCGCCCCTGCCTCCGTGCCGTTCACCGTTCCGCAAACGAAGTAGGCGTTGCAGCGCCGCCAGAAGCGCTCGTCGCCGAAGCCCGCCGCGAGGAAGTCGGCCTGGTCGGTGGCATGGGCCAGGGCGAGGCGCGCGCGCGGATCGTTGAAGGGCGGGTGCAGGTGGTTGGGCCGCAGCATCACCTGGTTGGAAAGGCTGGTGTAGCGCTCCACCCGGATGTCGCGGCCGCGCGAGAGCAGGGGCAGGAGGTCCTGCGACGGCTGCTCCCAGATGTCGATCTCGCCGGTCTGCAATGCGGCCGCGGCGGTCTGCGGGTCCGGCATGATCTGCCACTCCACCCGGTCCACCTTCACCTGCCGGCCGCCAGCCAGCCCGTCCGCCGGCTCGCCGCGCGGGACGTAATCCGGGTTGCGGTCATAGACGACCCGCGCACCGGGCCGCCATTCGCCGCGGTTGAAGCGAAAGGGACCGGAGCCGATCGCGCTGGTGATGGGGGTGTGGGGATCGGTGCGCGCGTCCTCCTCGCGCATGATCACGGGGATGGCGCCGACGGCCGAGCCGAGCGCGAAAGGCACCATGCCCAGTGGCTTCGTCAGCTTCAGCGCGATGGTGCGGTCGTCCACCACGTCCAGCGAGGCGAGGTATTCGCGCAGCTTGCCGCCGGTCGTGTCGCGCGCCATCCAGCGACCCAGGGAGGCGACCACGTCACGCGCGTTCACCGGGCGGCCATCATGGAAGCGCAGCCCGTCCCGCAGGCCGATCGTGTGGGTGAGGCCATCCGCCGAGACCTCGTGGCGGTCCGCCATCTGCGGATGCGGCGTGAGCCTGGAGTCCCAGGCGAACAGGGTTTCGTAGACCATCAGCCCGTGAATGCGGGTGATGGTGATGGAGGCGACCACCGGGTCCAGCGTCCGCAGGTCCGCATGGGGCGCGACGCGCAGCACGCGCTGTGGCGCGGGCTGGGCGGCCGCGGGCGCGGCCAGCGCGGCCAGGCCGGTGCAGGCGAGCAGGAGGCGGCGCAGAAGCATGGTCATGTACCCCGTGTCCGCGGGCAGGTCAGCACGCGCTCAACCACGATGGAAGACCAGGACGCGGGAGCGGTGGGCGAGGAGGCGCAGCGTGTCGTCGGGCTGCAGCCAGAGCAGCGGGCGGAGGCCCCAGGGGCCGTGGTGGCGCGAGGCGATCGCGCGGGCGCCGGGCAGCGGCCGCAGCGCGCAGGCCTCGCGGGGATGGATGCCGGGAAGCACGGCGGTGCCGTCCGGCGCCACCACCAGCGTCGCGCCGAAGGCCTCGTTGCGCCAGGTGCCGGCCAGGGCGGGATCGAGCGGCACCGCCTCCACCCGGCGCAGCTGCCGCCGCGCGCCGCCCACCCGGCCCTCGAGGGCGCCATCCGGGCGGGCGCGCAGCCGGGCCTCCAGGTAGGCCGGCAGCGTGCGGACCCCCTCCCCGTCGGCGAAGAGCCGGTCGGTGACGCCCATGAAGGTGATCTGCCCGTCCCTCACCTCCGCCCAGGCCTCGCTGCCCTCCTCGGCGTAGAGGCCGGGCGGCAGGGTGGCGGGCCGGGGCAAGGGCTCGCCCGAGGCGGCCGCCAGCACGCGCATGGCGAGCCAGAGCGGGTCCGTGTCCTCCCGGTTGGAGACCAGGGCCACGCCGAGCCCGACGGCGGGCGCC
This sequence comes from Muricoccus vinaceus, assembly GCF_042433125.1. Classification (NCBI taxonomy): domain Bacteria; kingdom Pseudomonadati; phylum Pseudomonadota; class Alphaproteobacteria; order Acetobacterales; family Roseomonadaceae; genus Muricoccus; species Muricoccus vinaceus. Next base: position 178,166 of record NZ_JBHLVZ010000060.1, on the reverse strand, counting down.
ATGAGCAGGTGTGTCTTCACGCCCGGCAGCGAGCCGCCATGGCCGATCAGCTCCAGAGCCCCGAGCCGCTGGGCGGAAAGGCCGAGGCGGTAGAAGCTCCCCTCCCCGTCCGGGAAGGGGCGCGGGGCACCGAGCCGGTCCAGCATGCCGGCGGCCGGCCCGCGCCCGGCCAGGAGGGCGGCACCCCAGCGGGCCAGGTCCTCCGCCGTGCCCACGAGGCCGCCGGACGGGGAGAAGTGCAGCCCGTAGCGGCCGCGGCGCCAGGTTTCTCCATCACGCCAATAGGGGGTGGCGAGGCCTGGCAGGACGGTTGCCTCGTCCTCGGGGAAGGCGACGGCGTGCAGGCCCAGGGGGGCGAGCAGCAGGCGGTGGAGCGCCTGGCCGTAGGTCTCACCGCCCCGGGCAGCGAAGGCGGCGGCGACCAGCCGCCAGCCCGTGTTGGAATAGGCCATCTCCTCCCCCGGTGTGCCGCCCGTACCGGGCAGGCGGCGGCAGAGGTCAAGAAGATCGGCTTCGGACAGGCTGGCGGTGAAGGGCAGGCCGAGCAGCCAGAGCGTTTCCATCAGGTCCGGGATGGCACCGGTCATGTCCAGCGCGCGCGCCAGCGGGAGGGCGCCGATCGCGGACGGCAGGCCGGGGACGAGCCCGGCCAGGCGGTCCTCCAGCCGGAAGCCCGCCAGAAGGGCCGTCGCGGCACAGAACTGCTTGCTGATGGAGGCCCAGCGCGCCGGCGTGGTGGCGGCGAAGGGCAGGCCGTGCTCCAGGCTCGCCAGCCCGCCGGCCGCGGCCTCGCGCGGCCCGGTGGCGTCAAAGAGAACCAGGGCGCCGCCTGGGCCGCCTTCCGCTTCCCAAGCGGCGCAGATGGAGCGTGCCTCGTCGGCAGCGTGGGTGAGGTCGGCGTGGGTCATGCCGCATGGTTCCCCCGTCCGGGGTTTCCGGCCAAGGGGCAGGCGGACGCGACCGGCCGGGTTCCGGGGCCGGCCGCCCCCGCCCAGGGCCACTGCCGCGGACCTCCCTCCGGCCTCCAGCCGCTTCTCCGGCGGGCTCGATCAGCCTGTGCCCGGCACTGGTGGCCACCAGTCCGGCCTCGGTGATCCGGAGCAAGCGAGGATCTGCGCATCGGCGGCGGGAGCGGCCTTGCCACGGGCGGGGCCCCGGACCGGCCGCCGCCCGCCCCTGGCCTAAGCGTCGCGATCCTCGAGAGCACGGCCGAGCAGGGACGTCGCAGCCGCCGCGAGCAGCAGGGCAATCCCGGGGAAGATCGCCAGCCAAGGCGCGACGGTGAGGTAGTTCCTGCTTTCCTGAAGGCTGGCTCCCCAGTCCGGGGTGGGTGGCGGCACTCCGAGCCCGAGGAACCCGAGCGCCGCCTGGATCTGCAAGGCCAGCGGAAAAAGGATGATGCATTGCTGCACCACCACCGGCGCCACGTTGCGGGCCACGTGCCGGGTGAGGACTGCCCATTCTCCAAACCCGATCGTCCGGGCCGCTTCGACATAGGCGCGCCCCGCCTCCATGAGCGCCGCAGCCCGCGCGACCCGGAAGAAAACGGGCACATAGATGATGGCGAGAGCCAGGATCAGGTTGCGCGCGCCGGGCCCCAGGGTGCTGGCCAGCACCACGCCGAGGATGATCGGCGGAAAGGCCAGCAAGGCGTCCGCCGCCCGTGAAAGCGCCCGATCCGGCAGCCGGCCGGCGAAGCCGGCCAGGGCACCCAGGCCGCCGCCGAGCAAGCCCGCCACCGCGACGGCGGCCGCCACCACGCCGAGCGTGCTGCCGGCCCCATGCACCACCCGCGCATAGACATCCCGCCCGGTTTCGTCCGTGCCGAACCAGAACTCCGCGGACGGCGCTTCCAGCCTTCGCGTGACGACGACGGCATCCGGCGATCCCGCGAAGAGGCCTGGCAGGATGCTCATCGCGACAAGGATGAGAACCAGCCCGGCACCGATGAGAAGCTGAGGCCCCGGCCTGCGCATCACGCCCCCCGCATCCGCGGATCGATCAGGGCATAGGCGAGGTCGATCACGAGGTTCACCAGCAATGCCACGATCACGGTCAGCAGCAGCGCTCCCTGGAGCACCGGGTAGTCCCGTCCCTGGATGGCGGCGAGCAGGGTGCGGCCCAGGCCCGGGATCGCGAACAGCGTTTCAACGACGACGACGCCGCCCAGGATCTGCACGAGGATCAGTCCGGCATAGGTGACGAGAGGGACGGCGATGTTGCGCAGGACATGCCGCCCGAAGATCACCCGCGCCGGCAGGCCGCGGGCCCTGGCGGCGCGGACGAAATCCTGGCGCAGCAGCGCCACGCTCTGCTGGCGGGTGAACTGCGCGTAGGCACCGGCCTGCAGGAAGCCCAGGGCCAGCACCGGCAGGAGAGTGCTTTCCAGGTTCTCGGCCAGGGATATCCCGGGGGGCGTGTAGACCAGCGGAGGAGACCAGCCGAGCCAGGCATCGGCCAGGATGAGCAGCACCATTCCCGTCCAGAAGACGGGGGACGAAAGGCTGAGAAGGGTGAAGCCCTCCACCAGCAGATCGACAAGGCTCCCCGGGCGGGCACCCGCGAGCAATCCCAGCGGCACCCCGACGACGATGGCGACAAGGAGCGTGACGAGGCCGAGCTGGAGGGTGACCAGGAAGGCATCCAGGATGATGCCCCAGACCGGCAGGCCCTGCCGCATGGATGTTCCGAGATCGCCCCGCAGCACATTCCCGGCCCAGCTCAGGTATTGCGACCAGATCGGCTGATCGAGGCCGAAGAAGGCCCGCAGCGCCGCTTCCGCCGCGGGATCTCCCGCGCTTTGGCCGAGCATCTCGCCGATGGCGTCGCCGGGCACGGCGCGGATCAGGAGGAACACGACGCCGGTCGCGAGGATGGCCGTGACGAGCGTGCCGCCGATGCGCCGGGAGATGGCCTCGATCATGGTCGCGTCACGCCGCGATCCACGCCTTGGCCAGGCCGAACCACCATCCCGTCGGGTGCTGGACATAGTTCCGCACCCGTTGCTGCGAGACGGTGACGAGATCGGGCGAGAACAGCAGGATCGTCGGCACCGTCTCGTCCATCACCCGCTGGAGCCCGAGATAGGCCTCCTTGCGGCGCGCGGGATCGGCGCTGGCCATGCCGAGGTCCATCAGGCGGTCGGCTTCCGCGTTGTTCCAGTTCCGGAAATCGGCGCCGCGCGGAGGGCTGCGGAAATGCCGGTAGAACAGGCTGTGCGGGTCGGGCTGGGTTCCCCAGTCGTTGAAGGTGAAGCGCATGTTCCGCGTCCGGAAGGCATTGAGCCAGACGCCCAGCTCCGCCCGCTGGATGTTCAGCCGGATGCCCACGGCCGCGAGTTGCTGCGCGATGGTGACGGCGGCCGGGTCCATCCACTCGAAGCCGATGATGCCGATGAGATCGAGGGAGAATCCGCTGGCCAGTCCCGCCTCGGCCAGAAGCGCCTTCGCGCGGGCGGGGTCCTGCTTCTGGAAGGGCAGGCTCTCCAGGGGCGCGCCCCAGCTCTCCTGCATGGCCGCGGGCACGGTGCCGAGAACCTGTCCCTTGCCGCCGATCGCGGCATCCATCACGGCCTTCTTGTCGATCGCGAGGGCGATCGCCTGCCGCACGCGCTGGTCCTTCAGCTGCGCGTGGCTGCTGTCCAGATCCAGGGAGCACTGCCGGAGCGACGGGGCCGAGACGATGGAGAGCCCCGCCTGCCCCTGGAGCTGCTCCGCGTCCTGCGGCCGGGCCAGCAAGGCCAGGTCCACGCGGCGGCCGCGCAGGGCGACCAGCACGCTCGCGGCGTTGGGCTGCACGCTGAACAGCACGCCGTCGAGATAGGGCTGGCCCTGCCGCCAGTAGTTCGGGAAGCGCGCCATGCGGATATGGCTCTGCGGCCGGAACTCCTGCAGCATGAAGGGGCCGGTGCCGACGGATTGCTGCGACAGCCGGTTGCGTGCCTGGGGGCTGGAGAAGGTGTCCCGCGGGACAACGCAGCCGAAGCGGTTGGTGAGCGTCATCGGCAGCGATGCGTTGGGCTCGGAGAGGCGAATGACCACCGTGTGGTCGTCCGGCGCCTCGACCTCGCTGATCGTGCCGAAATCCGCCGCGCCGGGGCTGCCGTTGGCGGGGTTCCGCACGTAGTCGTAGCTGTACTTGACGTCGGCCGAGGTCATCTGGCCGCCATTGTGGAAGCGGACGCCGCGCCGGAGGACGAAGGTGTAGGTCAGCCCGTCCGCCGAAACCGTCATCGATTCCGCCAGGAGGGGCTTGGCCGTGCCCGATGCGTGCTCGAACATCAGCCCCTGGTACATCAGCACCGTGATGGCGGTCCGCGCATCGCCGGCCTGGTGGAAGGGATCGAGGTTGGGTGGCTCGTTGGCGATGGCGATGGTCAGAACGCCGCCGCGCCGCGCCTGGGGATCATCCGGGCCGTATATGTCCCCCTCGCCCACTGCGGCGGCCTGTGCCCAGGCCTGGCCGCGCGGGCCAGGCCGCAGCAATCCGGCGCCCATCAGGCCGGCACCGGCGAGCAGGGCGGAGCGGCGGTTGGTCATCTCGTTCGGCACGGCGGTTCTCCTGAGCGGGCGTTGGATCGGTTGATGTCGGATGGCGTTCCCCGTGCGTCTCAGCCCCTGTCGTGAAGGGCGAAGACGAATTCGATCTCGACCGGCACGTTGCGCGGCAGCATGGCCACGCCGACCGCGCTCCGCGCGTGGCGCCCTGCCTCTCCGAAGATCTGGCCCATGAGGTTGGAGGCCGCGTCGATGATCCGCGGCTGCTCGCAGAAGCCGGCGGCCGAGGCGACGAAGCCGGTCACCTTCACGACGCGCGCCACGGCATCCAGCGATCCGGTAACGGAGCGCAGCGCGGCAAGCCCCTGCAGCGCGCAGAGGCTTGCGGCGCGCCGGCCGTCCTCCACGCTGACCTCCTCCCCCAGGCGCCCCAGCACGGGGAGTTCTCCCTCGGCGTTGCGGGGAAGCTGCCCGCTGACCCAGACCAGGCCGTGCTCGGCCACGGCGGGCACGTAGTCGAAGGCCGGCTTCGGCAGGGGCGGAAGGATGAGGCCCAGGGCCGCCAGTCGTTCCTCATGCATGGTTCGGTATCTCCACGATCTCGCGCAGCGTTTCGGACAGGATCGCATCGAGCCCGCGCCGCGGTTCCCAGCCCAGGCCGCGAAGCCGGCTGTCATCGACCAGTGGCAGGTCCGGCGCGCCAGGCTCCGGCAGAACCGAGATCCTCGCGCCGGGACCGAGCGAGGAAAGGGCGGCAGCCAGCTCGGCATAGGTGAAGGTGAGGCCGGCCATGTTCAGCCTGCGCGGCGCTTTGCGCATTCCCGAAAGCAGCAGCAGCGCCTCGGCGGCATCATCCCCGTGGACGGCGTCGATGGGATAGGCCGGCGCCCCCGCCTGGAGCGGCTCGCGGGCCGCGGCCGCGCGGAGGAGGCGCGCATAAAGCGTGGCCGCGCCCACGTACCATCGCCCCGGCCCCAGCACGAGCGGCAGGCGCAGCGTCGTGACGGACAGGCCGAGCGCCTCCTCCCCCCAGTCGGCGGCCAGCTCCGCCATCCGCTTGGACAGGCCGTAGGCGCTGCGCGGCGCGGGCTCGGCGTTCTCGTCGACGCGTGCCTGGGCATAGGTGGCGGGCGGCCCGTACACGACGGTGGAGCCGCATTGCACCACGCGGCTCACGCCCGCCGCGGCACAGGCGGACAGGACGGCGGCGAAGGCACCGGCGTTCACGGCCACGGCCTGCGCCGGGTCGGCTCCCGCGGCGCGGGCCAGGCCGTCGCCGGAAGGATTGTGGCCGGCGGCCCAGACCACCGCATCGGGCCTGAACGCCCGGAGCGCCGCGGCGAGGCGCCCGCCTTCCTCCGCGCGCCCCTCGAACCGCGCCACGCCATCGGCAGCGCCCTGGTCGCCCGGCCCGAAGGATCCGGCGGCATGCCCGCGATCGAGAGCGAGCCGGAGAAGCCGGCTGCCGACGAAGCCCTGCCCGCCAACAACCAGGATGCGCCGCCCGCTCATGGCACCCGGTCCATCGACAGGACATCGTCGCGGATGCAGGCCGCCCGGCGCCCATCCACCAGGGAGCGGAGCGCCGGGACGGTTTCCGCGCAGGCTGGCAGCGCGGAGGGACAGCGCGTGCGGAACACACAGCCGGAGGGCGGCGCGGCGGGGCTCGGGATCTCGCCTTGGAGGAGGATGCGCGGGCCGCGCGCCTCGCCCGGCCGGCCCGGCGAGGCGGACAGCAGCGCGCGCGTATAGGGGTGGCGCGGGTCCCGCAGCACCTCCGCCGCCGATCCCTCCTCCATCACCCGGCCCAGATAGAGCACGATCACGCGGTCGCAGAGCGTCCGCACCGCGCCGAGATCGTGCGAGACGAACAGCAGGGCGAGCTGCCGTTCCCGGCGCAGTTCCCGCAGCAGGTTCAGGATTTCGGCGCCGACCGACACGTCGAGCGCCGAGACCGGCTCGTCCGCCACGATGAAATCGGGATCGACGGCGAGAGCGCGGGCGATGGCCACGCGCTGGCGCTGCCCGCCGGAGAGCGCCGCGGGACGGCGGTGGTAGAAGCTGGGCGAAAGGCCCACCCGTTCCAGCAGGGCCGCGGCGCGGTCCCGCGCGGCGCGTCCGGACGCGATGCGATGAAGGGCGATGCCCTCCGCGACGGCCTGGCCCACATCCATGCGCGGGTTGAGGCTGGCGAAGGGATCCTGGAACACCATCTGCATGCGCCGGCGCAGCGGCCGCAGCGCCGCGCGGTCGGCACGGGTGATCTCCTGCCCGTCGAACAGCACCGCACCGGCGGTCGGCCGGGACATGCGCAGCAGCATGCGGCCGATGGTGGACTTGCCGCTGCCGCTCTCCCCCACCAGCCCCAGGGCCTCGCCCCGGCCGATGGCCAGGTCCACCCCCGCCACGGCCCGCACCGGGCGGCGGCGCGGGGCGAAGAGGCTTGGGCCACCGAACTCCATCTGCAGGCCGCGGCCTTCGACGATCGGGACGCTCACGGCACCTCCTCCCAGCGGAGGCACCGGCTGCGGCGTCCCTCTCCCGCCTCGAACAGCGGCACCGGGCCGGCGTGGCAGGGAGCGATCGCCAGGGCGCAGCGATCGGCGAAGCGGCAATGCGGCGGCGGGGCCAGGGGGTTGGGCATCAGCCCGGGGATCCCCCGGGGCGGCGCTCCCTCCAGCGACGGGATGCAGTCCAGCAGGGCGCGGGTGTAGGGGTGGCGTGGCCGGGACAGGACCTCCCCGGCCGGGCCCTGCTCCACGATCTGGCCGGCATAGAGCACGCAGATCCGGTGTGCGACGCCGGCCACCAGGCCGAGATCATGGCTGACGAAGATCATCGCCATGCCCTGCTCCGCCTGCAGGCCCTGCAGCAGGTCGACGATCTGGGCCTGGATCGTGACGTCGAGCGCCGTGGTCGGCTCATCGGCGATGAGGAGCCTGGGCTCGCCGGCGAGGGCCAGGGCTATGACGGCGCGCTGGCGCATCCCGCCGGAAAGCTGGTGTGGATACTCTCCGGCGCGCCGCGCCGGATCGGGGATGCCGACCAGGCCGAGCAGCTCCACCGCCCGCGCCGCCGCCTGCCTGCCGTTCATGGCGCGCAGGTGGCGCAGCGTCTCCGCGATCTGATCGCCGATGGTGAAGAGCGGGTCGAGCGCACTCCCCGGGTCCTGGAAGACCACCGCGATCTCGCGGCCGCGCAGGCGGCGCAAGGCCGCGCCCTTCAGCGCGAGCAGATCGCGCGGCGCGCCGGCCGCGTCCCTCCAGTGCAGCTTGCCGGTTGAGCGGGTTCCGGGCGCCTCGGCGTGCAGCCGGGCCACCGCCATCGCGGTGACCGACTTGCCGCTGCCGCTTTCTCCCACCAGGGCAAGCGTCTCGCCGGGCGCCAGGCTGAACGACACGTCCTCCACCGCCGTGATCCAGCCCTTCGCGCCGAGGAAGGCCACGGAGAGACGATCGGCCTCAAGCAGGGCCGCCGAGGCGGGGGACGGGTTCATGCCGTGCCGCTCACCTTGGCTGGAAGCGCTCGAGCGCGGCGCGGTCGGGCTCCACCCCCAGCCCGGGCGCGTCGGGCACCGGGATCATCCCGGCCTGGGGGAGCAGCGGCTCGCGCAGCAGCTCGTCGCGGAGCGGGTTGTCGGCGACGTCGTATTCCACCCAGGGCGGATCCGCCTCGCTTTCGGCGACCGCCGGGTAAGGCGGCTGGGCGGCAACGAGATGCACGGCGGCGGCCAGGCCGAGCCCCGTGCCCCAGACATGCGGCGAGAGCCGGGCGTGGCGCAGCGTGCAGAGCTGGCCGATCAGCCGCCCCTGCGAAAGGCCGCCGCACAGGGCGAGGTCCGGCTGGGCGATGTCGATGGCACGCGGGGCGAGGAGCCGGTCGAAGGCGAAGGCGGTGTAGAGCGCCTCGCCGGTGGCGATGGGCGTCTCGCGCCGCGCCATCAGCGCGCGGTAGCCGTCCTCATCGGCCGGCGAGAGCGGTTCCTCGTACCAGTCGATCCCGAAGGGCGCGATCGCGCGCATGCTCGCCAGCACCTGGTCGAGCCCGTAGTTGCCGTTTGCGTCGACGGCGATGCGCATGTCCGGCCCCAGCGTCTCCCGCGTGAGGCGCACGCGCTCCACGTCGCTGCCGACGCCGCGCCCGATCTTGATCTTGCACGCCGCGAACCCGCGGAAGCGCGGCAGCTGCGCGGCGAGGCCGAGCGCGGGATCGGCGGTGAAGTAGCCGCCCGAGCCATAGACCGGCACGCTGTCCCTCGCCCGCCCGCCGATCAGCGCATGCACGGGCAGGCCGTGCTCCTTCCCGAGCGCGTCATGCACGGCCATGTCGATGCCCGAGAGCAGCGCCATCAGCCCGTTCTGATGCCCGAAGTGGTAGTTCCGGGCGAGCAGGCGGTGGAACAGCGCCCCGTGATCCACCAGCCTCGCGCCGCGCCAGTCCGCCGCGACGAAGTCCAGATAGGCGGCGACGAAGCCCGGTGGCCCCCAGGCCTCCCCGAAGCCGCTCACGCCCGTGTTGGTCTCGATCTCGACGATGGTGGCGCCGCGCGCGGAGACCAGCCCGCGCGCCATGCCATAGGCGCCCGCCTCCCCCATCACGTGCAGCACGGGATGCAGGGTGATCCGCGCGATCCGGGCCGCGCTGCCGGGCAGTTCCGTCATGGGGCCAGCCGCTCCTGGGACGCTGTGAGGTGATGGGACATGGCGGCGGCGGCGGCCTCCGGGTCATGCCGCAGAAGGGCGTCGAGGATCGCCTCGTGCTCCCGCGCGGTGGCCTCGGCGCCGCGCTGGGCGGTCATGTAGAGCCGGGAGGCGTGGACCTGCGAGTTGAGCGCGGCGAGGGCCTGGCGCGCGGGCTGGTTGCCCGAGGCCTCGGCGATGATGCCGTGGAAGGCCTCGTCCGCGGCCGCATGGGTGCGGTGGATCCGCCAGGAACCGCGACGAACATGCGCGCCCATGTCGGCGAGGCCGTCGCGCAGGCGGGCGATGTGCTCGGGGCCGATCCGCAGGGCCGCCTGGCCGGCCAGCCAGGGCTCCAGCCGGAGCCGCGTCTCGTAGAGGTTCCGCAGGAACACCTGGTCCGGCATGGGCGCCACGGTGAAGCCGAGGAAGGCCTCGTTCCGCACCAGGCCCCGGGCGCAAAGCCCCGCCAGGGCCTCGCGCAGAGGGGTGGTGCTGACCGACATCTCACGCGCCAGGGCGTCGATGTTGAGCCGGGAGCCCGGCGCGAGCTCCTGATCCATGATCCGCTCCTGGAGCCGGGCCCGGACCTGCTCGGCCAGCCCGACGCGCGAAACACTTCGTGTATCCTGCATCGTGCACGATCCTAGCCAGAGCTAGGCCGGGCGTGCAAGCCTTGGCTGGAGGGCTCAAGGCAGCCCGGCGCACACCAGGCGGAGGTCTTCCATGAACCGGGAATCCACGGATGTTCGGCCGTTGTCGGCGGAGGAGTACGAGTTCAGCTTCAACCCGCAGCGTGCCTTCCCGGACTTCGCCACCTATCGGGCCCGGCGCGCGCCGGTCAACGACGCCGCCCAGGCCACCCTACGAAAGGTCGCCGACGTCCCGTATGGCGAGAACCCCCGGCATCGCCTGGACATCTATCCGGCCGCCCAGGTCGGCGCCCCCGTCCACGTCTTCTTCCACGGGGGCTATTGGCGGGCCAACGACAAGGAGAGCTTCGCCTTCGTGGCGGCGGGCCTGGTCCAGAACGGCATCACGGCCGTTGTCGCGAACTATGAGCTCTGCCCCGGGTCGACCCTGGATGGCACGGTGGATTCCGCGCTGAGCGCGGTGGAGTGGACGCGGCGCAACATCGGCGGCCATGGCGGCGATCCCGGGGCGATCAGCCTTTCCGGCCATTCAGCCGGCGCCCATCTCTGCGCCGCCGCACTGGCGGAGGACTGGCAGGCGCGGGGCCTGGACCCTGGCTTCCTGCGCGGAGCCGTGATGATCAGCGGCATCTACGACCCGGGCTGGGCGATGGGCACCAGCGTGAACGCCGAGCTTCGGCTGACGCCGGAGATCGCGGCGCGACACAATCTCGAACGGCGGACCGTCACCGCGCATTGCCCAACCCACCTCTTCGTGGGCGGGCGCGAGCCCTGGCGCTGGGTCGACCTCACCTTCCAGTACGCTCATCACCTCCGGCGCGAGGGACATGACCCGGAGGTCCACGTCCTGCCCGGCTACAATCATTTCGACATCCTCGACCAGTACCTGGATGTGGGCAGCCCGATCTTCGGCGCCGTGCTGCGATCCGCGCGTGGCTGAAACGGCCGGCAGCGACGGGCGGGCTCCCACCGCGCCGGCGCTGCTGCATCGTGGCGCGACGAGCTCCCGCCCCCGCCGAAAGCTACGGGCTGGCGGCAGCGGTGATGCCGAGCCTGTCCGCCACCCGGCGCGCCGTGGCCTCGCGCTGCGCGGTGATCGCCTTCACGCTCTCCCGCGTCGCGGCGAGGACCTCGGGCGGCGCGCTGGCCGGCGTGCCCGCATCGAAGGGCGGCTCCGGTGCATAGACCATGTGGAGCTGGATCGCCTGCGCCGCCGCGTCGCCGCGCAGCTCCGCCGCCAGCCGCAGCGCGCCGTCGATGCCGGCGGTCACGCCCGCGGCGAACACCCAGTTGCCGTCTACCACCACCCGCTCATCCACCGGGATCGCGCCGAAATAGGGCAGCAGATGGAAGGAGGCCCAGTGCGTGGTCGCCCGCCGCCCCTTCAGCAGCCCCGCCGCGCCGCAGACCAGCGCGCCGGTGCAGACCGAGAAGATGCTGTGCGCGCCCTCCGCCTGGCGGCGGACCCATCCCAGCACCGCCTCGTCCTCCATCAGCGCCTCCTGCCCGAAGCCGCCGGGGATGTGCAGCACGTCGAGCTGCGGCGCATCGGCCATCGCCGCGTCGGCCATGATGCGCAGCCCCTTCAGGTCGCGGATCATGCCGTCGGTTTTCCCGTAGAGGCGGTAGGTGGAGTTCGGGATGCGCGCCAGCACCTCGAACGGACCGGTGAGGTCGATCTGATCGATGCCGTCGAAGATCAGCGAGCCGATGTTGAGGTGGCGGTCGGGATCGATCATGCGTGGACGTCCATGGCCGGGGTGGTGCCGCGCGCGGGGCCGCGGCGGAAACGGTCGCGGTAGTCGCCGGGCGAGGCACCGAGCTGGCGGATGAAGGCGCGGCGCATCGTTTCCTCCGTGCCGAAGCCGCAGCTCTCGACCACGGCGGCCAGTCCGCCGCGCCCGGCCTCCAGCCGCCGCCTCGCCGCCTCGACGCGCATGCGCTCGAGGAAACGGGCCGGCGTGAGGCCGGTCTCCTCGCGAAAGACGCGGGCGAACTGGCGCGGGCTGAGGCAGGCGCGCTCGGCCATCGCCTCGACCGAGACGGGACGGTGCAGGTTGCCGGGAAGCCAGGCCATCAACGGGCCGAGCCGCGACCCGCCCTGGCTCTGCGCCGCCAGCACGCTGCTGAACTGCTTCTGGTCGCCGGGGCGGCGGAGGAAAAGCACCAGCTCGCGGGCGACGGCCAGTGCCAGGGCATGGCCGTGATCCTCCTCGACCAGGGCCAGCACGAGGTCCATGCCGGCCGTTACCCCGGCGGAGGTCCAGAGATGGCCGTCGCGTATGAAGATCGGTTCCGGATCGACGTTCAGCCCCGGGTGGCGCCGCGACAGCTCCGTGCAGAAGCGCCAGTGGGTGGTCACGCGCCGCCCTTCGAGCAGGCCGGCGGCGGCGAGGATGAAGGTTCCTGTGCAGACGCCGACGAGGCGTTCCGCCCTCGGGGCCAGGTGCCGCACCAGCGTTTGCAGCCGCCGGTCCGCGGCGCGCTCCCGCGCGCCCTCTCCGCCGATTACGATCAGCGTGTCGAGCGCCTCGGTGCCGAGCAGCGAGGCCTCGCTCGCCATCGGGTGGAAAGCAAGGCCGGCGGACGTCTGCGCGAGGCCCGGCCCGGCCACCACATGGCAGGCGACCTCATAGAGCGGCGTGGGATCCGCCCGGCCGCACCCTGTCGCGTGAAGCCGGCCTGCCTGAGCCAGCACCTCGGCGGGGCCGGCGAGGTCCAGCATCTGCACCGGGGCCGCGCCGAGGATGAGGACGCGGCGGGGTGCTGGGTCGGCTCTCTCCATGTGGGCCATGCTGCTGTGGCTCCGTCATGGCAGCAATGCCATTCTCCCCACCGATCCCGCCAAGCTGGGCGTGGCAGGATCGGTGGGCAAAACGTCATTGTTGCCGCCCGGGCGCCGCACCAGTCTCCCTTCGGGGAACCCGTGACACGGCCAGACCCATCCGCACGAGGTGTGCATGGCCTTGCAGATGACGATCGGACGCCGCCTGTTGCCCGGGCTGGGCGCGGCGCTGCTCGCGCGCCCAGCCCTCGCCTTCCCGGAGCGCACGCTGCGCATCATCTCGCCCTTCAACCCTGGAAGCCTGAGCGACATCGTGGCGCGCGCCCTTGCCCAGCCGCTGTCCGGCGTGCTGCGGCAGCCGGTGGTGGTGGAGAACCGGTTCGGGGCCGGCGGTGGGATCGGGGCCGCCGCCGCCGCCCGGGCTCCCGCCGATGGCCACACCATTTTCCTGGGCATGGTGGATGTGATGGCCGTCAATCCCTTCACCTACCGCAGCCTCGCCTACGACCCGGAGCGCGACTTCGCGCCGGTCAGCTTCGTCACCCATGTCCCGACCGCGCTCATCGCCGGTCCTTCACGCCCGGACATCAACAGCTTCGCGGACCTGGTCGCCGCCGCGAAGCGATCGCCGGGCGGGCTCTCCTACGCGAGCTGGGGCGTGGGCAGCACCTCTCAACTCTCCTTCGAGCGGATCGCACGCCCCGCCGGTACCAGCTTCCTGCACGTGCCCTTCACCGGAGCGGCGCCGGCCGTGCAGGCCGTCCTGGCTTCGCAGGTGGACGCGATGGTGCTCCCGGCAGGCGCGGCCGCCGCCATGGCGCGGGGTGGCGGCACCCGCCTTCTGGCTGTCGCATCGCCCGGGCGCCTCCCCCTGGTGCCCGATGTGCCGACGCTGGCCGAACTTGGCCTGCCGCTGTCGCTCAGTCTTTGGCAGGCGGTCTATGTGCCGGCTCGCACTCCGGTCCCGATCATCGCCCAGCTCAACGGCGCACTGCGGCAGGCGATGCAGGCGCCGGGCTTCGTGGAGGTGGTGCGGTCACAGGCGGGCAGCCCGGAGCCGGGCAGCCCGGAGGAGCTGGCAGCCTTTGAGCGCAGCGAGAGACAAGCCTGGGGGGCGGTGGTCAGGGAGCTGGAGATTCACCTGGAGTAAGCGCTTGGCGTGGCACCCGTGTGTGCTTGTGAGACGTTCCTGGCGCGCCCAGCGACGAGGCACGCCAGGGCACCCTGCTGCCTGCATGACGGCCGCGAGGCGCTCGAAGTGGCAAATGTCGTTTACGGTGGTGAATCCGACCGTGCCCGAACGGTGTTTGGCAACCGGACAGTGGTGCAGGATCTGGGGCCACGTGGCGGCGATCGGTCGGCCGGACGCCACCTAGCTTGTTATCCGACGTAAGGAATTGGCGGACCCGACACGATTCGAACGTGCGACCTTTGCCTTCGGAGGGCAACGCTCTATCCAGCTGAGCTACGGGTCCCCACAGGCTCCATAGCCCAGCCGCCCGCCGGGGGGAACCCCCGGCGGGCGGGCCGCGCATCAGGCCACCATCGCCATCGGCGCGGGCGCTGCGGCCGCGGCCATGGCGGCCTCGCGGGTGCGGTCCACCCGGCGTGTCCAACCACGGCCAAAGACCGCGAAGGTGTCGAGCGAGCGGTAATGGGCCATCCGGCCCTCCGCCAGTCGGGCGACGACGTCGGGGGCGCGGCAGGCGCGGGCGGCGGCCAGGGTGATCGGGCCGATCGAGCCATCCGCGGTCACGCCGACGCTGCGCTGGAGCAGGCGGATGCTGCGGCCCGGCCCGGCGTTCACTCCGAAATCCAGCACCATCAGATCGATGCCAGGGGGAAGCTCGGCGCAGCGCATGGGGATCCAGAAGCGGGCACGGTAGATTTCGCGGGCCTCGGCGCGGGTGAGGGCGCGCACATCCTCCTCGCTCACCTCGGCATCGCGGAACTCGGAAAGGGTGCGGCGGGTGATACCGAGGTTGGTGGCGCCGCCGGGATCGGCGGGGTTGTTGGAGAAACCACCCTCGGAGGCCAGCACGTGGTCGAGGCAGGCGTCGAAGCGATCCTCGGCCCGGCGTGGGGAGGACAGGAAGGAGACGGGGGTGGGCGGCTGGTTCGCGGGCGGGGCCGGATTCGCCGGCGCCGGGCTCTGCGCATGGCTTTGTGCCCGCGCTTCCTGAAGCCGCCCGACGATCGCGTCCTTGTCGCGGGAGGACTGGGACGAGCCGATCCAGAAGTTCACCACCGCGGCGAAGGCGGCGCCCAGGCTTCCCACGGTGATGTTGATCACGCTGGCGACCTGCGGATCGAAGCGGGAAGCGCCCCCGGGGCCTGTGTCCAGCGTCACCAGCAGGCCCAGCACCGCGAAGAAGCCGAGCACGACGAGGGTGGAGACGGTGGCCGGCCCCCAGGCGAGCCGGCTGCCGCCCTGGGCCAGCCTGGCCATGGTGGCTCGGGCCGACCGCGTGTCGGCCAGCATGGCGCGCAGCCGTTCCAGCTCCGCCTGGAAGCGCCCCGCCTCCTGCTCCGCCGCAAGCCGGGCGCCTTCGAGCGCGATCTCGGCCAGGCGGAGCCGGAGGGCGCCGGCCCTCTCGGGATCGGCCGCGAGGGCAGCGCGGGCGGCGGCGGGGTCGTCGGTGCCGGTGGCCTGCCGCACGGCGTCGGCGACGGAAGCGCCAACGGTGCCGGCCCTGTCGCCCGCGATCAGCCGGACGATCTCGGGCAACAGGGTCGCCGCGACCGCGATGAGGGGAAACGCCATGGAGTGCTCCTGCCGACGGAAGGTTCGGAACGCATCAGGAACATAAACTCATTGCGTCTAGGAAATCAAACCTTTTCGCCGGGGCGCCTTGTTTCATGCCCCTCCTCCGGGCCATCCTCCCCCCACGCCCGAAGGTGCCCCCATGAACGACATGTCCCCGCCCCGCCCGAACGACCTCGACTCGTTCTGGATGCCGTATTCCGACAACCGCCACTTCAAGACCAACCCGCGCATGCTCGCCCGCGCCGAGGGCATGTCCTACTTCACGCCCGAGGGGCGGGAGGTGCTGGACGGCACGGCGGGGCTGTGGTGCTGCAACGCCGGCCACGGGCGGCGCGAGATCGTGGAGGCCATCCAGAAGCAGGCCGCGATCATGGATTTCGCGCCCACCTTCCAGCTCGGCCACCCCATCGCCTTCGAGGCGGCGGCGCGCGTGGCCGAGATGACGCCGGACGGCATCGACCGCGTCTTCTTCACCAATTCCGGCAGCGAGAGCGCCGACACGGCGCTCAAGATCGCGCTGGCCTACCACAAGGCCCGCGGCCAGTCGCAGCGCGTGCGCCTGATCGGGCGGGAGCGCGGCTATCACGGGGTCGGCTTCGGCGGCATGTCGGTCGGCGGCATCGGCGCCAACCGCAAGCAGTTCGGCGCCATGCTGCCCTATGTGGACCACCTGCCGCACACGCATGATCCCGCGCGCAACGCCTTCACCAGGGGCATGCCGGAGCATGGCGTGGAACTGGCGAACAAGCTGGAGGACCTGGTCGCGCTGCACGGCGACACGATCGCGGCGGTGATGGTGGAACCGGTGGCCGGCTCCACCGGCGTGCTGGTGCCGCCCAAGGGCTACCTGAAGCGCCTGCGCGAGATCTGCGACAAGCACGGCATCCTCCTCATCTACGACGAGGTGATCACCGGCTTCGGGCGGCTCGGCACCGATTTCGGGGCGGAGCGGCTGGGCGTGGTGCCGGACATCATGACCATGGCCAAGGGGCTGACCAACGCCGCCGTGCCCATGGGGGCCGTCGCCTGCTCCAACGCCGTGTACGAGGCGGTGGTGGAGGGCTCGCCCGCCGGGATTGAGCTGTTCCACGGCTACACCTATTCCGGCCATCCGCTGGCCTCGGCCGCCGCCATCGCGACGCTGGCCCTGCACCGGGAGGAGGACCTGCCCGGCCGGGCCCGCGCCATCGAGCCCTACTGGGAGGAGGCCGCGCACTCGCTGCGCTCGGCACCGGGCGTGGTGGATATCCGCAATCTCGGCCTGATCGCCGGGATCGAGCTCAGCCCGCGCGAGGGCAAGCCGGGTGCGCGGGCCATGGACGTGTTCCGCCGCTGCTTCGACGACGGCGTGCTGGTGCGGGTGACGGGCGACATCGTCGCCCTCTCGCCCCCGCTGATCATCGAGAAGCCGCATGTGGACCGGCTGATCGGCACGCTCTCCGACGCGATCCACGCGATCGCCTGAGGGGCGGGGCGGAACGGAGGCGGAGGAAAACGGGAATGCGCTGGGCTGCGGGACTTGCGGTGATGATGGGCCTGTTGCTCTCGGCCACCCCGCCCCGGGCGCAGACCCTCACCTTCGGCAACAACGCCACCGTCACCAGCATCGACCCGCATTTCTACACCGCGACGCCGATCATCGAGGTGACGCGGGAGATCTTCGACGGGCTGACGGGAATGCGGGCCGATGGCAGCATCGGCCCGGCGCTGGCGGAATCCTGGGAGCCCGTCGCGCCCGACATCTGGGAGTTCCGGCTGCGGCCGGGCGTCACCTTCCAGGACGGCACGCCCTTCACCGCCGACGACGTGGCCTTCACCATCGAGCGCGTTCCGAACGTGCCGAACTCGCCGGGCTCCCTGGTGATCTTCACCGCCAGCATCGCGCGGGTGGAGGTGGTCAGCCCCCTTGTCGTGCGGCTGCACACCAGGGGCCCGGACCCGCTGGTGCCCGCGAACCTCGCCTGGGTGGGCATGCTCAGCCGCCGCATCCACGAGGGCGCGACGACGACGGGCTTCAACGAGGGCCGGCTCGCCATTGGCACCGGCCCCTACCGCCTGGTGTCCTTCACGCCGGGGGAGCGGGTGGAGCTGGCGCGGAACGAGACCTACTGGGGCCCGCCCCCGCACTGGGCCCGGGCCGTGAACCGCACCATCCGCAACGCCGCCGCGCGCTCCGCCGCGCTGCTCTCGGGCGACGTGGACGTGATCAACGGCGTGCCCACCGCCGACCTCGCCCGGCTGCGCGCCGACCCGCGCATCACGGTGGAGGAGACGGTGGGGCTGCGCATCGTCTACCTGCACCTGGATTCGCTCCGCGAGCGGACGCCCTTCGCCACCGGGCCGGGCGGGGAGGCCCTGGCCTCCAACCCGCTGCGCGACCTCCGCGTGCGCCGCGCCCTGTCGCTGGCGATCGACCGCGGGGCGCTGGCCGAGCGCGTGATGGAGGGCTCCGCCATGCCCTCGGCCCAGGTGGTGCGGGACGGGCTGAGCGGCTTCGTGCCGGGACTGGTGCCCGCCCACGACCCCGCCGCCTCTCGCCGGCTGCTCGCCGAGGCGGGCTTTCCCGGGGGCTTCCGCCTGACCCTGCACGGCCCCAACGACCGCTATCCCAACGACGCCCGCGTGCTGCAGGCCATCGGGCAGATGTGGCAGCGGGTCGGCGTGCAGACGGTGGTCGATGCCCAGCCCTGGACCACCTATTCCGCCCGCCAGGGACGGCAGGAGTTCACGGCATCCCTGATGGGCGGCACGGCCGTGACCAGCGAGGCCTCCTATCCGCTGCGCTCCATCCTGAACCTGCGCGACGCGGCGCGGGCCAACCGGCGCTACGACAACCCCGCCTTCGAGGCGGTGCTGGACGAGGCCGGGCGCACGCCGGACCCGGCCGCGCGGGAGCCGCTGCTGCGACGGGCGGTGCGGATGGCGATGGAGGATGTCGCCATCGCGCCGCTCTATATCCAGAAGGCCACCTTCGCCGCCCGGCGCGGGCTGGCCTTCGCGCCGCGCGTGGACGAGATGCTCAGCATCTCCGCCGTGCGGCCCGCGCCATAGGGCGCCATCATCCGGGGAGACTGGGTTGTGACGGGAACGAGGGACGGCGCGATCGCGCGCGCGCAGGCGGAATACGACGACGGCACCTTCCTGGACCGGCTGGCGAGCCTGGTGGCCGTGCAGACCGAGAGCCACCCGCCCGAGCGGAAGTCGGAGCTGGAGCGCTACTGCCACGAGGTGCTCGGCCCCATGGTGGCGGTGATGGGCTTCCGGACCGAGGTGCTGGACAACCCCGAGCCGATCCACGGCCCCGTGCTGGTCGCGACCCGCATCGAGGACCCGGCCCTTCCGACCGTGCTGTTCTACGGCCATGGCGACGTGGTGCGCGCCATGCCCGAGCGCTGGCGGCCGGGGCTGGACCCCTGGAAGCTTACCGTGGAGGGCGACCGGGTCTACGGGCGCGGCACCGTGGACAACAAGGGCCAGCACCTGCTGGGCATCGACGCGATGGGCGCGGTGATGGAGGAGCGCGGCGGACGGCTGGGCTTCAACGTGAAGATCATGGTGGAAACCGGCGAGGAGGCGGGCTCGCCCGGCCTGCTGCCCTTCATCCGCGCCCACCGAGACCTGCTGGCGGCGGATGTTTTCATCGCCCTCGACGGCCCCCGTGTCTCCCGCGTCGTGCCGGACATCATGCTGGGCACGCGCGGCGGCATCGCCATGGACCTCGTGGTCTCGCTGCGGGAGGGCGGGCATCATTCCGGGCACTGGGGCGGGCTGCTGAAGGACCCCGGGGTGATCATGGCCCACGCCATCGCCTCCATCATCTCGCGCGACGGCCGCATCCTCGTGCCCGGCTGGACCCCGGCCCATGTGCCCGAGGCGGTGACGGCGGCGGCGCGCGCCGTGGTCAGCGAGCCCCAGCCCGGCGCCCCCGTGCCGGAGCAGGACTGGGGCGAGCCCGGGCTTTCCAACGCCGAGCGGATCTATGCCTGGAGCAGCGCCATCGTGCTGGCCAGTATCTCCGGCCAGCCGGAAGGGCCGGTGAACGCCGTGGGCGGCACCGCCCGCGCCCGCATCCAGCTTCGCCACACCGTGGACGTGGACGGCGCCCAGGTGGTGCCGGCGCTCCGGGCCCACCTGGCCGCGCAGGGCTTCCACGAGGTGGAGGTGGTGCCGGTGACGGAGCGGGACATGTTCCTGGCCTCCCGCACCGATCCCGGCGATCCCTGGGTGCGGGTGGTGGAGGATTCCTTTGCCCGCACCGTCGGCCGCCAGCCCAACGTGATCCCGACCATCGGCGCGTCCGGTCCGTCGGAGTCCTTCAGGCAGGAACTGGGCGTGCCGGTGATCTGGATCCCGCACTCCTATGGCGGCTGCGGCCAGCACGGGCCGGACGAGCACGGGCTGGGCACGTTGTTCCGCGAGGGGCTGGGCCTCATGGCCGGCCTATGGTGGGACATCGGGGAAGGGCGCGGCCCCCGCTGATCAGCCCCCCTTCGCCTCGGCGTTCCGCTTGCGGGTGGCCGCCGCCTTCCGCGCGGAGGCGGAGCGCTCCTCGGGCGTGCGGGCGGAGGCGGCCTTCCTGGCCGACGCCGAGCGCATCGCCGCCGGGCGGGCAGCGTCGGCGGCCCCGCCCCGCTGTCCCCCGGTTTTCGAGGGCTGGGTGTTCATGGGCTTGCCGCGGCCCGAGCCGCTCTTCTTGCCGCCGCCCGTTTCCTTGTTGACGGTGGCCCAGGCCCGCGCCTCGGCCTCCTCCACGGGAACGCCGCGCTTCTCGTAGCCCTCCTCGATATGAGCGGCCATGCGCTTCTGTTTCTCGGTGTAGGCGGACTTGTCACCACGGGGCATCGGAGCGCTCCTCTCGCGGGATGATTCCGGGAACAACGCGGAAACCCCTCGGCCGGTTTGGCACCCCCCATGGCCCGCCGCCTCCGCGATACTATATAACGCCCCCAACCCGCCGACCTCCCCTCCCCGAGGCTCCCCATCATGTCCGATACCCTGCCCGTTCCCGTCACCGTCCTCACCGGCTATCTCGGGGCCGGGAAGACCACCCTCCTCAACCGCATCCTCACCGAGAACCACGGCCGCAAGTTCGCGGTGGTGATCAACGAGTTCGGCGAGATGGGCGTGGACCAGGACCTCGTCATCGACGCCGACGAGGAGGTGTTCGAGATGAACAACGGGTGCATCTGCTGCACCGTGCGCGGGGACCTCATCCGCATCCTCGGCGGGCTGATGCGCCGCAAGGACAAGTTCGACGGCATCATCGTGGAGACCACCGGCCTCGCGAACCCCGCCCCCGTCGCGCAGACCTTCTTCGTGGACGAGGACGTGAAGCGCGCGACGCGGCTCGACGCCATCGTGACCGTGGTGGACGCCAAGCACCTGCTGACCCGCCTGGGCGACAGCCCCGAAGCCGAGGAGCAGGTGGCCTTCGCCGACGTGATCGTGCTGAACAAGATGGACCTGGTGAGCACGGAGGAGGCCGACGAGGTCGAGCGCCGCATCCGCGCCATCAACCCGACCGTCGAGATCCGCCGCGCCACCAAGTCCGACGTGCCGCTCGACGCCGTGATCGGGCGCGAAGCCTTCAGCCTCGACCGCATCCTGGCGCGGGAGCCCGAGTTCCTCTCGGGCGACGACAACCACAGCCACGACAGCGCCGTGCAGTCCGTTTCCTTCGAGGTGGAGAAGCCGATCGACGCCGAGAAGTTCAACGCCTGGATCGGCGAGCTTCTGCAGACCAAGGGCCAGGACCTGCTGCGCACCAAGGGCATCCTGCACTACCAGGGCGACGACCGGCGCTTCGCCTTCCAGGCCGTGCACATGATCGCGGATGGCGACTACATCGGGCCTTGGAAGGAGGGCGATCCGCGCAAGTCGCGCATCGTCTTCATCGGGCGCGACCTGAACCGCCCGAAGCTGCGCCGGGGCTTCGAATCCACGGTGGCCGCCTAGCATGTCGGGCGTCGCGGAAGCGGACTTCCTGCTGGAGCAGCGCGGCACCGGGCGCGAGCTCGGCGCCTGGGTGGTGGGCGCGGTCTTCGGACGCGAGGGCCGCTCGGCCGGCTTCGCGCTCTCGGACGGCACGGTGCACCTGGCCAACCCCGCCGAGCACGCGGGCGAATGGAGACGGATCGAGGCGCATGACGGCGCCGCGCTCTCGCTCGCGCCCGACTGCGCGCAGGGGCTGCTCTCGGGCGGGGACGACGGCAAGCTGGTGCGCATCGCGCCCGATGGCGCGGTGGAGACGGTGGCCGGGTTCGGCACGATGAAGTGGGTGGATCACGTCACCACCCATGCCTCCGGCCTGCGCGCCGTCGCGGTGGGCAAGAACGTCCATCTGCTGGATGGCAAGGCGGCGAAGCTGAAGGTGCTCGGCCCGCATCCCTCCACCGTCGGCGGCATCGCCTTCGACGCCAAGGGCAAGCGCGTCTTCGCCTCGCACTACAACGGCGTGTCCTCCTGGTTCGTCGCCGCGAAGGAGGACAAGCCGCGCGTGCTGGACTGGAAGGGCAGCCACCACGCCGTCGCCGTCGCGCCCGACGGGCAGGCGGTGGTGACGGCGATGCAGGAGAACGCGCTGCACGGCTGGCGCCTCTCCGACAGCCAGCACATGCGCATGTCCGGCTATCCCGCGAAGACGCAGTCCATCGCCTTCACCGCGAAGGGCCGGTGGCTGGCGTCCTCCGGCGCGGATGCCGTGGTGCTCTGGCCCTTTTTCGGCGGCGGCCCGATGGGCAAGGCGCCGACGGAACTCGCGGGCGGCGATCAGGTGATCTGCACGCGCGTGGCCTGCCACCCGCAGCACGAGGTGGTGGTCGCGGGCTTCCAGGACGGGCTCGTGCTGATGGCCGAGATCGCCTCGGGCAAGGTGGTGCCGGTGGCTGCGCCCGGGCGAGGCGCCGTCTCCGCGCTGTCCTGGAACCCGGCGGGCACGCAGCTCGCCTTCGGGACGGAAACGGGATTCGCGGGGCTTCTGGACTTGGCGAAGGGCTGAGGCGTCCCCACCCTCCCCCGCCATGAGCGATCGCATCACCACACCCCGCCTCTCCATCCCGCGCCTGGGCCTCGGAACCTGGCGACTCTCGGGGGCGCAGTGCCAGGCCTCCGTGGAGTCGGCCCTGGCGATGGGGTACCGCGCCGTGGACACGGCGGAGATGTACAAGAACGAGGAAGCGGTGGGCGCCGGCATCAAGGCCTCCGGCCTGCCGCGTGGCGACGTGTTCCTGACCAGCAAGGTCTGGTGGGAGAACCTCGGCCGCATCCGGCAGCACTGCGAAGCCTCGCTGGAGCGCCTCGGCACCGGTTACCTCGACCTTTACCTGATCCACTGGCCCTCACCCGAGCTCGACCTGCCGCGCGCCCTGCACGACCTGGCGCGGCTGCGCGAGGACGGGCTGGCCCGCGCCGTCGGCGTCGCGAACTTCCCGGCCGGGCTGCTGAAGCGGGCCATCGAGACGGGCGTGCCGATCGCGGCGAACCAGGTCGAGTACCACGCGCTGCTGTCGCAGGACCGGCTGCTCGGGATCACGCGCGCCCAGGACATCGTGCTGACCGCCTATGCGCCGCTTGCGCAGGGCCGGCTGGCCTCCGATCCGCGGATCCAGGCCATCGCCGGGCGGCACGGGGTAACGGCCGCGCAGGTGGCGCTCGCCTGGCTGCTGCGGCAGGAGGGCGTGAACGTCATCCCCAAGGCCACGGGGCCGGAGAGCCAGAAGGCCAACCTCGAGGCGCTGGACCTCGCCGGGCGGCTGACGGATGCCGACGTGGCGGAAATCGATGCGCTGCCCAAGGACCAGCGCTTCGTGAACCCGGCCTTCGCGCCCGACTGGAACGCCTGAGGCCCGAACACTTCGGGCGCGGGCGCCTCGGGCCAGGTGGCCTGCCCGGCCGCCTCGGAGGCTTCGCGCCCTTCCCTTCCTCAGGTGTAGCGGACGGGATTGCCGGTGCCGGCCGGTGTCACGCAGAAGTGCACCGCGGGGCGCAGGACGGCTTCGGCGTCGAGGGCGGGAGTCTCCGTCCCCTCGGCGATCTGTGGGGTGCGCGGCGCGCGGCGCGCCTGGGCGGCGGCGCGGCGGGACTGGGGGTGCGCCTGGGCCGCGGCACGCTTGCGGACCGGCGTTTCGGCCCGGATCTGGCGGCCCGTGACGGCGATGGTGGCGTTGATGGGGGCTGCGGCGTCGCACAGGGCGGCGCTGACGAAGGCGGGTGTATCCGCAGCGCGTGCCACCGGCGAGAGTGCCAGCAGCCCGAAGAGTGCGATCGCGCCGATCTTCATCATCGCAGAACCCTTCAACGTAAGGATTTCAATAGGTTATTGCCACACGCTGCACCAACCTCTCGGAATGAACGCCGGGTCGGGAGCGTGAGTTTCGCGAAGCCGGAAGGCGGGTCGCGCGTTGGGCGGGCGGCAGCAAATTCTAACGGCGATTGGGGCACCCTTCGATGAGCGACAAACCCGGTGGAACTCCCCCGGAGGATGATGACGGTGAGGTGGAGCTCGGCATCAGCCTTTCGGCGGTGGCCAACATCATCGACGCCGCCCGTGCCTCGGAGGTGGCCGATGACGAGCTTGCGGACGAGGCCGAGACGGACCCCGTGGCTGCCAAGGCGGAGCCGGAGGGAGAGGACCTGGAAACCCAGTTGCAGGAGCTGAACGAGGACGAGCAGGCCTCGCTCATCGCCCTGGCCTGGGTCGGACGCGGCGACTACGAGCCCGACGAGTGGGAGGAGGCGCTGAACCTCGCGCGGGAGAAGCACGAGGCGGACCCGGCGGGCTATCTCACCAGCCTGGACCTGCTGGGCGACCTCCTGGCCGAGGGCCTGGCCGCCTTTGGCATCGTGGTGGAGGAGATCGAGCGCTAGGCGCTACCCGAAGGCGGGTCCGGGCAGGCCCGCGATCTCGCGCACGAGCTTGCGGCGCACGGCGTTGCCGAAGGCCTCGAAGTCTTCGGCGGCGATCAGGAAGGCGCCGTCGCCGCCGATCACGGAATCGCGGTAGTACTGGTCCAGCGGGATGGGGGATGGCCGGCCGAAGGTCGGGCGGTCGTTCATGATGGGCAGGCCGTTGATGGTGATCCCCTCCGCGACCAGCCGGTCGCGGGCAGCCTCCACGGGCATGCCGCTGTTGTTCACGCCGTCGCCGGACACGTCCACCACGCGGCGGGTGCCCTCGAAGGGCGATTCGGACAGGGTGCGGAGCGAAAAATCCAGGCCGCCCGAGATCGAGGTCCAGGACAGGGCCACGCGCGGGGCACGGGACAGGGCGCCGGCCCAGGCATCGGCATCCGCCTGGTTGCCGATGCGGGTCCAGGGGATCACCAGCCGCTGGTAGTCGGAGCCTGCCCATTCGACATAGGCCACCGCGATGGAGCCCGTCATGCCCGAGCGGATGGCCTCCACCACCCGGGCGTCGGTGACGGCGCTGCGGTAGCCCTCGCGCTGGAGCCGGGCCTCGTCGTCGTCGATGGAGCGGGACACGTCCACCGCGAGCACGAGAAGCAGGTCCACCGCCTCCTCCGCGCGCGGCGCGTCGAGGGGAAGCACGGCGGCACCGCTGGCCGCCAGGAGGGACCGACGCCGCATGCTGAACGTCCTCTTGCCTGGGATGATCGTTTGATCAGACCAGCGGCGGGCCGTCCGGTGCAATCCTTTTCGTCAGGCGAAATCGCTCGCGACGGACGGCGTGGCCGGGGGCAGCGTCACGACCGGCCGGGTGGATGGGTCCGGCGCCCAGCCGCCGGGGACGGGCCGGAACAGGGGGGTGGCGAAGGCGGCGCAGACGGGCGTGGCGGACGGCCAGGAGGGCACCCAGCCGTCGCCCTGGGCCATGGCCACGCCCAGCGCCACCGGGCGCACCCCGGCCGCGCGCAGCAGCGCCAGCCCGGCCAGGGCCGAGCGGCCCGTGCTGATCACGTCGTCCACCAGCAGCACGCGCCGTCCCGCCAGCCTCGGCAGGATGCGCGGGTCGAGCCACATGCGCCGCTGCCCCGGCGTGGTGGAGGACGAGACGGGAACGGAGAGCGCATCCTCGTACCAGCGCTTGCGGGAATAGCCGGCGGCGACCCAGTTCGGGTGGCCCAGTGCCTTCGCCACCAGCGGCGCCAGGGCGTGGCCCAGGGTGGGCAGGCCGCAGACCACCTCCGCCTCCAGCGGCCGCACGGCCTGGGCCAGCCAGGCGGCCAGGCGGCGCAGCACGGCGAAGGAGGCCTGGTTCAGGATCAGGCCGGTGACGGCCACCTCGCCATAGTCCCGCAGCGGCAGGCGGAGCGCGCTGCCGTCGGGCATGGGCAGGGCCGTGGCATCCCGGTGGGGCGGGGCGTCGGGCGCGGGTTCAAATCTCTGCCAGAACTCCATGGTGGCGCGATTGGCACGGGGGGTGCGAGCCGTCCAGCCGCTATCCAACCTTGCCGAACCACCGCGCCTCGGGCATCGCCCGCCTTCAAACCGGAGACTAGAGCATGATCCCCCGCCGCAGCCTCCTCGCCGCCTCCGGCGCCGCCTTCCTCTCCTGGGACGCGGTGATCCGCGCGGCCCATGCCCAGACGCCGCCCGGCGTCATCGTCATGGCCAAGCAGATCGACGACATCATCACGCTCGATCCCGCCGAGAGCTTCGAGTACACGGGCGGCGAGATCTGCGGCAACGTCTACCAGAAGCTCACCACCACCCCGAACGAGAACCCCTCCCGCCTGGAGGGCGACCTCGCGGAAAGCTGGACGGCGGGCGACGACGCGCGGACCTTCACCTTCCGCCTCAAGGCCGGCCAGAAGTTCGCCAGCGGCAAGGAGGTCACGGCGGAGGACGTGGTCTATTCCCTCCAGCGCGTGGTGGCGCTGAACAAGAGCCCGGCCTTCATTATCAACCAGTTCGGCTTCAACAAGGACAACATGGCGCAGGCGATCCGCGCCACGGACCCGCGCACGGTGGTGCTGACCACGGCGGAGCCCACCGCCACCTCCTTCCTGCTTTACTGCCTTTCGGCCGCCGTCGGCAGCATCGTGGAGAAGGCGACGGTCTCGGCCCGCGCCCAGGGCGATGACTGGGGCAATGCCTGGCTGAAGGGCAACTCCGCCGGCTCCGGCTCCTATCGCCTCGTTTCCTGGCGGGCGAGCGAGGCGGTGACGCTGGAGGCGAACCCCAACGCCGCCCATGCGCCGGCCACGCGGCGCATCATCATGCGCCACGTCGCCGACCCCTCGGCGCAGCTTCTCGGGCTTCAGCGCGGCGACTACGACATCGCCCGCAACCTCGCCTCCGACCAGATCCGCACCCTGAGCGGCGACAGCCGCTACAGCGTGGTGTCGCAGCGCAAGGCGAGCCTGCTCTACGTCGCGATGAACCAGAAGAACCCGATCCTGGCCAAGCCGCAGGTGCGCCAGGCCATCAAGATGGCGATCGACTACGAGGGCATCCAGCGCAACATCGTCCCCAGCAACTACGCCGTCCACCAGGCCTTCCTGCCCGAGGGCCTTCCCGGCGCGCTGACCGAGAAGCCCTTCAAGCTCGACGTGGCCGGCGCCAAGCGCCTGCTGGCGGAGGCCGGGCACGCGGACGGCTTCGATTGCGCCTTCGACTTCTTCTCCGGCGCGCCCGTGGGCGACATCGCCCAGGCGCTGCAGGCGAACCTGGCCGCCATCGGCATCCGCCCGCGGATGCTGCCCGGCGAGATGCGCTCGGTCATCACCAAGACCCGCGCGCGCCAGCACGACCTGGCGCTGCTGCGCTGGGGCTCGGACTACTTCGACCCGCACAGCAACGCCGAGGCCTTCAGCATGAACCCCGACAACGGGGACGACGCGCGCAACAAGACCCTCGCCTGGCGCTCCGCCTGGGCCATCCCGGAGCTGACGGCCCGCACGCTGGCCGCCGTGAAGGAGACGGACACGGAGAAGCGCGTGGCCATGTACGAGGCCATCCAGCGCGACCACCAGCAGCAGAGCCCCTTCGCGGTGATGCTGCAGGAGTTGGAGGTGGCGGTGACGCGCAACAGCCTCCGCGGCCTCAACATCGGCGTGCTGAGCGACCGCACGCAATACGCCCCGCTCGCCAAAGGCTGATGAAGGCCCGCCTCGGGGCGCTGGCGGCCACCGCCGCCAGCATCCCCATCACCCTCTTCGGCCTGGTGCTGGTCACCTTCTTCATCGGGCGCGTGGTGCCGATCGACCCCGTGCTGGCGGTGGTGGGCGACCGCGCGCCCGCCGACGTGGTGGCGCGCGCGCGGCTGGAGCTCGGCCTCGACCAGCCGCTCTACGCGCAGTTCTGGCGGTACCTGACGGATATCCTCACCGGCAATCTCGGCCGCTCCGTGATGACCTCCAACCCCGTCTGGGAGGACATCGCCCGCTACTTCCCCGCCACCTTCGAGCTTGCGACGCTGGCCATCATCGTGGCCGGCGTCCTCGGCATCGGGCTCGGCGTGCTCGCCGCCACGCGGCAGGGAAGCTGGGTGGACCAGGTGGTGCGCGTCTTCTGCCTCGCCGGCCATTCTCTGCCCGTCTTCGTCCTCGCCCTCGTCTCGCTCCTCGTCTTCTACGCCTGGCTCGGCTGGCTGCCCGGCCCCGGGCGGCAGGGCATCGTCTTCCAGGACATGGTGGAGACGCGGACGGGGCTGATGACGCTGGACGCCGCCCTCGCCAACGACTGGCCGGCGTTTTGGGACGCCGTCGCGCACCTCATCCAGCCCGCGGGCGTGCTCTCCTTCTTCTCGCTCGCCTATATCGCCCGCATGACGCGCGCCTTCATGCTGGCGGAGCTTCGCTCGGAATACGTGACCACCGCACGCGCCAAGGGCCTCTCCTGGCCGCGCATCGTCTGGCGCCACGCCTTCCGCAACACGGCGGTGCCGCTGGTGACGGTGATCTTCCTCACCTATGCCGGCCTGCTGGAGGGCGCGGTGCTGACGGAGACCATCTTCGCCTGGCCGGGCCTCGGCCAGTACCTCACGGTGTCGCTGCTGAACGCCGACATGAACGCGGTGCTGGGCGCGACCCTGGTGGTGGGCCTGATCTACGTCGTGCTGAACCTGCTGGCCGACCTGCTCTATCGCCTCATGGATCCCCGCACGCGATGAGCGATCCCGCCTCCCCCATGGCCGATGTTGCGACCGCGACGGCCGCGATCGAACCGATCGCGCCGGACGCCGTGCCCGAGGCCGCCGGCGCGCCCCCGCCCCCTCAGGCCGGCGCCGCCTCCGGCCGCCGCGCCTGGCTGCTGACGGATGCGCCGGCCTCCCGCGCCCAGGCTGCCTGGGGACGGCGCTACCAGGCCTGGCTCGCCTTCCGCCGCAACCCGCTGGCCATGGCGGGGCTGGGCGTGATCCTGCTCATGCTGCTCCTGATCCTGCTGGCGCCCGTGCTGGCGACGCACGATCCCGGTATCCAGGAGCTCGGCAACCGCCTCGCCGCGCCCTCGTCCGTCCATTGGCTGGGCACGGACGAGCTGGGCCGGGACGTCTGGTCGCGTCTGCTCTACGGCGGGCGGATCACGCTCGGCATGGTGGTGGCGGTGGTGCTGCTCGTGGCGCCGGTCGGGCTGCTGGTGGGCTGCGTGGCCGGTTACGCGGGCGGCCTCTGGGACCGGCTGCTGATGCGGGTGACGGACGTGTTCCTCGCCTTCCCGCGGCTCATCCTGGCGCTGGCCTTCGTTGCCGCCATGGGGCCGGGGGTGGAGAGCGCGGTGATCGCCATCGCGCTGACCGCCTGGCCCCCCTATGCCCGCCTCGCGCGCGCGGAAACGCTGACGATCCGCCACACGGACTACGTCGCCGCCGCGCGCATGACCGGCGCCTCGCCCGCGCGGGTCGTGCTGCGCCACGTCCTGCCGATGTGCCTGCCCTCGCTCGTCGTGCGCGTGACGCTCGACATGTCGTCCATCATCCTGACGGCGGCGGGGCTGGGCTTCCTCGGCCTCGGCGCGCAGCCACCCCTGCCGGAATGGGGCACCATGATCGCGACCGCCCGCCGCTTCATCCTGGAACAATGGTGGGTGGCGGTGATGCCGGGCGTCGCGATCTTCGCGGCCTCCCTCGCCTTCAACCTGCTCGGAGACGGGCTCCGCGACGTGCTGGACCCGAAGCAGCGATGAGCACCCCCATCCTCGCGGGCGAACCGCTCGTCGCCGTCCGCAACCTCCACGTCGACTTCCCCTCGGCCACCGGGGTCACCCAGGCGGTGCGCGGCGTCTCCTTCTCCATCGGGCGCGAGAAGCTGGGCATCGTCGGGGAAAGCGGCTCGGGCAAATCCGTCACCGGCCGCGCGCTGATGGGCCTGCTGCCGGGCTCCGCGAAGGTGCGCGCCGACGTGCTGCGCTTCGGCACCACCGACATCCTCCACACCTCCGAGCGCGAGATGCGCACCCTGCGCGGCGGCCGCATCGGGCTGATCCTGCAGGACCCGAAATACAGCCTCAACCCCGTGATGACCGCGGGCGCGCAGATCGCGGAGGCGCTCCGCGCCCACAGCCGCATCGGCCGGCGGGAGGCGCGCGACGCCGCCCTGGCGCTGCTGGAATCCGTGCAGATCCGCGATCCCCGCCGCGTCCACGACGCCTATCCGCACGAGCTGTCCGGCGGCATGGGCCAGCGCGTGATGATCGCGATGATGCTGGCGCCCAACCCCGAGCTGCTGATCGCGGACGAGCCGACCTCCGCGCTGGACGCCAGCGTGCAGGCGGAGATCCTGCGACTGATCGAGGAGCTGGTGGACCAGCGCGGCATGGCGCTGATGCTGATCAGCCACGACCTTCCCCTCGTTTCCCGCTTCTGCGACCGGGTGGCCGTGATGTATGCGGGACAGGTGATGGAGGAGCTGCCCGCCGCCGACCTCCAGCGCGCCACCCACGCCTACACGCGCGGCCTGCTGGAATGCCTGCCCAGCCTGGACCACAAGCGGGAGCGGCTCGCGACACTGAAGCGTGATCCTGCCTGGCTGGCCCCCCGCGCATGATCGACATCGCGAACCTCGACGTCCGCTTCGGCAACAACCACGCGGTGCGCGGCGTCTCCTTCCGCGTCGCCCCCGGCGAGACCTTCGGGCTGGTGGGCGAGAGCGGCAGCGGCAAGTCCACCGTGCTGCGTGCCGTGGCCGGGCTGATCACCGACTGGACCGGGCGGATCGCGGTGGACGGCAAGCCGCTCGGCCACAAGCGGGACCGCGCCTTCTTCCGCCTCGTGCAGATGGTGTTCCAGGACCCCTACGGCTCGCTCCACCCGCGCCAGACGGTGGACCGCATCCTGTCGGAACCGCTGGCGGTGCACGGCTTCGCGGATGCCGACGCGCGCATCCTCCGCGCGCTGGAGGAGGTGGCCCTGCCGCGCGCCGCGCGCTTCCGCTATCCCCACCAGCTCTCGGGCGGGCAGCGCCAGAGGGTGGCCATCGCCCGCGCGCTGATCGCCGACCCCCGCGTGCTGCTGCTGGACGAGCCGACCAGCGCGCTCGACGTTTCCGTGCAGGCGGAGGTGCTGAACCTGCTGGCCGACCTCCGCGCCGCGCGGGGCCTCACCTGCATCCTCGTCTCGCACAACCTCGCGGTGGTGGCCCATCTCTGCGGCAGGCTGGCGGTGATGCAGGGCGGGCGGGTGGTGGAGGAGCTGGACGAGGCGGCGCTGCGGGCGGGCCGCGCCGTGCACCCGCACACGCAGGACCTGATCCGCCTTTCGCGGGACCTGGAGGAGGCCTGATCCCGGGCCGGCCCGGCGGCCGGCGCGTCCCGCGGCATCCGGCCGGGCGGGTGTCCTTGGCCACCTTGCCCGCCGCCTTTGCCGCGGATGTTCAGGGCGCCCCACCCCGGCCGAGCGCCCGCACCACCCGCGCGGGGTTGCCCACCGCCAGCACGCCCGCCGGAAGGTCGCGGTTGACCACCGCGCCCGCCCCCACCACCGTGTCGTCCCCGATGGTCACCCCCGGCAGCACGATGCAGCCGCCGCCGAGCCAGACGTTGCGCCCGACCGTCACGGGATGCGCGCTCTCGATCCCCGCCGCGCGGGGGGCGGGCTCCAGCGGGTGGGTCGCGGTGTAGATCTGGACGGAGGGCGCCACCTGGCAGAAATCGCCCAGCGTGATCGGCGCGCAGTCCAGGAAGACGCAGCTGAAGTTGACGTAGCTGTTCGCCCCGATGCGGATGTTGCCGCCGTAGTCGCAGCGAAAGCCCGGCATCACCTGGGTGGCGGGCCCGATGAAGCCCAGCAGTTCCTCCAGCACGGCGCGCCGGGCGGGGTCGTCCTCGGGCGGCAGGGCGTCCATCCGCTGCACCAGGGCCCGGGCGCGGTGGCGCGCTGCCAGGAGGTCCGGGTCCATGCCGTTGTAGGGCAGCCCCGCCAGCATCTTCTCGCGTTCGGTCATGCCGCAGTTTCACCGGGTGGCGGGGCGGCGCCAAGCCGGACCTTGCCGCCGGGTCTTGCTGCCTGGGGCGCGCTCTCGCAAACTGGGCGCAACAAGTCCGTGAGGAAACGATGATCCCCCGCCTGAACCGCCGCGGCCTGCTCGGCGCGGCCGCCACCCTGCCCGCGCTTGCACTGCCGACGATCGGACGGGCCCAGCCGCGCTACAAGCCGGAATACAAGATCAGCGTGGTGGGCAACCGCCCCATCGCCCTGTCGGAATCGGCGTTCGTCTGGGCGGACCTGGTGAACCAGCGCTCCGGGGGGCGGCTGAACTTCAAGGTCTATCCCGGCTCCTCCCTGGTCGGCGGCGACCAGACGCGGGAATTGCTCGCGATCCGCCAGGGCGTGATCGACGGCGCCGTTTTCTCCACCATCAACATCTCCCCCCAGGTGAGGGAGATGAACCTCTTCTCCCTCCCCTTCCTGATGCCCAGCACCGCCGCCTTCGACGCGCTGGTGGGCGGCGAGGTCGGGCAGGCCCTGTTCAAGGCGCTGGCCGCGCGCGACATCGAGCCGCTGGCCTGGGGCGAGAACGGCTTCCGCGAGATCAGCAACTCCAAGCGCGCCATCCGCGCGCCGGCCGACCTGCGCGGCCTCAAGATCCGCTTCGCCGCCGGCGCCATCTTCTCCGAGATCTACGCGGCCATGGGCGCGAACCCCGTGCAGATGTCCTTCGCCGACCTCCAGCCGGCGCTCTCGACGGGGGCGGTGGACGGGCAGGAGAACCCGGTGAACCTGTTCCTCGGCTTCCGCATGGACAGCCTTGCGCAGAAGCACCTGACGCTCTGGAACTACTGCGCGGATGCCGGGATCGTCTCGCTTTCCAAGCCCGTGCTGGCCAGCCTGGAGCCGCGGGACCGCGAGATCGTGGTGGAGGCCGCGCGCGAGGCCGGGCAGGCCGGCAACAACGCGGCCCGCAAGGGGCTGGGCGCGAACGGCGACCGCTCCTCCCTCGAGGAATGCGCACGCCGCGGGGTGGAGGTGGTCGAGCTCTCCGCCGCCGAGAAGCAGGTCTTCGCGCGCGCCACCCGCCCGGTCTTCGACAAGTGGGCAGCCACCGTCGGCCCCGACCTGGTCCGCCAGGCCGAGGCCGCCATCGCCCGCGTGAGCTGAGCCCTTCCCGAGGCACCATGACCGAGCACGCAGACATCCAGGCCCCGGGCCTTCAGCTCGGGGAGGCGCCGCCGCGCATCCCCGTCACCGTTGAAGGCGCGCTGGCGGCCCTCGCCATGGGGACGCTCGCGGTCATCACCTTCGCCAACGTGCTCGTGCGCTACTTCACCAGCATCTCCTTCGCCTTCACGGAGGAGTACTCGGTCGCGATCATGGTGGTGCTGGCCTTTCTGGGCACCGCGGCCGCCTTCGCCGCCGACCGCCACATCCGCATGACCTTCTTCACCGAGCGCCTGCCGGTCCGGACGGCGCGCGGGATCGAGATCGGGCTCCTGCTCGTCTCGCTGGTCCTTTTCGCCGCGATCGGCTGGCTCGGCGCGCTCTACACCTGGGACGAGTACCGCTTCGAATCCCTCTCGGCCGGCCTCGGCGTGCCACAATGGCTCTACACGGTCTGGATGCCCGTGCTGTCGGCCGTCATCGTTCTCCGCATCGCCGGGCGCATGGTCCGGGTGGCGCGCGCGCCGTGATCCTGGAGGGCTCCGCGATCCTGCTGCTGGCCTTCTTCGGCCTGCTCTTCCTCGGCGCGCCCATCGGCGTCGCCCTCGGTGCCTCCGGCATCCTCGTCATCGGCATCGAGGGCCTGGGCATCATGGCCCTGCCCACGAATGTCTGGACGGGCATCGCGAAATACCCGCTGCTGGCCCTGCCCATGTTCGTCCTGGCCGGGATGGTGTTCGAGCGGTCGGGCGTCGCGAAGCGGCTGGTGGACTTC
Organism: Muricoccus vinaceus; assembly: GCF_042433125.1. Classification (NCBI taxonomy): domain Bacteria; kingdom Pseudomonadati; phylum Pseudomonadota; class Alphaproteobacteria; order Acetobacterales; family Roseomonadaceae; genus Muricoccus; species Muricoccus vinaceus. The sequence continues at coordinate 144,517 of NZ_JBHLVZ010000060.1, read as the reverse complement.
GCCGCCGCCATCGTGGGGCCCCGGCGCGGGGGCCTGGCCATCGTCTCCGTCCTTGTCTGCATGGTGCTCGGCGGCATCTCTGGCTCGGGCGCGGCCGATGCGGCGGCGGTGGCGGCGGTGATGCTGCCGCCCATGCTGCGGCAGGGCTACCCGCGCGCCTACACGGCCTCCCTCGTCGCGGCGGCGGGGTCCACGGCGGTGCTCATCCCGCCCTCCATCCCCTTCATCGTCTATGCCGTGCTGGTGCCGGGCGTTTCCGTGCCGGCGCTGTTCATCGGCGGCATGATACCGGGCATCCTGGCCGGGCTGTCGCTGCTGGTCCCGGCGGTCTGGCTGGCCAGGCGTGGCGGCTTCGGCCTGCCCGCGGCGGACGAGGCGCGCATCCCCCTCTGGCAGGCCTTCAAGGGCGCGATCTGGGGCCTCGCCGCCCCTGTGGTGATCCTCGGCGGCCTTCGCTCCGGCGCCTTCACGCCGACCGAGGCGGCGGTGGTCGCGGTCTTCTACGGCTTCTTCGTCGGCCTCGTGATCTACCGCACCCTCACCTGGCGCGACATCTACGCCGTGCTGCGCGCTTCGGCGGAGGTCTCGGCCGTCGTCCTCATCATCGTGGCGCTGGCCACCATCTTCGCCCATGCCGGCAGCACGCTCGGCGCCTTCGACGCGCTCGCCCAATCCCTGATCGGCATGACGAGCAACCCGACGGTCATGCTGCTGCTCATCACCGTGCTCGTGCTGGTGGCGGGCATGCTGATCGACGCGATCTCGATCTTCCTCGTCTTCCTGCCCATCCTGCTGCCCATCGCGAACACCTTCGGCTGGGACCTGACCTGGTTCGGCGTGATCCTGACCATGAATGTCGCGATCGGCGCCTTCACGCCGCCCATGGCCGTGAACCTCATGGTCACCTGCCGGGTCGCCGGCTGCTCCATGGAATCCACCGTGCCCTGGGTGCTCTGGTTCGTGGCGGCGATGCTGGGCGCGCTGCTTCTCGTCACCTTCGTGCCGGAGCTGGTGCTGTTCCTGCCGAGGATGAGCGGCGCGCTTTAGAAGCACCCATCCACCCGCTGCCCCCGGATCACGCAGGCACCGGCCGGCGCTGCCCAAGCCGGCGCCAGTTCCGTCGTGAATCGCCGGCGCGAAAGGTTGCAGGCCCTGGCACGCTTCTCGCAAAGGCGTGACGGCCCGGCCAGCCGCGGGGGAATCCGCGGGCGCACCGGCCTATCTGGGACGAACAAGAATGACGCTCTCCCTTACCCGCCGCGCCGCGCTGGCCGGCCTGGGTGGAGCGCTGGCGATGCCGGCGGTCCGCCCCTCCTTCGCCCAAGGGACGCCCATCAAGGTCGGCGTGCTCCACTCGCTTTCCGGCACCATGGCGATCAGCGAGACCGCGCTGCGCGACACGGTCCTGATGATGATCGACTGGGCCAATGCCCAGGGCGGCGTGCTCGGCCGCAAGCTGGAGCCGGTGGTGGTGGACCCCGCCTCCAACTGGCCGCTCTTCGCCGAGAAGGCGCGCGAGCTTCTCGCCGTTTCCAAGGTGGACGTCACCTTCGGCTGCTGGACCTCGGTGTCGCGCAAGTCTGTCCTGCCGGTGTTCGAAGAGCTGAACGGCCTTCTGTTCTACCCCGTGCAGTATGAGGGGGAGGAGCAGAGCAAGAACGTCTTCTACACCGGCGCCGCGCCGAACCAGCAGGCGATCCCGGCCACCGAGTACCTGATGGGCAAGGATGGCGGCGAGGCCAGGCGCATTGTCCTCCTCGGCACCGACTACGTCTATCCCCGCACCACCAACCGCATCCTCCGCGCCTACCTGAACAGCAAGGGCATCACCGATGCCGACATCATGGAGGAGTACACGCCCTTCGGCCATTCCGACTGGCAGGGCATCGTTTCCCGCGTGAAGCGCTTCGCGGGCGAGGGCAAGCGCACCGCCATCGTCTCCACCATCAACGGCGACGCGAACGTTCCCTTCTACCGCGAGCTGGGCAACCAGGGCATCAAGGCCGAGGACATCCCCTGCGTCGCGTTCAGCGTGGGCGAGGAGGAGCTGGCCGGCATCGACACCAAGCCGCTCGTCGGCCACCTCGCGGCCTGGAACTACTTCATGTCCATGCCGGGCAAGCCGAACGATGACTTCAAGGCGATGTGGCGCGCCTACATCAAGAACGACAAGCGCGTGACCAACGACCCGATGGAGGCCACCTATACCGGCTTCCGCATGTGGATGCAGGCCGTCGCCAAGGCCGGCACCACGGCGGTCGATCCCGTGCGCGCCGCCATGTACGGCCAGAAGGTGATGGCGCCCTGCGGCTACGAGGAGGAGATGCGCCCCAACCATCACCTCACCAAGCCCGTGGTGATCGGCGAGATCCAGGAGAACGGCCAGTTCAACGTCGTCCACAAGACGCCGAACGCCATCGCGGCCGAGAACTGGTCCCCCTTCATCCCCGAGAACGCCAGCCGCCGCGGCTGATGCAAGGAACAGGGCGGCGGGGCCCCTTCCCTGCCGTCCGATCCCCCATGGCCCGCGTCCTCCTCCTTCTCGCCTTCCTCCTGGCCGCGGCGATGCCCGCCGCGGCGCAGGACGCCTTCCTCGACGCCCTTCCCGGCCTCGCCGGCGGCTTCGCCGCCCAGGCGGAGGCGGTGGAGCGCCTCGGCGCGTCCGGCGACCCGCGCGCCCTGCCCGTGCTTCGCGCCCTTTCGGAAGGGCGGCTGCTGAAGCGCGACACGGCCATCATCCTGAACAACGCCGACGCCGCGACCGGCCAGCCCGCCGATGCCGCGGGGGCCGAGACCGTGCGCATCAACAACCGCGTCCGCTCCGCGCTCCGCGGGGCGCTGGGCCGCCTGCAACTCGTCTCCGCCAATCCCGACGAACGACTCGCCGCCGCCGAATCCGTGTTCCGCAGCCGCAGCGCCGAGAATATCCCTGGCCTGGAAGCCGCCATCGCGCGCGAGAGCGTGCCGCGCGTGCGGGAGCGCCAGGAGCTGGCCCTGGCCGCCTCCCGCCTCGTCGCGCCCGAGGCCGCGGTGAAGCGCCAGGGCATCGCGATCCTCGGCGGCGCTTCCTCCGAGGACGCGCGCGCCCTCCTGCTGGAAGCCCGCAACACGAACCCCGACCTCCTTCCCGAGATCGACGCCGCCGTCGCCTCCATCGACGCCCGCCTGACCTTCAAGCGCGCGGCCGAGACGTTGTTCCAGGGCCTTTCCCTCGGCTCCGTCCTGCTGCTGGCGGCGCTGGGCCTCGCCATCACCTTCGGCGTCATGGGCGTGATCAACATGGCCCATGGCGAATTCGTCATGCTCGGCGCCTACACCACCTTCGTGGTGCAGGAGGCCTGCCGGGGCACGCCATGGCTGCTGCCCTGGTCCCTCCCCCTCTCCGTCCCCGCCGCCTTCCTCGTGGCCGGCCTCGCCGGCGCCGCGCTGGAGCGCGGGCTGATCCGGCATCTCTATGGCCGCCCGCTGGAAACCCTGCTGATGACCTTCGGCGTCGGCATGATCCTCCAGCAGGCGGTGCGCCTGGCCTTCGGCGCCCAGAACCGCGAGGTCATCTCCCCCGCCTGGATGCAGGGCACCCTGTCGCTGCCCGGCGGCATCCTCATCACCCAGAACCGGCTCTGGGTCATCGTGTTCGCGCTTCTCGTGCTCCTGCTCGCGATCGCGGCCATCCGCCTCACCCGCTTCGGGCTGGAGATGCGCGCCGTGGTGCAGAACCGCCGCATCGCCGCCACCATGGGCATCCGCACCGGCCGGGTGGATGCGCTGACCTTCGCCTTCGGCTCGGGCATCGCCGGCATGGCGGGGGTCGCGCTGAGCCAGATCGACAACGTCTCCCCCAATCTCGGCACGGGCTACATCATCGACAGCTTCATGGTCGTCGTCTTCGGCGGCGTCGGCAGCCTCGTCGGCACGCTGGTCGGCTCCATGGGGCTCGGCGTGCTGAACAAGGTGATCGAGCCCTGGGCGGGCGCCGTGCTGGCCAAGGTCGCCGTGCTGGTGATCATCATGCTCTTCATCCAGCGCCGCCCGCGCGGGCTGTTCGCCCTCAAGGGCCGGGCGGCGGACGCATGAGCGAGATCGCCGCCGCTTCCGCACCGCGTGGCATCCCGGCACGGCTGCTGGTGCGGGGTGCCATCCTCGCGGGCATCGCCGTGCTGGCGCTGCTGCCGCTGCTGAACCAGCTTCCCCTTGGCAGCGCGCTCCGCGTTTCGGACTTCACCGTTTCCGTCACGGGCAAGTGGATCTGCTACGCCGTGCTGGCGCTCGCGATCGACCTGGCCTGGGGTTATGCCGGCATCCTTTCCCTCGGCCACGGCGCCTTCTTCGCACTGGGCGGCTACGCCATGGGCATGCACCTGATGCGGCTGATCGGGCCACGCGGCGTCTATGGCCACCCCGTCCTGCCGGACTTCATGGTCTTCCTCGGCTACCGCGAACTTCCCTGGTACTGGCTCGGCTTCGACCACTTCCCCTATGCCATGCTCATGGCCCTGCTCGTGCCGGGGGCGCTCGCCTTCGTCGTCGGTTGGCTCTCCTTCCGCAGCCGCATCACCGGCGTCTACTTCTCCATCCTCACGCAGGCGATGACCTACGCCCTCATGCTCGCCTTCTTCCGCAACGACATGGGCTTCGGCGGCAACAACGGCTTCACCGACTTCAAGGAGTTGCTGGGCGTGCCGCTCAACACCCAGGGCGCGCGCGCCGGGTTGTTCTATGCCGCCCTCGCGCTGCTGGCGGGCTCGCTGTTCCTGTGCCGCCACGTCGTCTCCACCAAGCTCGGCCGCGTCCTGGTTGCGGTGCGCGATGCCGAGAGCCGGGTGCGCTTCCTCGGCTACTCCGTCACCTCCTTCAAGCTGGCGGTCTTCGTGCTCTCGGGCATGATGGCGGGGCTGGCCGGTGCGCTCTACGTGCCGCTGGTCGGCATCATCAACCCCGGAGAGTTCGCGCCCGGCAACTCCATCGAGGCGGTGATCTGGGTCGCCGTCGGCGGGCGCGGAACGCTGGTCGGCGCGGTGCTCGGCGCCTTCTCCGTCAACGCCGTGAAAACCTGGCTCACCTCCTTCGCGCCGGACCTCTGGCTCTTCGTCCTCGGCGGCCTCTTCGTCGCCGTCACCCTGCTGCTGCCGCAGGGGCTGGTCGGCCTGTTCCGCAGGCGCGCCCGATGAGCGGGCCGGTCCTTTACCTCGACGGCGTCTCGGTTGTCTTCGGCGGCTTCCGCGCATTGAACAACCTATCCCTCGTCGTCGATCCCGGAGAGCTGCGCGCCGTGATCGGCCCCAACGGCGCGGGCAAGACGACCATGATGGACGTGATCACCGGCAAGACCCGCCCCACCGCGGGCGTCGTGACGTTCGGGGACCATGACCTGACCAAGATGGACGAGGCCGCCATCGCGAATCTCGGCATCGGCCGCAAGTTCCAGAAGCCCACCGTTTTCGACGCGCTGACGGTGTTCGAGAACCTGGAGCTCGCCCTGAAGGCCCCCCGCGACCCCTGGTCCTGCCTCCGCTGGCGCCTCGCCGCCGCCGCCCGCGCGCGGATCGGGGCGGTGCTGGAGGAGATCGGCCTTTCCGCCCGCGCGAGGGAACTCGCCGGCGTCCTTTCCCACGGCCAGCGCCAATGGCTGGAGATCGGCATGCTGCTGATGCAGGACCCCGAGCTTCTCCTGGTGGACGAGCCCGTGGCGGGCATGACCGACCAGGAAACCGAGCAGACCGCCGCCCTGCTGCGCCGCATCGCCGGCCGCCGGAGCGTGGTGGTGGTGGAGCACGACCTCGAATTCGTCCGCGCGCTCGGCGAGAAGGTCACGGTGCTGCACGAGGGCACGATGCTGTCGGAGGGCTCCATCGACGCCGTGCAGAACGACCCCCGCGTCATCGAAGTCTATCTGGGGCGCTGAGGGATGCTGAGGGCCACCGGCATCCGCCTCTCCTACGGCGCCAGCCTCTGCCTCCGCGGCGTGGACCTGGCCGCCGATCCCGGCCGCATCACCTGCGTCCTGGGCCGCAACGGCGTGGGCAAGTCCTCCCTCATGCGCTCCGTCATGGGGGTGGAGCGCATCTCGGCCGGGCGGATCGAGTGGGAAGGGCGCGACATCGCGAACCTCTCCCCCGCCGACCGTGCCCGCGCCGGCATCGGCTACGTCCCCCAGGGGCGGGAGATCTTCCCCTTCCTCACCGTGCAGGAAAACCTCGAAACCGCCCTCGCCGCCGCCCCGCGTGGCAGCAAGGTGTCCCCGGAGGTCTTCGACCTCTTTCCCATCCTCCGCCAGTTCCTCCGCCGCCGCGGCGGCGACCTGTCGGGCGGGCAGCAGCAGCAGCTCGCCATCGCCCGGGCGCTGACCGCCCGCCCCCGCCTGCTGATCCTGGACGAACCCACCGAGGGCATCCAGCCGAGCGTGATCAAGGACATCGCTCGCGTCATCCGCCACCTGGCGCGGGACCGGAACATGGCGGTGGTGCTGGTGGAGCAGTATTTCGAGTTCGCCCGCGACCTCGCGGACCGCATCACGGTGATGGTCCGCGGCGAGGTCGCGCTGGAGGGCGAGGTCGGCGCGCTCGGGGAAGAATCGGTCCGGCGGCTGCTCACGGTCTGACGAAAGGCGGGGCGGGGTGGAGGGGCCAGGGGGACCCTCCGCCCATGCCCGCAAACCGGAGACGCCCGCCCCGCGTTCCCCGCCCGGCATCCGAGGGACGGGTTCATGGCGGAAGGAAAGCGCGTCGCGCTGGTCACCGGCGGCGCGAAGGGCATCGGGCGCGGCATCGCGCAGCGCCTGGCCGCCGATGGCTGGCACGTCGTCACCGCCGACACCGAGGCCGAGGGCCCGCCCGGGGCCGCCCGCCACGTCCGGGCCGACATCGGCGACGAGGCCGCCGTCCGCGCCCTGGTCGATGGCATCGCCGCGACCGAGGCCCGGCTGGACGGCCTCGTCTGCAACGCCGGCATCATGGTGCGCAAGCCGCTGCGCGACCTTTCGCTGGAGGAGTGGTCCCGCGTCATCGGCACCAACCTGACCAGCACCTACCTGCTGGCCCGCGCCAGCGAAGCCCTGCTGCGGCGCGCCCGCGGCGCCATCGTCACCATGGCCTCCACCCGGGCGCACCAGTCGGAGCCGGACACCGAAAGCTACGCGGCCTCCAAGGGCGGGCTGGTGGCGCTGACCCATGCCCTGGCGATCAGCCTCGGCCCCGATGTTCGGGCCAACGTCATTTCCCCCGGCTGGATCAACGTGCGGGAGGAGACGCTGAGCAAGGCGGACAACGCCCAGCACCCCGCCGGGCGCGTGGGCAGGCCGGAGGACATCGCCGCCCTCGCCGCCTGGCTGCTCGGCCCCGAAAGCGGCTTCGTCACCGGCGCCGAGTTCATCTCGGACGGCGGGATGACGCGGAAGATGATCTACGAGGACTGAGTGGCCAGCCAGGCCGGCGCGCGGCGCTCGCGGAAGGCCGCAATGCCTTCGTCGGCCTCCCCGCTCGTGGTGCAGCGGGCGAAGGCCTGCGCGCCCGCCTCCGCATAGCCCTCCGGCACGGCGCCGCCGAGGGCCGCCAGCATCGCCTTCGTTTCCGCCAGCGCCCCGGGGGCGCCCTGCATCACGTCCGCCATCGTCGCCGCCACCAGGGCGTCCAGCGCCGCGGCGTCGGGCGCCACCTGGTGCACCAGTCCGATCCGCCCGGCCTCGGCGGCGTCCATCACATGCCCCTGCAGCACCATGCGCGCCGCCTGGCTGCGCCCGGTGCGGCGGACGATCCAGGGCAGGATCTGCGCGGCGACCAGCCCGCGCCGGGCCTCCGGCGCCGCGAAGCGGGCATCGGCGCTGGCGAAGGCGATGTCGGCCGCGCAGACGAAGCCCAGGCCGCCCGCGAAGGCCGATCCCTGCACGGCCGCGATCACCACCTGCGGCAGGGCGGCGATGGCCGCGAAGCGCGCCCCGATGGCCCGGTTGCGCTCCAGCTGCGCCGCCATGCGCTGTGCCTCCGGCAGGGGCTCGCCCACCTCGCCCAGGTCGAGCCCCGCGCAGAAATGTCCGCCCGCGCCCGAGAGCACCAGGATCCGCGCCGAGCGGTCCTCCCGCAGCTCCGCAAGAAGCGCATCGATCGCCGCCGACAGGGCGCCGTTCAGGGCGTTGCGGCGGGCGGGCCGGTTCAGCACGGCGCGCACGACGCCCCCCTGCCGCGTCACCAGAAGCGGGTTCTCGTCGCTCATCGGCGTTTCCTCCATGCTCTCGGCCCGTCATGCCGGGGCGGCGGAGGGTGGGCAAGGCGGCCCCTTCCCAGGCCGGGGTTTCAATCGATATGAGTCATAAGATCAGGCCCGCCTCCCGGCCCCCGTCCAGGAAAGAACAGCCATGTCCCAGCGCACCCAGGTCGGCATCGTCGGTTGCGGCCCCGCCGGCCTCTTCCTGTCCCACCTCCTCCACCGCGCGGGGATCGAGAGCGTGATCGTCGAGAACCGCTCGCGCGAGGCCGTGGAGAGCACCATCCGCGCCGGGGTGCTGGAACACTGGGTGACCGACCTCATGCGCCAGATGGGCCTGGGCGGCCGCATGGACCGCGAGGCGCACATCCACAGCGGCATCACCCTGCAATACGGCCGCAACCGCTTTCACCTGGACATGACGGAGCTGACCGGCGGCAAGCAGGTGACGGTCTATGCCCAGCACGAGGTGCTCTGCGACCTCATCGCCGGGCGGGTGGCGGATGGCGGCGTGATCCATTTCGAGGTGACGGAAACCGCCTTCCACGATGTCGCGACCGATGCCCCCCGCATCGCCTTCCGCCATGCGGACGGCACGCCGGACGAGCTGCTCTGCGACTACGTCGTGGCCGCCGACGGCTTCCACGGACCCGGGCGCAAGGCGATTCCGGAGGGCGTCCGCCAGGAATACAACAAGAGCTATCCCTTCGGCTGGCTCGGCATCCTCGCCCATGCGCCGATCTCCTGGCACGAGCTGATCTACGCCCGGCACGAGGACGGCTTCGCGCTGCTCAGCACGCGCTCGCCCGAGATCCAGCGCATGTACATCCAGTGCGACCCGGCGGACGACATCGCCAACTGGCCGGATGCCCGCATCTGGGGCGAGCTGCACAAGCGCCTGGAGATCGCCGGCAACTGGCACCTCTCGGAGGGGCAGATCTTCCAGAAGGGCATCATCCCGCTGCGCTCCTTCGTTTGCGAGACGATGCGCCACGGCCGTCTGTTCCTGGCCGGGGACGCCGCCCACATCGTGCCGCCCACGGGCGCCAAGGGGCTGAACCTGGCGGTGGCCGACGTGCTGGTGCTCTCCCGCGCGCTGGAGGACGCAATCCGGCACAACCGGACGGAGCGCCTCGACGCCTATCCCGCCACGGCGCTGCGCCGCATCTGGAAGGCCGAGCGCTTCTCCTGGATGATGACCACCATGCTCCACGTGGATGCCGCGGAATCGCCCTTCGAGCACCGCATCCGCATGGCCGACCTCGACTTCCTGTCGGGCTCGCGCAATGCCCAGGCCGCGGTGGCCGAGAACTACGTCGGGCTGCCCTTCGACGCCTGAACCCGCGGGGCGCCCCCGCTCACATCACCACGCCGCCGCTGACGTGGATGGCCTGCCCGGTGACGTAGCCCGCCCCCGGCGAGGCCAGGAAGGCCACCGCCGCCGCCACGTCCGCGGGCGTGCCCAGGCGCCGCATCGGGATGCGCGGCAGGATCGCCTCCCAGGCCCCGGGGTCCAGCGCCGCGTGGGTGCCCGGGTCCTTCTGCGTGAAGCCCGGCACCACCGCGTTCACGGTCACGTCGGGCGCCCATTCCACCGCCAGCGACCGCACCAGCGCCTCCACCCCCGCCTTGGCGGCGGCGCTGGCGGGAAAGGTGGTCGTGTCCGTGCGGAACAGGTGCGCGACAAAGGAGGACACGGCCACCATCCGCGCCAGCCCCCCTTCCCGCCCGGCCCGCAGCAGGTGCGGCCCCGCCGCGCGCGCGAGGCGCAGGAAGCCCCAGAGCACGGTGTCGGCGCTGCGGGCGAAGGCCTCGTCCGTCAGGGCGGAGACCGGCGTGCGGTCGGCGAAGCCGGCATTGGCCACCACCACCTCCAGCCCGCCCAGCGCCGCGGCGGCTTCCTCCACGAGCCGCGCGGGGGTGGCGGGGTCGGTCAGGTCGCCCATCAGCACCACCGCCCGCGCCCCGGCGGCGCGCAGCTCCCGCGCCACCGCCTCGGCCCCCGCCCGGTTGGCGCGGGCATGCACGGCGATGCCGGCCCCGGGCAACGCCAGGGCGCGCGCGGTGGCCGCCCCGATCCCGCTGGAGGCGCCCGTGACCAGGATCCGCCGTTCCGCCATTCGCCATTCCCCCATGCCCGCGCCGCCCCCCCGCATGGACGGCGGCGCCCCTGCTGCGCAGGATGCCGCGCCATTGGCCAAGGGGGGAGAGGCGCATGACGATCACGGTGATGCAGGCGGAGGGGCTCTACCCGGACGATGTGGTGGAGCGGGAGGTGCTGGGCCCCGACGTGCGCATCCTCCAGCCCCCCGGCGGCGCCAGCCTGGCGGAGGTGCCGGACGCCCTTTGCGCCGAGGTGGAAGGGCTCTTCGTGTTTCGCCACTGGCTGGGCGCGGCCGACATCGCACGCTTTCCCCGCCTGCGCTGCGTGGTCCGCATGGGCGTGGGCTATGACCGGCTGGACCGGGCCGCGCTGGCGGCGCGGGGAATCGCTGCCTGCAACCTGCCGGACTACGGCACCACCGAGGTCGCCGACCACGCCATCGCCCTGGCGCTCGCGCTCCGCCGCGGCCTGCTGCTGCACCACGAGGCCCAGCGCGCCGACCCGCCCGCGGCCTGGGAGCCGATCGGGAGCCCGCTGATCCAGCGCCCCTCCACGCGCGTCTTCGGCGTGCTGGGACTCGGCCGGATCGGCACGGCGGCGGCGCTGCGGGCCAAGGCCTTCGGCTGGCGCGTGGTGTTCCACGACCCCTTCCGCCCCAACGGCACCGAGCTCGCGCTGGGAATCGGGCGCGCCCGGCGAATCGAGGACCTGTTCGCCGAGGCGGACACCCTGTCCATCCACACGCCGCTGACCCGCACCACGCGGGGCCTGGTGGACCGCCGCCTGCTGGGGCTGCTGCCACCGGGCGCCGTGGTGGTGAACACCGCCCGCGGCCCCGTGCTGGAGCTGGACGCGCTGGAAGCCGGGCTGCGCGAGGGCCGGATCGCCGGCGCCGGGCTCGACGTGCTGCCGGAGGAGCCGCCGGGCGCATCCGTCCCCCCGCTGCTCGCGGCCTACCGCGCCCGCGAGCCCTGGCTGGCCGGACGTCTGATCGTGACGCCCCACAGCGCCTTCCACTCGCCGGAGGCCCTGGCGGACATCCGGCGCAAGAGCGCCGAAACGATGCGGGACGTGTTGATCGAAGGAAAAGCGACCAACGTCATTTCGCCTGGTGACGAGTAGGGAGAGGCCCTATAACGTAATCGTGAGTTAAGGGATCTGGCTGGCACCACGGGTGCAGTGCCGTGGCCGCGCCGGAGAACGACGGGTTTCTCAGTGTTTTTGCCGGCTTCGGTAAAGGCCCGTGGCAGCTGGCCGAACCGCCGCGGTAAAGATTTGTTGATAATCGAAGGGGTGAGCCAGTGCCGCGTGGAGAGGAGAGCATCGGGTCCGACCGCCTCCGGCCCGCCCGGATGCCCCATGTGATCCTCGACGTGTCCCGCCTCCTGGCCTGCGGCACCAAGGCCGCCCCCTCCGGGATCGACCGGGTGGAAATGGCCTATGCCCGCCACTGGGCCTCCGCGCCGGAGGGACGCTGCACCTTTGTCGCCCAGGCCATGCTCGGGGACCACGTCGCCTTGCCCTGGCGGGCGGTGGTGGGCCTCGTCGCCTCCCTCGGCGATGCCTGGCGGCTGGGCGATCCCTCCGGCCAGCAGGCGCGCCGGGCCCGCCGGCTGGCGGTCGCGCTGCGCTGGCGGGTGATGGCCGGGATGGGCCAGCGCGAGCTGGCCCGCCGCCTGCGCGAGCCGGACGCCAAGACCTTTCTGCTCGTTTCCCACCGGGCGCTGGACCGCGAGCGCCCGATCCGGAGCATGCGGGACGCGGGCTGCACCTTCGTGCCCCTGATCCACGACCTGATCCCCACCACCCACCCGGAATATGCACGCCCGGGCCAAGCTGAGCGGCACCTCCGGCGCATCCGCACCACGGCGGCGCTGTCGGATGCCATCATCGTCAATTCCGCGCACACCGAGGCGGCGCTGCGCCCGCATCTCGGCGGCCGCGGCTCGCCGCCCTCCGTGCTGGTGGCGCCGCTGGGCATCGACCCGCCTCCCGCCCCGGCCATGGCCCTGCCGGCGGACCCGTATTTCGTGGTGCTCGGCACCATCGAGCCGCGCAAGAACCACCTTCTGCTGCTGCACCTGTGGCGCGACATGGCGGCCCAGATGGGCGGGCGCGTGCCGCACCTGGTGGTGATCGGCCGCCGTGGCTGGGAGAACGAGAACGTCATCGACATCCTGGAGCGCTGCGACGCACTCCGGGGCGTGGTGCGCGAGGTCGGCCAGGTTTCGGACCGCGAGGTGGGGGAACTGCTGCGCGGGGCGCGCGCCCTGCTCTTCCCGTCCTTCGCCGAGGGCTATGGCCTGCCGCTGGCCGAGGCCCTTGCGCTCGGCGTGCCGGCCATCTGTTCGGACCTCCCGGCGCTGCGCGAGGTCGGCAACGCCGTGCCCGACTACCTGGACCCGCTGGACGGCCGGGCCTGGCGCGACGCGATCCTGGATTACGCGGCCCCCGGCAGCGCCGCGCGCGAGGCCCAGATGGCCCGCCTGTCCGGATGGAGCGCCCCCTGCTGGAACCGGCACTTCGAGGCCGTGGACGAGATGCTGGCCCGGCTGGCCCTCCACCGCGTCCGCTCGCCTGCTCGCGCGGCGGAAGGGGGATGGCTGCGCGCCCGTCCCGCTGGCCCGGGCGGGGCCGTCACCTGAGCGCGGAGGCCAAGCCGTGAGCGGAGTGGGAACCAAGTCCGGAAGGCCGCCGCGCGGCGGAGTGCACGGCGGGAAGAGCCGGCGTGCCACCCCGCCCGCCCGCCCGGCCGCGCCCGAGCCGGTGGCGATCATCGGCGCCGCCTGCCGCTTTCCCGGCGCGCCCGACCTCGACGCCTTCTGGACGCTGCTCGAGGAAGGCCGCGACGCCGTCGGGACGCTGCCCACCGACCGCTTCAGCCAGGACTGGTTCTTTCATCCACGGCGGGAGGAGCCGGGCCGCGCCTACAGCTTCGCCGCCGGCCACCTGGGCGACGTGTCCGGCTTCGATCCCGGCCATTTCGGCCTTTCCCCGCGCGAGGCGATGGAGGCCGACCCGCAGCAGCGGCTTCTGCTCGAGGTCGCCTCCGAAGCGCTGGAGGATGCCGGCTGGCCCGCCTCCGCCGTGGCCGGGCGCGAGGTCGGGGTTTTCGTCGGCGGCTCCTCCACCGACTACGCGGAGCTGCGCCTGTCCGATCCGGCGGGCGTGGACCGGCACTTCATGACCGGCAACACCCTGTCGATCCTGGGGAACCGGATCACCAACGTGTTCGACCTTCGCGGCGGCGCGCAGACGGTGGACACCGCCTGCTCCTCCTCCCTGGTCGCGCTTTCTGCCGCGGTGGACGCGCTGCGGGCCGGGCGGGTGGAGGCGGCGCTGGTGGGCGGCGTGCAGCTCCTGCTCTCGCCCTATGCCTTCACCGGCTTCTCGCGCGCCTCCATGCTGTCACCCACCGGGCGGTGCCGGGCCTTCGCCGCCGGGGCGGACGGCTATGTGCGCGGCGAGGGCGCGGGCATGGTGGTGCTCAAGCCCCTCCGGGCCGCCCTCGCCGACGGCGATGCCGTGCGCGGCGTGATCCTGGCGGCCGGGGTGAACACGGTGGGCCGCTCCATCGGCCTGTCCCTGCCCGACCCGCAGGCGCAGGCGGGGCTGCTGCGCCGGGTGCTGGCGGAAGCCGGCCTGCCACCCGGCCGGGTCGCCTATTTCGAGGCCCATGGAACCGGCACCCAGGCCGGCGACCCCGTCGAGGCCTCGGCGATCGGCGAGGTTCTCTCGGGTGCCGCGCGCGCCGGGGCGCTCCCGGTCGGCTCGGTGAAAACCAACATCGGCCACCTGGAAACCGCCTCCGGCATGGCGGGGCTGCTCAAGGCCCTGCTGATGCTGGAGAAGCGGGTGATCCCGCCCAGCCTGCATTTCGACGAGCCCAGCCCGCGCATCGACTTCGGCGCGCTCAACATCCGCGTGCCCACCGCTCCCGAGCCCCTGCCGGGCCGCGCGCCGGTGATCGGGGTGAACTCCTTCGGCTTCGGCGGCACCAACGCCTCCCTTCTGCTCGGGCCCGCCCCCGCGCCGCGGCGGGCGGCGAAGGCCGCGCCCGCGGCGGAGGCGTTTCCGCCCCTGCTGCTCTCGGCCCGCTCCGCCGCCAGCCTGCCCCGCGCCGCCGAGGCCTGGTCCGCCGCCCTGCGCGCCGCCCCGGCCTGCGCCCCCGCCCTGCTCCGCGGCCTGGCCCGCCACCGCGACCTCGGGCCGCACCGCCTGGTGCTGCGCGGCGCCGATGCCCAGGCCCTGGCCACCGGGCTCGACGCCTTCGCGGCCGGGGAGTCCGCGGGCGTGCAGGGCGTGGTGCCCCCCGGCTTCCTCGGGCGCGACACGGTCGCCTTCGCCTTTTCCGGCAATGGTTCGCAGTTCCCGGGCATGGCGCGGGAGGCCATGGCCCATTCCCGCCCCTTCCGCGAGGCGGTGGAGGCCGCGGACGGCCACCTGGCGCCCTGCCTGGGCTGGTCCGTCGCGGCGGCCCTGGCGGATGGGCTTTCTGCCGAGGCCCTGGCCGCGACGGAAGTGGCCCAGCCCCTGCTCTTCGCCGTGCAGCACGGCCTCGTCGGCGCCATGGCGGATCAGGGCATCCGCCCGGGCCTCGTGTTCGGCCATTCCGTGGGCGAGGTGGCGGCGGCGCTGGCGGCCGGCGTCCTGGACCTGCCCGGCGCCGCACGCCTGATCGTGGCGCGCTCGGCGGCGCAGGCGCGCACGCGGGGCCGGGGGCGCATGGCCGCCCTCACCGCCACGGAGCAGGAGGCCGCGCCGCTTCTGGCCGAATGCGGCCCGGGGCTGGAGATCGCCGCCCGCAACGCGCCGCGCGCCCTCACCGTCGCCGGCCCCGTCGCCGCCATCGCCCGCCTGGCCGCCGCCGCCCGGCGGGAGCGCCTGGGGCTGGTGGTGCTCGACCTCGACTACGCCTTCCATTCCGCGGCCATGGACGAGGTGGCGGGTGGCCTGGCCGCCTCGCTGGAGGGGTTGCGCCCGGCCATGCCGCGGATTCCCTTTCTGTCCACCGTCACCGGCGCCGCGCTCGATGAGCCGGCCGATGCGGGCTACTGGTGGCGCAACCTGCGCGCGCCCGTGCGTTTCGCCGAGGCCGCCGCCGGGGCCGGTCGCCTGGGCGCCGGGCTGGTGATCGAGATCGGCCCGCACCCGATCCTGCAATCCTACCTGCGGGAGGCCCTGCGCGGCGCCAAGGCCGAGGCCGAGGCGCCGGTGCTGGCCAGCCTGTCCCGCCGCGACCCGCCGGGCGATCCCATCCCCGGCATCGCGGACCGGGCGACGGCACTGGGCGCGGACCCGCGCTCGGCCCCCGCCTTCGCCGGCCCCGCGCTGCGCCGGGGGCTGCCGGCCACGCCCTATGCCCGCGCGCGGCACTGGTTCTCCGCGACGCCCGAGGCGGCCCGCCTGCACGACCCCGTGCTGGACCATCCGCTGCTCGGCTTCCGACGCGACGCCGCCCCGGCCGAGGGCGGCGGCGCCACCTGGACCCGCAACCTCGACGCGGCCCTGATGCCCTGGCTCGGCGACCACCGTCTCGGCGAGGAAGCGGTGCTGCCCGCCGCCGGCATGGTGGACATGGCGCTCGCCGCCGCCGCGCTGCGCTTCCCCGACGCGGAGGCGCTGGAGGTTTCGGGCCTGCAGATCCTGCGCCCCCTTCTCATCCCCTCCGGGGAGCGCGAGGCGGGCAGCCAGGAGCTTCGCTTCCGCCTGGCCGACGACGGCACCTTCCGCCTGGAGTCCCGCCGCCGGATGAGCGGCGAGGGCTGGTCGCTCCACGCGCGCGGCCTGCTGCGCGCGGCCACCCTCGGCGCCTTGCCCGATGCCGCCGCGCCGCCGGCGGGTGGGCGCCGGGTGGAGGAGGCGGCGCTGCACGCGGCGGCCGCCCGTTGCGGCCTGGAATACGGCCCCGCCTTCCGCCCCGTCCAACATGTGGTGCTGTCCGAGGCCGGCGCCGCCGCCGAGGTCTCGCTGTCCCTGCCCGCGTCCGCCCCGCCCGACCAGGGCTTCCTGCTGCATCCCGTGCGGCTGGACGGCGCCCTGCAGGGGCTGATCGCCCTGCTGGCCGAGCACCGTGGCATCGGCGCCCCCCATGCCCCACAGGGCGAGGCCCTGGTTCCCGTGCGCTTCGAGCGCCTGGTGCTGCGCCGCGGCGCGGCGCCCGCGGTGCGCGCGGGGCTGGCCCTGACCTATGCCGGCCAGCGCGCGGCGGAAGCGCGGCTGGTCCTGGAGGACGCGGCCGGACGCGCGGTGGCGGTGGCCGAGGGCGTGTGGTTCCAGCGCGCCCGCCTGGGGCGCGCCGGCGCCGAGATGGTCGTCTTCCGCATGGAGGACCGTCCCGCCCCCGATCCCGCCCTGCCGGCGCCCGAGCCCGCGCTGGAGGCCGCCCTGGCCGCCGCGGAGGCGCGCGACGAGGCGCTCGGACTGTCGGAATCCGCCCTGCTCATCGAGGCCTACATCGCATCGGCCGTGTTCGCGGCCCTGGCCCGGGCGGAAACAGCCCCGGGCCAGGGCAGGCGCACGAAGCCGGGCGGGGACGCGGGCAGCACGGTGGTGCCGGCCAACCCCTATGCCGCCGCCATGCTGCGCGCCCTGGAGGAGGACGGCCTCGCGGCCCGGGAGGGCCACGCCTGGCGCCTGCTGCCGAGCGACGACATGCCCCTGCCGCAGGATATCTGGCTTTCCGTGCTGATGGAGCGCCCGGTGCTGGCGCAGGACCTGGCGGTTCTGGCGCTCGCAGCGGAGCGCCTGCCGGAGGCCATGGCCGGCCGCTTGCCACCGGACACGCCGCCCCTGGCCCTTTCGGAGGAATCCGCCGCCCGCGTCAGCCTGGCGCAGGTGATGGCGGACGCCGCCGGCGCCATCGCGGCCGCCTGGCCGGCCGAGCGGCCGCTGCGCGTGCTGGACCTCGGCGGCCCCGCCCTCACCATGGCGCTCTCGGCGCGCCTCGCCCGCTCGGGGCGGCGCGTGCTGCACATCATGGCGGGGGAGCCCCGGCCGGCGCCGCCGCCGCAGGAGATGACGGACGTCTCGGCGATCGAGTGGAGCCCCGAAAGCGGCGGCGCCGCGCTTCCGGCCGTGGACCTCGTGATCGGAATCAACGGCGCGCTGGCCGGGGGGATCGGCCCCGGCATCCTGCCCCTGCTCGCCCCCGCGCTGGCGGAAGGCGGAGCCCTTCTTCTGGCGGAGCCGCAGCCCGGCCGGGTGATGGATTTCCTCCAGGGCCAGGACACGGTGAACTGGTCCCGCCCGGCCCCGTGCGGCCCCGATGCCTGGCGCGGGACGCTGGAGGCCGAGGGCTGGCTCGCCGGAAGGGTGGAGCCGCTGCGCGCCTCGCCCATCCCCGCCCTGCTGGTCGCCGCCCGCCGGCCCGCGCCGGCCCTGGCCCATGACGGGCCCGCGCTGGCAGAGGGCCGGCGCGCCGTGCTGGTCTCCGATGCCGGGGCCGCGCCTCTGGCCGAGGCCCTGGCCGACCTGCTGGGCCGCAACGGCGCCAGGGTGGAGCGCCACCGGCTGGAGGACATCCAGGCCCTGCCCCCCCGCGTGCTGCGCGATGCGGCGGTGGTCGCGCTTGCCAGCCCGGCCGCCCGCGCCACCACCCTCGCCACCACGCTGTCGGGGATCGTCCGCCTGGCGGAAGCATCGGCGGGCACCGCATCGGCCCTCACGCTCGTGGCGCAGGGGGATCCGCAGCTTCCGGCGGCCGAGGCCGTGCGCGCCCTGGCGCGGGTGCTGTGCAACGAGATGCCCTACCTCGCGCCGCGCCGCGTGTTGGTGGATTCCGCCCTCGCCCCCTCCGCCGCCGCGCGCCGCCTCCTGCCCGAGATCCTCTCTCCCGGCGCGGAGCCCGAGCTTGTGCTGGGCCTGTCCGGCCGGCGCGTGCCGCGGGTGGCGCTCGGCGCCCGGCCCGGCCCGGCCCGGCCCGCGCGCCTGGCCGTGCGCCAGCCCGGCGCGCTGTCGTCCCTCGCCTGGGAGCCGATGGAGGCGCTGCCCGCCCCGGGCCCGGGCGAGGTGCGGCTGCGCGTGGAGGCGGCGGGGCTGAACTTCCGCGACCTGATGTGGGCCCAGGGCCTGCTGCCCGAGGAAACCCTGAAGGACGGCTTCGCGGGGGCCGGGCTGGGCATGGAATGCGCGGGCGTGGTGGAGGCGGCCGGCCCCGGCGCGCCCTTCCGCCCGGGCACGCGCGTCTTCGGCTTCGCCCCCCGCGCCCTGGCCAGCCGCGTGCTGACCCGCGCCCAGGCCCTGGCCACCATCCCCGAAGGCATGGGCTTCGCCGCGGCCGCCACCATTCCCGTGGCCTTCCTGACCGCCGTCTATGCCCTGGAAAGCTGCGCCCGGCTTTCCCCGGGGGAGCGCGTGCTGATTCATGGCGGTGCGGGCGCGGTGGGGCTGGCGGCGCTTCAGGTGGCCCAGGCCGCGGGCGCGGCGGTCGCGATGACCGCCGGCACCGAGGCCCGCCGCGCCTTCCTGCGCGCGGCCGGCGCCGACCTCGTGCTCGACAGCCGCTCGGCCGGCTTCGACGACGCGCTGCGCCGCGCCTGGCCCGAAGGCGTGGACGTGGTGCTGAACTCCCTCGCGGGGGAGGCGATGGAGCGCAGCCTGGCGCTGGTAAAGCCCTTCGGGCGTTTCGTGGAGCTGGGGAAGCGCGACTTTGCCGAGGACCGCCGCATCGCGGTGCGCCCCTTCCGCCGCAACGTCACCTATTTCGGCGTGGACGTGGACCAGCTTCCCTCCGCCCGGCCGGACGAGGCGGCGCGGCTGCTGGAGGCGATCCGCGGCCGGCTGGCCACGGGCGACCTGCGCCCCCTGCCCTATGCCCGCCGCGGGGCGGAGGATGTGGAGAGCGCCTTCCGCCTGCTCCAGGCCAGCGGCCATATCGGCAAGATCGTGGTGTTCCCCCCGCGCGGCGACGCGACCGCCCCCACCCCCTGGTCGCCCGGCGCCGGCACCGTGCTGGTGACGGGCGGCACGGCGGGCTTCGGGCTGGAATGCGCCAAGTGGCTGGCGGCCAACGGCGCCGCGCGCATCGCCCTTCTTTCCCGCCGCGGCCCGGCCGCGCCGGGGGTGGGGGAGGCCATCACCGCCCTTTCCGCCCTCGGCGCGCGGGCCAGCGCCCATGCGGTGGATGCCGCCGACCGCGCGGCCCTGGGCGCGCTGCTGAACACGCTGCGGGCGGAGGGGCCGATCACCGGCGTGGTGCACGCGGCGGCGGTGTTCGACGATGGCGCCGCGACCGGCATGGACGCCGCCCGCTTCGCCCGCAGCCTTTCCCCCAAGCTGGAGGCGGCGGAGAACCTGGACCGGCTGACGGCGGGGGACCCGCTGAATCTGTTCCTGCTCTTCTCCTCGGCCACCACCGCGCTCGGCAATCCCGGCCAGGCCAACTACGTGGCCGCCAACGCGGCGCTGGAGGCCCTGGCCCGCCGCCGCCGCGCGCGGGGGCGCCCGGCCCTGGCCGTGGGCTGGGGGCCGATCGCCGATGCCGGTGTTCTGGCGCGCGATGCCGCCACCGCCCGCACCCTGTCCCGCCGCCTGGGGGTGGAGCCGATGGCCGCGCGCGAGGCGCTGGAAGCCCTGCCCGGGCTGATCGCGGGGGCGGCTCCGGTGGTGTCGCTGGCCCGCCTTTCCTGGAAGCGCGCGGGCTCCGCCCTGGCCGTGCTGCGCGAGCCCGCCTTTGCCGCGCTTCGCGGCGAGGCGGAGGAAGCGGATGCCGGCATCGCCGACATGCGCGCCCATCTCGCCGCCCTGCCCGCCGCCGAGGCCCAGTCCATGCTGGCGCGCATCGGCGCGGAGGAGATGGGCCGCATCCTGCGCCTGCCCGCCGACAGCATCGCTCACGACGCCCCCGTGGCCCGGCTGGGGCTGGACAGCCTGGGCGGGCTGGAGCTGCGTGGCGCGCTGGAGGCGCGGCTGGGCATGCCCGTGCCGCTTTCGGCGGTGACGGAGGACCTGACCGTCGCCGGCCTCGCCGCGCGCATGGTGGAGGGGCTCTCGGGCGGCGCGCGGGAGGCGCAGATGGACGCCCTGCTCGACAGCTTCGAGCCCGGTGCTTCCCCGTCCGGGCCATCGCCCGCGCCGGAACCGGGGACGCTCCGCGCCCTGGCCCCCGAAGGGCGGGAGGCGATCTCCGCCGGGGCGGGGGAGACGCGGCCGTGACGCAAGGCATCGGACTTTCGGCAGCGGCCCGCCTGGCCCTCCTGCAGCGTCTGTCCAAGCGGCGCGCGCGGCAGGAGGAAAGCGGGGCCGTGGCCGGCGCGCGCTCCTTCGGCGACCTGCCGGCGCTGCGCGACTTCGAGATGATGAAGACGGCGATGGAGGCGCTCGACCTCCCCAATCCCTTCTTCCGCCCCCATTCGGGCGTGGCCGCCGACACCACGGTGATCGGCGGGGCCGAGTACCTGAACTTCTCCTCGTACAACTACCTCGGGCTGAACGGCGATCCGCGCGTCAAGGCGGCGGCGCACGCCGCGATCGAGCGCTACGGCGTCTCCGCCTCGGCATCCCGCATCGTCTCGGGCGAGCGCCCGCCGCACGCGGCGCTGGAGGCGGCGCTGGCCGCGCATTACGGCACGGAGGCCGCGCTCTGCCTCGTGTCCGGCCACGCCACCAACGTCACGGTGATCGGCCACCTGATGGGCCCGCGCGACGTGATCCTGCACGACGCCACCATCCACAACTCCTGCGTGGAGGGCGCGCGGCTTTCGGGGGCGAAGCGCATCGCCTTCGCCCACAACGACGCCCAGGCCGCCGAGCGCGAGCTGGCCGCCGCCCGCCGCGGGGCCGCCCGCGCGCTGATCGTGATCGAGGGCCACTACTCCATGGACGGGGACGTGCCGGACCTCGCCCGCTTCGTCGAGGTCGCGCGCCGGCACGACGCCTGGCTGATGGTGGACGAGGCGCATTCGGTCGGCGTCCTCGGCCCCCGCGGCCAGGGCATCTTCGAGCTGCAGGGCGTGGACCCCGCGGGGGTCGACATCTGGATGGGCACGCTGTCCAAGACGCTGTCCTCCTGCGGCGGCTACATCGCGGCGCGGCGGCAGCTGATCGACTGGCTGCGCCACACCGCGCCCGGCTTCGTCTACTCGGTCGGCCTCGCGCCGGTGCTCGCGGCCTCGGCGCTCGAATCCCTTCGCGTGCTGGCGGAGGAGCCCTGGCGCGTGGCCCGGCTCAACGGCAACGCCACCCGCCTGCGCGACGCGCTGCGCGCGCGCGGGCTGGATGCGGGTGCCTCGGGCGGGCACGCCATCGTGCCGCTGATGACCGGTTCCTCCATCCGCGCGGGGCGGCTCTCGGCCGAGCTGTTCGCGCGCGGGATCAACGTGCAGCCCATCACCTTCCCGGCCGTGCCGGAGCGCGCGGCGCGGCTGCGCTTCTTTGTTTCCTCCGAGCACACGGCCGAGCAGATCGACCGCACGGCCGCTGTTGTGGCGGACACCTGCGCGGGCCTCGCCCCGGTGGAGATGGCGGGCTGAGCGGGCAGGCAGGCCGCCCGCCCCGGATCGCCCTCCTCACCCTTGCCAGCGCCGCGAGCGCGGAGGCGGTGGCCGCCTTCGCGCGGGGACACCGCGACAGCCTCGCGCTTGTCGGACTTTCCAATCCCTACCGCCGCAACGCGGGCGGGCAGATCGGCCAGGCCTTGCGCCACCTGCGCCGGTCCGGTCCCCGGATGCTGGGCTATCTCGCGGTGAACATGGCCCTGCCACGTCTGGCCTCCGCGGTGTCGCCCGGCCCTGGCCCGCTCGCGCGCCTGTGCCGGGAGGAGGGCGTGCCGCTGGTCGCGGTGGAGGACGTGAACGGCCCGGCCTTCCACGCGGCGCTGCGAGCCTCCGGGGCGGAGCTGATCGTTTCCTTCCACTTCGACCAGATCCTGTCGGCCGAAACGCTTGCGCGGGTTCCCCTGGGCGGGATCAACGTCCACCCCTCCCTCCTGCCCCGCCACCGGGGGCCGATCCCCGCCTTCTGGGCCGGCCTGGAAGCGGAACCGGCCTTCGGCGTCACGGTGCACCGGCTGGTGCCGCGGATCGACGCCGGGCCCGTGCTGGCCCAGCGCGCCGTGGCCCTGCCGCCGGGCTGCACGGCCTCGCGCGCGGCGCGCCTGCTGCACCTGGCCGCCGTTCCGCTGGCCTCCGCCGTGCTGGCCGGGCTCGCGCGGGGCGGGGTGGAGGAGTGGCGGGCGGAGCCGCTGCCCTATTGCCCCTTCCCCAGCCGGGCCGACCTCGCGCGGGGCCGCGCGCGCGGGCATCGCCTGCTGGGGCCGGGCGATGTCCGGGCCGCGTTCCGCGCCCGGCTCTGACCGTGCGGCGCTGCGGCGCGCAGAAAAAATTGTCGCCCCGACCAGGCAGTGCGGGGGCACGAAACTCGGAAAAGCGCCGCCGAGTCCACGTAAACAGGCGGTCGTGCCGGGCAGCGCCCCGCGCGCGTTGCCGATGCGGTCGCCCGCGCAAGGCCCGCGCAAGGCCCGCGGAAGGATTGTCGCGCCCGCGCCCGGCGCATAAGGGTGGCCTGTGCCACAGGAACCCGATAGCACCGCGGGCCAGAGGCGTTTCCTGTTTCTGCAGGGACCGATCACCCCGTTCTTCGACGAGGTCGGCGCCGGCCTGCGCCGCCTCGGCCACGCGGTGCACCGGATCAATCTCTGCCTGGGCGACAAGCTGATCTGGCGCGGACCGGGCTCGGTGGACTTCACGGAACGGCCCGCCGAGTGGCCGGCCTTCATCGCCGCCTTCCTGGACCGGCACGCGGTCACGGACATGGTGCTGCTGGGCGAGCAGCGCTTCTACCACCGGGAGGCCATCGCGGCGGCCCATGCGCGGGGCGTCGGGGTGGTCGCCACCGATTTCGGCTACCTCCGACCCGACTGGATCACCCTGGAACGCGACGGCATGAACCGGGAAAGCCGGTTCCCGCGCGAGCCCGGGGCCATCCTCGCCCTGGCCGAGAACCTGCCGCCGCCCGACCTCGCGGTGCGGCACCGGGACAGCTTCCTCAACCAGGCCGCCTGGGACGTGGCCTACCACCTGGTGTCGCTGATCCCCGGCTTCTTCCGGCATTACGACAGCCACCAGATCTATCACCCCGTGCAGGTCTATCTCGGCACGCTGTTCCGCATCGTCACGCGGCGGCGGGCCAACCGGCGGGCGGACGGCATCATCGCCGCGCTCAAGCGGCAGGGCGGGCCGCTCTTCCTGATGGCCATGCAGATGGAGACCGATTTCTCCGTCCGCGCGTACTCGCACTACCCGGATCTCGACACGGCGATCGAGGAGGTGACGCGGTCCTTCGCCGCCCACGCGCCTGCCGGCGCGCAGTTGCTGGTGAAGGTGCATCCGCTGGATCCGGCGGTGAAGAACTGGCACCGGCGGGTGAACGGCATCGCGCGCCGGGCGGGCGTGCCAGGCCGCGTGCATTATCTCGGCGGCGGCAACCTGGGCGACATCACCGAGAGCGTGCAGGGCGTCGTCACCATCAACAGCACGGTGGGCCTCCGCGCCATCGTGGACCGCCTGCCGACGCTGGCGCTGGGCGATGCGCTCTACAAGGTTCCGGGCCTTACCCATGCGGGCACGCTGGACAGCTTCTGGTCGGAGGGACGGCCGCCCGACCCCGCGCTGCGCGAGGCCTTTCTCCGGGGCATCGCCCACTGCCTGCACGTGCGCGGCGCCTATTACGCGCGCCCCGGCCTGGATGTGGCGGTGTCCGCAGCCGTGCACCGGCTGCACCACGGCCTGATCAACCGGCCCGTGCTGGATCAGCTTCCGGACTGATCGGCCGGGGGCGCCGCGATCCGGAAGCGCAGCAGCCCCGCCGCGCGGTCCGCCAGCGGCGCCGGCAGCAGGGAAAGCGCGCGCAGCCCGAGCGCAAGGGGAAGCGGAAAGACGCAGCTCGGCCGCCCTGCCCGCAAGGCGCGCTCGATCCGCGCCGCCGCCCCCTCCGCCGAGAGGGAGAAGGGGCGTGCCCCCTGCCAGGCCCGGCCCATGTCGCTGTTGAAGAAGCCCGGCGCGACCAGCGTGACGCCCACGCCGCTGCCGAGCAGATCGGCGCGGATCGCCTCTCCCCAGGCCCAGAGCCCGGCCTTGGAGGCGCAGTAGCCGGGGCTGTCGGGCAGGCCGCGGAAGGCCGCCACCGAGGCCACCAGCCCGATCCGCCCGGCCCGGCGCGCCCGCATGGCCGGAAGAAGCGGCCCGACCAGGTTCACCGCGCCCAGGAGGTTCACCGCAACCTGCGCCGCGACATCGGCCACGCCCTCCGCCGTGCCGTCCGGGCGGCGGCCCGCGGCGATGCCGGCATTGGCGATCACCAGCGCGCTCGGCGCCGCCGCGTCCCAGTCCAGCACGGTGCGGGCGACGGATGCGGCGTCGCGGATGTCGAGCGCCGCGACACGCACGGCCGCGCCCCGCCCCGCGCAGACGGTGGCGGTGTCGCGCAGCCCGGCCTCGCCGCGCGCCAGCAGCCCCAGCGTGACCCCGGGTGTCGCGAGCCGGCGCGCCAACGCCGCGCCCAGCCCGCGCGAGGCGCCGGAGATGATGATGCCGCCGCGGAACGCTCCGTTCATCGCCGCCTCCCGATCCGTGCCAGCACGCCGCGCACGAAGCCTTCCACGCCACGATGGATCGTCAGCGGCGAGATGCGCCAGGCGGAGGGGTCCTCCAGCCGGTCGAGCATCACCTCGGGCGAACAGGGCAGCAGCGTCACGGGATCGACGTAGCGGGGGTAGAGGATCAGGGCGGCGGCCACCAGCTCGTCGAGGGAGCGGGCTACGCCGCGCCGGCCGGGCGGCAGCGGCGCGCGATCGGCGGTGAGGCCCCAGCCGGCATAGAAGGGCTGGCCCCAGCAGGTGACGGAAACGCCGCGCAGAAGCGCCTCGAAGCCGGACAGCGAGGTCAGGGTGTGGAGCGCGTCCACATGGGGCAGCAGCGCCGGCAGAGGCACGCCGGCCGCCACCGAATCCGCGAGCCCCGCCAGGTCGGCGGCGCGCAGCCGGCCGCGGCGGAACCCGGCCTCGAGGTCCGGATGCGGCTTGTAGAGGATGAAGGCGTCCGGCTCCGCCCTCCGCACCGCCTGCAGCAGCGCGAGGTTCGAGCGGATGGCGCCCCCGCCGAGGCGGACCGAGGCGTCGTCCTCCACCTGCCCCGGCACCAGCACCACGCGACGCCCCGCCGGGATCACCGGCAGCTCGCCCCGGGCGGCGAGGTTGTACTTGGAGACGCCGCGCCGGACGATCTCCGCGCGCAGCGCCGCGGCGCGCGCCAGGAGGTCCGGCGCGAAGCCGCCCTCCGCGAGCATCGCCTCCAGCGTGGAAGGCTGGCGCGGGTCGTAATGGGCGCCGCGCGCGTCCAGGCTGTAGGAGGCGCCCGGCAGGAAGCGCGCGCCCAGGCCGCGGGAGCGCACGAAGCCGTCCTCCAGGAGGCGCAGCTCCACGCCCTGCCGGCGGATCGTTGCGGCGAGGGGATCCGGGCTGGCGGCGGCCCAGGCGACGATGGCACCGCCCTCGGCCCGCGCGCGGCCGAGGGCGCGGGCGACGTTGTTCGTGAATTCCGGCGCGCCGGTCTCCTGCGCCAGCAGCGCCGCGACCTGCCGGCGCTTCCAGCGGGCGATGCCGATGCACGCGGAGATGCCGCGGTTCGCCCGCGCGGCCGCAGCCCATTCCGCCAGCAGGGCGAAGCCCTCCGCACGGGTGCAGGGGCGGCGGCGGAAGGGATCGGCCGCGCGGATGCGGGCCAGCAGGGGCAGGAGATGCTGTCCCGGCCGGTCGTGCGGCACGCGGGCGGCCTCGGCCAGGGCGGCCATGAAGGGGCTCGCGCCGTGCAGGAAGGCGGCGGCGTCGAGAAGGGTCCAGGGCGAGAGCGGCTGCGGCAGCAACTGCTCGCCAGGCTTCAGGGGAAGGGAGGACGGGCCGAGCAGGAGCGGGGCGGCGGGATGAGCGAATGGGTCGCGCGCGACGAGCACCGGGCGGCCTGAACGCCGCGCCGCCGAAAGCGCCGACCTGAAAGCAGAAGCCAAGACTGAATCGCAAGGATCTATCACCAGGGCCATACCCCCGGCAAGGCCCAGCGATGCCGTTCCGGGATCCGACATGCCGGGCCGGCCGCCCAGGCGGTGCTCTGCGATCATCGCGGCCAGGGCCTCGGCCTCGCCCGGCGCCAAGGACCCGGGCACCTCGGTCACGATCAGCGGGGGCATGTCCCGCCCGCCGAAACTTGGGGGCGCGAACGGAGCCAAACCGAAGCGCGGCGCGGTTTTCGTGAGGTTTGCGACGCCCGGCGGCCAGAAGGCCGGCAGGTGCGGCCAGCGTTCCAGAAAGGCGGGTGAGAGGATATTCGGCAACAGCGCGGCGGAATGGTCGAAAGCCGTCATGGAGTTTTTGCCTGCTGCAACGCGGTGCGGTAAACTTCTCGTATGATACATGCCACGGCCAACCGGATGGCGGGAATCCGGTCCGCGCGCCTTTCCCGGCTTGTTTCCGGGCTGGGGCGCATGGCGGCGCACCTTCCCGCCGTCCCGCTCCTCGTGTTCCTGGCTGGCTGCTCGGCCAATGTCGCCGAGCCGAAGTGGTGGAACCCGGCGGGGCTCGGCGCCGCCCCCGTTTCGCCGCCGCCCGCCACGGGCGTGGTGCTGCCGGCCCGCCCGGCGGACCCGGTGGCGGCCTTCGCCGCCCGCGCGCAGCCCGGCCAGGCCGAAACCGTGGTGATGGCCGACGGCAGCCGCACTGTGTCGGCCCGCCTGGTGCGCGGCTACAACGCCGCCTCCGGCCGGGAATGCCGCGAGGTCCAGTTCGGCTCCTCCGCGATGCCCGGTGGCGCACCGGGGGCGACCTACTGCAAGGATCCCTCCCAGGGGTGGGTGCAGGCCCGGGCGCTGCTGCGCGGCGGCGCGGTTTATCGCCCGTGAGCGCCGGGGTCTTCGTTCCCGCGCCGCCGGAGCGGCGGGCCAGGCGGCACTGGCTGATCGAAGGCCCGGCCACCCAGGGGCGCGTCATCGGCGCCCTTCTGATGCGCGAGATGCAGACCCGCTTCGGGCGGCACAACCTCGGCTTCCTCTGGCTGTTCTTCGAGCCGCTGCTGCTGGGCACCATGGTGGGGCTGATGCATTCCGCGCACGGCAAGAGCATGCCGGGCGGGGTGAACCCCTTCCTCTTCTCCATCGTCGGCTACGTGCCGTTCTTCATGTTCCGCTCGGTGGTGAACCGCGCGGGCAGCGCGCTGCACTCCAACCTCACCCTGTTGTTCCACCGCCAGGTCACGCCGGTCGACGTGATGATCGCCCGCAACCTGCTGGAGGCCGCCTCCGTGATCGGGGTGATCGCGCTGATCATGGCCATGTCGGCCTGGTGGGCGGAAGTCTGGCCCGCCGATGTCGGGATCATCTTCCTCGCGCTGCTCCTGATGTTCCTGCTGTGCCACGGCCTCTCGATGATGCTGGCGGCCGGCGTGTCGCGCTGGGAGGGGCTGGACCGCGTGATCCACCCGATCACCTACCTGACGATGCCGCTCTCGGGCGCCTTCTACGCACTGGCCTGGCTGCCGCCCAGCCTGCAGGAACTGCTGCTGTGGAACCCGCTGGTGAGCATCCACGAGGCGATCCGCCACGGCATGTTCGGCAACGCCTTCCCGTCCTACTTCGACCTCGAATACGTCGTCCGCTGGATCCTGGTGGTGAACCTGCTCGGCCTCGCGGCCCTCAGGAGCGCACGGCGCAAGCTCGAGATCTTCTGAGCGGGGATCGCAGCGCATGGCCCTGATCCTCGAGAACGTCTGGAAATCCTATCCCGTGCGCGGCGGCCGGCGGGACATCCTGCGCGGCATCAGCGCGACGATCGAGCGCGGCGACGCGGTCGGCATCCTCGGCCGCAACGGCGCGGGCAAGTCCACCCTGATGCGAGTCATGTCGGGCGTGGAGACGCCGACCCAGGGCCGCGTGCGGCGGGAAATGTCCGTCTCCTGGCCGCTCGGCTCGGGCTTCGGCCTCCAGGCCAGCCTGTCGGGGGCCGACAACGCCCGCTTCATCGCCCGCATCTACGGCCAGGACGTGCGCGAGACGCTCGACTTCGTGCAGGACTTCTCGGAGATCGGGCAGTACTTCTTCGAGCCGGTGCGCACCTATTCCGCGGGCATGATGGGCCGCCTGCTGATGGGCCTGTCCTTCGCCGTGAAGTTCGACTGCTACCTCGTGGACGAGATCATCTCGGCCGGCGACCAGCGCTTCGTCGCGCGCTGCCAGGCCATGCTGGAGCAGCGCCTGGGCAACGCCTCCCTCCTGATGGTGTCGCACTTCGCCGACCACATCAGGCAGTACTGCCGCACCGCCGTCGTGCTCCGGAACGGCCTCCTTGAGCTGTATGAGGATCTCGATGAAGGTATCGCCGTCTATCAAAGCCTTTGACGCCGCTTCGCCGGGCGTTTCCCGCCCGGCGAAGCGGCCCTCGGCGCTGCTGCGGACGCTGCGCAGGTGGCGCGGGCTGCTGCTGGTGGTCGCCCTGCCGACCGCGCTGGCCGTCGGCTACTACGGCCTCGTCGCGGCCAACCAGTATGCCAGCGAGGCCCGCTTCTTCGTGCGCGGGCCCAGCTCGGGCGGCGGCTCGATGGGCGCGCTCGGCGCCATGCTCGGCAGTGCCGGCTTCAAGGCCGTGCCCGAGGATTCCATGGCGGTGAGGGAGTTCCTCCGTTCCCAGGACCTCGTGCGGGAGTTGCGCAAGTCGGTGGACCTGGTGGCCATCTGGCGCCGGCCGGAGGCCGACCTCGTCGCCCGGCTCTGGTCGGACGAGCCGACGATCGAGAGCCTGACCCGCTACTTCCGCCGCATGGTGGTGTCCGAATACGACACGGAATCCAGCACCGTCTCCGTCCTGGTCCGCACCTTCCGCGCCGAGGATTCCCGCCTGCTGGCCGAGGCGCTGCTCCGCGCCTCCGAGAACCTGGTCAACCGCATCAGCGACCGCCAGCGCGGCGATGCGGTGGGCGACGCCCGGCGCGAGGTGGAGATCGCCGAGCGGCGCGTGATCGCCGCCCGCGAGGCCCTCACCACCTTCCGCCAGGACGGCCGCGCCATCGACCCCTCGCGCGAGATCGCGGCCAACATGGAGGCCGTGACCAAGCTGGAGGCCGCCCTCAGCCAGACGCGGGCCGAGTTGCAGGAGAAGATCGCCTTCATGCGGGCGGACAACCCGCAGATGGCCGTGCTGCGCAACCGCATCGCCTCGCTGGAGGTGCAGATCGGCGCCGAGCGCCAGCGCCTGACGGCCGGCACGGCGGCGGCGCCGCAGCAGCTCGCGGGGTATGAGCGGCTGATGCTGGAGCGCGAGTTCGCCGACCGCCAGCTCGCCTCCGCCGTCACCAGCCTGGAAGCCGCCCGCGCCGACGCGATCCGCCAGCACCTCTACGTCGCCCGCATCACCGAGCCGCAGGAGGCGGAAAGCGCGCAGTATCCGAAGGCCTTCTTCACCATCGGCAGCCTGCTGGCCGTGCTGCTCGTGATCTACGGCATCGGCTCCCTGATCTTCGCCGGCTTCCGCGAACATGCGTCGTGACCGGATGCCTGTCCGAACCAAGCAGAACGAGATACCCCAGGCCAACATGATGCAGACCGGAACCACGCTGGCCGCGGCGATGCGGGACCAGGCCGGGGCGAGGCGCCGGCCCGCCCGGATGCTGGTGCTCCTCGCCACGCTTCTCGCCTCGCCCGCTGCCCTGACCCAGGCCACCACCCAGGCCCGGGCCCAATCGCCGGCCGACCTGCTGGGCCAGCCCGTTCCAGGCCGCCTCGGGCCCATGCTGGCCCAGGCCGCGCCGATGCAGGCAACCGACACGCTGCTGCCCAGCGCCACCACGACCTCCCGCGCGGGCACCGCGACGGAGGCGGAGGGCGGCCCCGTGGTCAGCGGCCCGCTGGGCGATCTCAGCCGCCGCTCCGGGCCCTCATCGGCGGTGTTCGGCGCGAGCCTCTTCAACCGCGCCGCTCCTTCCCCCGCGGATGCGCCCAACCCGAACTACCGCATCGCCGTGGGCGACCGCGTGTCCGTCCGCGTCTGGGGCGCGGTGGAATCGGAGGCCATCGGGATCGTGGACGGGGACGGCAACCTGTTCCTGCCGGGCATCGGCCCCATCCGCATCGCCGGCACCAGCGCGGGCAGCCTGCAATCGGCGGTCGAGGCCGAGGTGCGGCGCATCTACACGCAGCAGGTGCAGGTCTATGCCGTGCTGCTGAACGTCAACCGGATCGGCGTCTTCGTCACCGGCTTCGTCCGCTCCCCCGGCCGCCACACCGGCACCGGCATGGAAAGCGTGATCGACTACCTCATGCGCGCCGGCGGGGTGGACCCCGCACGCGGCTCCTTCCGCGACATCGAGATCCGCCGCGGCGGCCGCACCGTGCAGCGCGTGGACCTCTACCCCTTCCTGCTGACCGGCCGCCTTCCCTCGCACCTGTTCGCCGAGGGCGACACCATCGTGGTCGCCAAGCAGGGCGCGCTGGTGAGCGTGGACGGGGCGATCCGCAACAACTACCTCTTCGAGGTGCCCGGCCGCGCCATGCCGGGGGAGGAGCTGGTGCAGCTCGCGGCACCGCTGCCCTCCGCCACCAACGTGGTGGTGCGCGGCACCCGCAACGGCCAGCCCTGGTCGCGCTACACCACGGTCGCGGAACTCCGCCGCATCTCGCTGCTGGACCAGGACGTGGCCAGCTTCATCACGGACGCCCCGGCCCAGACCATCCGCGTGACCATCGAGGGCAGCCGCATCGGCCCCTCCGTGCTGATCGCGGACCGCGACATCGGCCTGTGCCAGCTGCTCGACCACGTGGCGGTGGACCCGACCATGGCGGACACGCAGTCGGTCTTCCTGCTGCGCCCGCGGCTTGCCGCGCAGCAGATGCGCACCATCAACGAGACGCTGGACCGGCTGGAGCGGCAGCTCTTCAACGCCTCGTCCTCCACCACGGGCGTGGCCGAGATCCGCGCGAGCGAGGCGCAGCTCGTCTCGCAGTACATCGCCCGCGCGCGGCGCATCCAGCCGGAAGGGCGCCTCGTCGTGTCCGACGGCACCGGCCGCTGCACCGACACGCGGCTCGAGGACGGCGACACGGTGGTGGTGCCCGAGCGCAGCGAGACGGTGATGATCGCCGGCGAGGTGACCACGCCCCAGGCCGTGCTGTGGCGCCCCAACCTGCGCATCGAGGACTACGTCCAGCAGGCCGGCGGCTTCACCCAGCGCGGCAACGCCTCCAACATCATGATCCGCCGCGCGAGCGGGGAGATCGTGCTGGAACCCCGCGTCGGCCCCCGTCCGGGCGACGAGCTGATCGCCCTTCCCCGCCTGGACCCCAAGCTGTTCCAGGTGACGCGGGACGTGTTCCAGCTGATCTACCAGACCGCGCTGGCCGCGCGGGTGTTCCAGTAGGGCCAGGGGCCGGGGGCGCGTCCCCCGGCTCCGCCCGCTTCAGGAGACGGGCACCAGGATGCGGTTCTCCAGGTAAGCCAGCCGGTCGGCCGGCGAGGCGCCCCGCATCACCGCCACGGCCACCACGCCCACGCCCACCATCCGCTCGCCCGCGAGCGCGGAACCCTCCTCGGTTTCCAGGGCCAGGCGCAGCGCCGGGCCGCCCGCCCCGACCTCGATCGCCAGTTCCTCCGTCGTCCCGGCGGGGCATTCCGCCGTGGCGGGCGCAGCGCCTTCCCGATCCAGGCTCACCCGCAGAAGCCCCTGCGCGCCGGGCGCGGGCCGGAGTGCGAGGGCGACGCGCGCCGGCCCTTCCCCGGGCGCGGCCAGGCGCAGCACGGCCCGCCCGGGAAGCGTCCAGGCGCCCCAGTCCTCCACCGGATGCCAGTTGCTGCCGTGCAGGAGCGCCTCCGCCCGGCTGAGCGCGGGGGCGGGGCCGGGCACGCCGCCATGGCCGATACGGACGGGGCGGCAGGCCGGCAGCGGCGGAAGGGGACACGGCGGTGCCGCCGCACCCAGGCGCGCGGCGGCAGCCAGAAGCTCCGCCGCAACCTCCCCCCAGGGGCGCAGGCCGCCGTGGCGCGGGATGCGCGCGGCGGCGGCGGCCAGCCGGGCGGGGTCCGCGACCAGCCCTTCCGCCACGGTGGCGAGGTCGCCTGCGCTGCCGGGGGTGAAGAACACCGCGCCCCGCCGGCCGCTCTCGGCCAGGGCGGGGATTTCCGACACCAGCGGCACGCGGCGGTGAAGAAGCGATTCCGAGACGGGCAGGCCCCAGCCCTCGTGCTGGCTGGGATACAGGGTGAAGAGGCAGCCGCGGTAAAGCCGGTCCAGCGCGCCGTCATCCACCCCGTGCAGCAGGCTGACACGGGCGGCCAGCGCGGCGTCGGCGGCCAGGGCTTCCAGCACCGGCCCGTCCCCCTCCGCGCGGCGCCCGACGAGGACCAGGCGCGGCGTGCCGGCCTCTCCGCGCCGGTCCAGAAGGATCCGCCAGGCGCGGAGAGCCAGGAGGTGGTTCTTCCGCGGCTCCAGGCTCGAGACCATCAGGACATAGGGGCCCTCCGGCAGGTCCGGATGCGTGGGCCGGCCCGCACCCGGCGCGGCCGCGCGGCGGCGCCCGATGGCCAGGGCTCGCGTGGGCTGGGCTCCGGCCGGGAGTGGCACCTCCGTTTCCGCCGGCGGGTCGGCGGCGCGGCCGTCGGGCGTCACCACCACCGCCGGCGGCGCCGGCCATTCGGGCAGGTGGCGCGCCATCAGTTCGCGGTACTCCCCGGCGGTCGCGCGGGACACGGCGATCACGCCGTCCGCCAGCACCGGCAGGGCGGAGAACCAGCGGCCGAACTCCGCCCGCAGCCCCGGCGAGGCGTGCTCGGGCAGAGTCAGGGGGCCGCAGTCATGCAGCACCGGCACATGCCGCGCCCCGGCCGCCCGCGCGCCCCGCAGGGCTGTCGCGTGGCGCGGCAGCCACCAGGCGCTGCCCAGCGTGATCAGCGTGGCGCCCGCGCCGACGCGCAAGGCCTGGCCCTTGCGGCGCAGCGAAAGCAGCACCCCGACGGCCTCCCGCCAGTCCGGCGCCTCCGGGTCGGCGCCGGTCCGGGACAGGTGGTGCAGGCGGTGGAACAGCGGCGAGGGCAGGAAACGCCAGGCGCCCTCATCCGGGTGCATGGCGCAGAGCACGGCATCCCCGGCGGCCGCCGCGATCTCGGCCTGCACGCGCTGGATGCCGCTCGGCGCCCGGCGGTGGGCATACCAGGCGACGAGGTCCGAAAGGTCCAGCAGCGGCCCGGCCGCACGGGGCGGGGGGAGGCTGTCCATGGTGCCGAGCCATTCCGCCCAGGTGGCCCCGGCCGCCGGGTCCAGCCGCAGGGCGCGGCCATAGGCCTCCGCCGCGGCGCCCCGCCGGCCCAGCAGCTTCAGCGCGTGGCCGACCTGCAGGTGGATGTCGGCCTCGTCCGGGTCCATGGCCTCCGCACGCCGGTAGAGCGCCAGCGCGGCGGCGGGATCGCC
This sequence comes from Muricoccus vinaceus, assembly GCF_042433125.1. Lineage (NCBI taxonomy): Bacteria > Pseudomonadati > Pseudomonadota > Alphaproteobacteria > Acetobacterales > Roseomonadaceae > Muricoccus > Muricoccus vinaceus. Next base: position 110,785 of record NZ_JBHLVZ010000060.1, on the reverse strand, counting down.
GCTCTCCTTCAGGCAGTGGCCGTGCTGGACCAGGATGCCGCGGTCGTCGGGGTGCAGGCGGAGAAAGGCGGCATAGGCGGAGGCGGCCTCGGGCCAGCGCCGGGCGTCGCGGGCAGCGTCCCCGCGCGCGAGCAGGACGCCCGGCTCCTCCGCCGGGGGGTCCTCTGATCCGTGCCGGCCTGCATCGGAACCGTCCTCGGCCACCGCCTCCGTCACCCCCGCGCCACTCCCCCGCCAAATCGTCCGCAGTGCCGGACCATGCCCCGCCGGGGCCACGGAAACCAGCGGCCCGCGCGGGTCCGGCGCATTTCGGCAGGGGCGAAGCTGGGCTAGCATGGCGGCCATGCGCCCCAGAATTCTGATCGACGGCTTCAACCTCGCCCTGGAGCAGGGAACCGGCGTTTCGACCTATGCCCGGAACCTTTCCTACCGGCTCGGCAGCCTGGGCGCGGAGGTGGAGGTTCTCTACGGGCGCGCCGTGAACGCGAAGCTCAAGCCGTTGCTGCGCGAGGTCGCCTTCTTCGACGATCCCAGCCAGCGGATGATCAGCACGCGCCGCTTCCGGCAGGTGCGCCGCATGCTTTTCGCCGGGGTGAACGAGCAGGTGGCGGCGGTGCCGGTGACGGGGCAGGTGGTGATCGACACCTATGCCGCCCGGCTGCCGCATTTCGACCGGCTGTGGAACGCGGAAGACCTTTTCGTCCGCACCCACAACCACTTCAAGCTGCTCAAGCGCGTGGTGCCCGTGCGCACGCCCGGCCCTCCGCCCGCCCTGGTGCACTGGACCTATCCGCTGCCGATCCGCATGCCCGGCGCGAAGAACATCTACACCTTCCACGACCTCGTGCCGCTGCGCCTGCCCTTCACCACGCTCGACCACAAGCGCCGCTACCACCGGCTGTGCATGAAGCTGCTGGAACAGGCCGACCACATCGTCACGGTCAGCGAGGCGTCGCGCCGCGACATCATCAACCTGCTGGGCGCCGACCCGGAGAAGGTGACCAACACCTACCAGTCCGTTGAACTGCCGCCGCAATTCGCCAGCAAGCCCGAGAACCTGGCGCGCGACGAGGTGGCCGGCTCCTTCGGCCTCGACTGGAAGGGCTACTTCATGTTCTTCGGCGCGATCGAGCCGAAGAAGAACGTCGGCCGCATGATCGAGGCCTTTCTTGCCTCCGGATCCGACCTGCCGCTGGTGATCGTGGGCAAGCAGGCCTGGAAGAGCGAGCAGGAGCTGAAGGTCCTGTTCGACGACCACATCAAGTACATCGCCCAGGAGGACGGGCGCCTGGTCACCAAGCGCAAGATCATCCTGCTGGACTACGCGCCCTTCCGCCTGTTGGTCAGCCTGATCCGCGGCGCCAAGGCCGTGCTCTTCCCGTCCCTCTACGAGGGCTTTGGCCTGCCGGCGCTGGAGGCGATGAGCCTGGGCACGCCCGTGCTGACCTCCAACACCTCCTCCCTGCCGGAGGTGGTGGGGGACGCCGCCGTGAAGGTGAACCCATACGACATCCGCGCCATGGTGGAGGGCATCCGGGCGCTGGACGCGGACGAGGACCTGCGCGGGCACCTGTCCTGGGCGGGGCGGCGGCAGGCGGCGGTGTTCAGCGCCGCCGCCTATGAGCGGCGCCTGGCCGATCTCTATGCCCGCCTGGGGGTGGAACTGGACCCGACCACCCCCGACCCGCCGGAACTGCCGGAATACGAGCCCGCCTTTGAGCGGGGTTGATGGCGCCGCCATGCCCCGGGGCTTGGACTCCCGGCCCGCGCTTCGCTAACACCCCCGGACCTGCCGTTCGAAAGCACGCCCGATGACCGACACCCTGCCCGACCGCCTGTCCACCGACCCGAAGAGCCCCTTCTTCGACGCCGCCCTGCTGGAGCGGGGCGTGGGCATCCGCTTCAAGGGCGTGGAAAAGAACAACGTCGAGGAATACTGCGTCAGCGAGGGCTGGGTGCGGCTTTCCGTGGGCAAGGCGGTGGACCGGAACGGCAAGCCCATGACCATGAAGCTCCAGGGCAAGGTGGAGCCCTACCTCCGGGACGTGGTGCCGGGGGAAGTGGCCGAGGACACGCCGGAGGCGTAAGGCCCGGCTCGCCTGGCGCCGCCCGCCGGGGGTGGGGCGCCGGGCCCCGGCCCGTGCGGAGGCGGGTTCCCTCCCCCGCACCGCTTCGTGGCCGCAATGGCCCCGCGCCCGCCGCGGGGCTGGTGCGCCTCGCTTGACCCGGCCCGCGCCGCCTCCGCATATGGTCGCCATGCTTCCCAGGCTGCCCTGCGCCCGCCTTCGCGCGCGAATTGCCCGTCGAATTCCCGGCCCGGTCCTCGCCTGAGGGCCGGGGAACCGCAGCGCCTGCCCCTTCGCCGCGCGCCCCGCCGAACCCGGCCGGCGCCGCCCAAGCCCCCGGATCATCCATGACCGACGCCCCCGCCCCGGACGACACGCAAGCGAAGCCCGCCCGCGACTACCGCGGCACCGTCTTCCTGCCGAAAACCCCCTTCCCCATGCGCGGCGACCTGCCCAGGCGCGAGCCCGCGACGCTGGCCCGCTGGAAGGCCCAGGACCTGCGGGGACAGCTCCGCGAGCTCTCCCGCGGCCTGACCAAGTTCGTGCTCCACGACGGCCCGCCCTACGCGAACGGCCCGCTGCACATCGGCCACGCGCTGAACAAGATCCTGAAGGACGTGATCAACCGCGCCGCCCAGATGTCGGGCCGCGACGCCGACTACGTCCCGGGCTGGGACTGCCATGGCCTGCCGATCGAGTGGAAGGTCGAGGAACAGTACCGCGCCAAGAAGCAGGACAAGGACAGCGTCCCCGTTCTCGAGTTCCGCGCGGAGTGCCGGGAATATGCCCGCCACTGGCTGGGCATCCAGTCCGCCGAGTTCCAGCGCCTGGGCGTGCTCGGCGACTGGGAGAACCGCTACGCCACCATGGACTTCACCTCCGAGGCGGTGATCGCCGAGGAGATCGGGCGGTTCCTGATGAACGGCTCGCTCTACCGCGGCCTGCGCCCGGTGATGTGGAGCCCGGTCGAGAAGACCGCGCTGGCGGATGCCGAGATCGAGTACCACGACGTCACCAGCCCGACGCTGCACGCCGCCTTCCCGGTGGTGAAGCCCTCGCTGCCGGAGCTCGCGGGCGCGCGCGTGGTGATCTGGACCACCACGCCCTGGACCATCCCCGGCAACCGCGCCGTCGCCTTCGGCGAGGAGATCGACTACGCGCTGGTGCATGTGGACGGGATCGCCGAAGGCTCGCTGCTCGCGACCGGCGACAACCTGCTGATCGCCCTCCCCCTCCTGCCGGCCTTCGAGAAGGAGGCCGGCCTCGCCGCCCACTCGCTCAAGCGCGTGTTCAAGGGCGCGGAGCTGACGGGCACGGTGCTCGCCCACCCTCTCCGCGGCTGGGCGCCCGCCGAGGGGGGCTACGACTTCGACGTGCCGCTGCTCCCCGGCGACTTCGTCACCGCCGATGCAGGCACGGGCTTCGTCCACATCGCCCCCGGCCATGGGGAGGACGACTTCGCGCTCGGCCGCGCCTTCGGCCTGCCCGTGCCGGAGACGGTGAACGACGACGGCACCTATTCCGTGCAGACCCCGGGTTTCACCGGCCTGCACGTCTTCAAGGCGCACGACGCTGTCTGGGCCGCGCTGGAAAGCATGGGCACGCTGGCGGCCAAGGGCAGCCTCCGCCACAGCTACCCGCATTCCTGGCGCAGCAAGAAGCCCGTCATCTTCCGCGCGACGCCGCAGTGGTTCATCGCGATGGACGACGGGAACCAGATCCGCGCCAAGGCGCTGGAGGCCATCGCCAACACCCATTTCGTGCCGGACCTGGGCCGCAACCGCATCGGCTCCATGGTCGCCGCGCGGCCGGACTGGTGCATCTCCCGCCAGCGCGCCTGGGGCGTGCCGATCGCCGTGTTCGTGGAGAAGCGGAGCGGCGAGCCGCTGCGCGACCCAGCCGTGATGGAGCGCATCCTCCAGGCCTTCCGCGAGGAAGGGGCCGATGCCTGGTACCAGCCCGGCGCCGCCGCCCGCTTCCTCGGCAACGAGAGGAACCCGGACGACTACGAGCAGGTCATGGACATCGTGGACGTGTGGTTCGAGAGCGGCTCGACCCACGCCTTCTGCCTGCCCGACCACGGCCTGCCCTTCCCGGCCGACCTCTACCTCGAGGGTTCCGACCAGCATCGCGGCTGGTTCCATTCCTCGCTGCTGGAATCCATCGGCACGCGGGACATGGCGCCCTTCAAGGCGATCCTCACCCACGGCTTCGTGCTCGATGAATCCGGGCGGAAGATGTCGAAGTCGCTCGGCAACGTCACCGCCCCGCAGGAGGTGATGAAGGACTACGGCGCCGACATCCTGCGGCTCTGGGTGATGAACTCCGACTTCGCGGACGACCTGCGCATCGGCAAGACCATCCTCGGCCAGCAGGCGGAACTCTACCGGCGCATCCGCAACACGCTGCGCTGGCTGCTGGGCAACCTCGACGGCTTCACCGACGAGGAGAAGGTCGGCCATGCCGAGCTGCCCGAGCTGGAGCGCTACATCCTGCACCGCGTGGCCACCATCGACGCCCGCCTCCGCCGAGCGGCCAGCGACTACGACTGGTCCGGCGTGATGCCGGAGATCCACAACTTCTGCGCCTCCGACCTTTCGGCCTTCCTCTTCGACATCCGCAAGGACAGCCTCTACTGCGACCGCGCGGACGACCCGCGCCGCCGCGCCGCGCGCACCGTGATCGACGTGCTGCACCGCTGCCTCTGCACCTGGCTGGCCCCCGTGCTGGTGTTCACGGCGGAGGAGGCCTGGCTCGCCCGCTTCGGCGAGGGCGCGGACAGCGTGCACATGGGGACCTTCTTCGAGGTGCCCGCGGAATGGCGGGACGATGCGCTGGCCGAGCGCTGGTCCCGCGTGCGCGCGGTGCGCGGCCTGGTCACCGGCGCGCTGGAGAAGGCGAGGGCCGCCGGCACGATCGGCAGCTCCCTCCAGGCGGCGCCGGACCTTTACCTGGGCAGCGCCCAGGCCGGCCTCGCGGACCTGCCCTGGGCGGAGCTCTGCATCACCTCCGACCTCACCCTCCTGGGCAGCCCGCCCGAGGGCGAGGGCGTGGACACCGAGGGCGAGGCCGCCGTGCGCTTCGCCCCCGCGGCGGGCAACAAGTGCGACCGCTGCTGGCGTGTCCTGCCCGAGGTCGGGCGCAGCGCCGCCCACCCCACGCTGTGCCTGCGCTGCGAAGGCGCGGTCGCCTGATGAGCGTCGTTCACCCAGGCCTCAACCTGCGCCGCGGTCTTCTCCTCGGCCTGTTCGTGCTCATCGCCGACCAGGCGAGCAAGTGGTGGATCCTGGAGGGCTTCGACCTCCCCACCCGCCGCAGCGTGGAGCTGTTCACCGCTGGCCCCCTGGGCCTGAACCTCACCATGGTGTGGAACCGCGGCGTCACCTTCGGCCTGCTTTCGGGCAGCGCGCCCTGGCACGGCTGGGCGCTGGCGGCGCTGGCGGCGGTGATCGCGGCCTTCCTGATCCGCTGGATGGCCCAGGCCGAGACGCGGCGCACCGCTCTCGCGCTCGGCGCCATCGTGGGCGGCGCGGTGGGCAACCTGATCGACCGGCTGCGCTTCGGGGCCGTGGTCGATTTCGTGGATGCCCATGGCTGGGGCTGGCACTGGTACGTGTTCAACGTGGCCGATGCCGCCATCGTGCTGGGCGTTGGCGTGCTTCTGGTGGAAGCCCTGTTCGGCCGCCCCGCCACGCCCGATGCCCCGGGCAAGGCCGCCTGACGCCGCCCGCGGCCTGAGGGCGGCGCCGGGTTAGGGTGCAGGCACGGGCGGCAGCCCCGGGCACGGACCCGCCACGCCGGCAAGGCGTGGAAAGGCCTGCAGCATCCGGGCGAGGTGCCCGGCCTCGTGGGCGGCGACCTCCGCGAGCACCCCTTCGGTCGCGCCGTCCCTCACCGCGCGCCGGACCTCGCGCGCGCTGGAGGTCGCGTAGATGCCGTGCCCATCCGTTCCGAGCACCGTCGCCACCCCCGCCCGGATGAGGCGCGCCAGCCTGGCGCCGCCCCCGCTCCGGAGGGAGCGGCCGCCATAGCCGAGGGCGCGGTTCGAGCCGATGCCCATCTCCACCACGGCCCCGATCTCCCGCGCCAGCGCGACCTCCCGCCGGCCGACCCCGTGCAGGGCGTGGCCGATGCGGCCCATGCCGGGGGGCAGCCCGGCCGCCCGCATCCCCTCCAGCGCGGCCCGGACGTTGCCGGGGTGCCCCGGCGTCTCCCCGGCATGGATGCGGAGCACGGCGGGCCGCCCGCGCCGCACCCGCGCCGCGGCCCAGGCGGCCACGGCGGGCATGAAATCCCCGGTGGGGTTGGTCTCGTTGCCCGCCACGTCCAGCCCCACCAGCAACGGGTGGTGCTCCATCAGCTCGTCGAGCAGGGCGAGCGAGCGCGCCATGGCCTCGGGCGACGCGTGGCGGTTCACCGTGGCGAGGAACAGGATGCGCACCCCGCTGGCGGCCTGCACCCGGAGCGCGGCCCCCTCGGCCATGGCCATCCAGGCGGCGCCCTCCGGCGGCTCGGCCAAGGGGGCGCTGGCGCTCAGCTCGACGTGCCGCACCCCGTCGCGCCTCGCATCCCCCGCGATGGAGGCGAGGATGCCAGGAAGCAGCAGCGGATGCGCGCCGAGGGGCCGGCGCACGGAATAGGCACGCTCGAGCAGGGTGAAGGGATCCGCCATGGGGGCGGCCCCCGGAAGCCGCCGGGGCATTTCCATGGCCGCGGCGAGCTGGGCGAGGCAGCCGGGCGAAAGGTCCCGCAGCCGCACCATGGGGGAGCCCCGCGCCGGGGCCACGATGCCGCCCGGCAGGATCCGGGTGTGCTCCTGGCCGAGGCGGATTCCCCCGGGCAGGGGGATGCCGGCGAGGTCCAGCATGGCGGCGGGGTAATGAAGATCGGCCAGAAGGCCCAGCCGGACCAGCTCCGCCGAACGGGGCGCCCCCGTGAGATGCGTGTGGATGTCGGTGGAAACCGAGGGCCCGAAGGGGGGAACCGGAACATGCTCCATGGGCGAGGCTATCCGGGCGCCTCGCGCGGCGCCAGAACTTTCGTCCGGGCGCGGCGCGGGCGCATCCGCCCCGCCGCAACCGCCCTGTTTCCGCCGTCCGCCCCTTCCTGCTAGAAGGCCCGTGCCATGAACTCCAGACCCCTCCTCCTGGCCCCGTTGCTGCTGCTGGCCGCCTGTGGCGGCGACACGGCCCGCACGCTCGGCCTGACGCGCGACGCCCCGGACGAGTTCCAGGTCGTCACCCGCGCACCGCTCTCCATCCCGCCCAGCATGGGCGACCTGCCGCCGCCGCGCCCCGGCGCCCAGCGCCCGCAGGAAATGTCGGCGCGCGAGCGGGGCGAGAGCACCCTGGCCCCCGGCACCGTGATGGGCGAAGGGCGCAGCGACCGTCCCTCGGGCGCGGAAGCCGCGCTGGTCGCCCAGGCCGGGCGCGCCGCCGGCACCCAGGCCAGCGGCAACATCCGCCGCCAGGTGGACGAGGAAAGCCTTCGCCTTGACCGCCCGCAGCAGAACGTGGTGGAGCGCCTGATGTTCTGGCAGGACGCGCCGCGCCCCGGCACCGTGCTCGATCCCCAGAGGGAAACGCAGCGCCTGCGGGAGAACTCGGCCCTCGGCCGCTCCCCGGAAGCGGGCGACACGCCCATCATCCAGCGCCGTCAGCGCGGCTTGCTGGACGGCCTGCTGTAGCGCGGATGGCCAGCCGCGGAACGCCACCCGGTTTTCCGCTCGCCCGGCCATTCTCCAGCGCTTGTTCGCCCCCCACATGCCAGGAATGCATCCCCTGACCCGTCGCGCCGCGTTGGCCACCGCAGCCGCGGCGCCCGCTGCCCTGGCCGCCCGCGCCCATGCGCAAGCCGCCGCGGAACCCATCGCCACGCCGGCGGCCACGCCCATCCCCGTCGACCGCCCTCTTTTCGGCGCCAACCTCTGGCGGATGCCGAACGGCCTCCGCGTGGCCCATGTCGGCACGCGCGGGGCGCCGGTTGTGGCGCATTACCTGTTCTATGGCGTCGGCGCCGGGGATGATCCCCAGGGCAAGTCCGGCCTAGCCCACTTCCTCGAGCACATGATGTTCAAGGGAAGCGCCAGGGTCGCCGATGGCGAGTTCTCCCGCCGCGTCGCGCGCGAGGGCGGGCAGGACAACGCCTTCACCTCCCGCGACGTCACCGCCTACCACCAGACGGTGGAGGCGACCCGCCTCGCCCTCGTCGCCTCCATGGAGGCCGACCGCCTGCGCGCGCCGCTTTATCCCGCGGCAACCGTGGAGCCCGAGCGGGCCGTGGTGCTGGAGGAGCGCCGCCAGCGCACCGACAGCTCCCCCCGCGCCCGCTTCCGCGAGGCCTTCGACGCCGCCATGTGGGGCCGCCAGCACTGGCGCGGCCGCCCCATCATCGGCTGGGCCGACGAGATCCGCGCCCTGACGCGCGACGACATCCTGGAGTTCCACCGGCGCTGGTACACCCCCGCGAACGCCGTGCTGGTGGTGGCCGGCGCGGTGGACGAGGCCGCGCTGCGGCGCGTGGTGGAGGACGAGTACGGCGGTGCCGAGGGCGCGCCCGCCACCCCCCGCCGGCGTGCCGAGCCCGCCCCCGCCCCGCTGGAGGGGCGGATCATCCGCAACGACCCGGGCGTGCGGGAAGCGCAGATGCTGCGCGCCTGGATCGCCCCCACCCTTACCTGGGGGCGGGACGGCGCGGGGATGGAGCACGCCATCCCGCTGGAGGTGCTGGCCCATCTGCTGGGCGGCGGGCCGGGTTCGCGCCTGCACCGCGCGCTCGTGCAGGGCGGCCTCGCCGTCGGTGCCGGCGCCGGCTACGACAGCGACGAGCTGGGCGCGGCCGCCTTCGGCCTCTTTGCCACGCCGCGCGGCGACACCGCCCCCGCCAAGGTCGAGGCCGCGATCGAGAACGAGATCGCCGGCCTGCTGGATTCGGGCGTGACCGCGGAGGAGGTGGCGCGCAGCCAGCGCCAGCTCACCGCCGGAGCCCTGCTCTCGCTGGACGGCCTGGGCGCCGCGCCGCGCCTGCTGGGCGGCGCGCTCTCCATCGGCCTTTCGGCCGATGCCGTGGAGCACTGGCCCGCCCGCATCCGCGCCGTGACGCCGGATGCCATCATGGCCGCCGCCCGCGCGGTGTTCACCCATCCCTCCATCACCGGCTGGCTGCTGCCCGAGGGCACCCGCGCGCCCATGAACTCCGCACCGTGAGCGGCACCATCCCCAGCGGCTTCACCCTGCCCGTGCAGGTGGTGGAGGCGGCCGGCGTGACCGCCTGGCTGGCCGAGGACCACGCGGTTCCGGTCATCTCCTTCTCCTTCTCCGTCCCCGGCGGCGCCTCGCTGGACCCGGAGGGGCGCGAGGGCGCCGCCGCGCTGGCCGCCGCGCTGCTGACGGAGGGCGCGGGGGACCTCACCGCCTCCGCCTTCCAGGATGCGCTCCGCGACGCCGCCATCTCCGTCTCCTTCTCGGCGGACCGGGACGAGTTCTCCGGCAACTTCCGCTGCCTGACCGACGCGCTGCCGGATGCCACGCGCCTCGCCCGCATGGCGCTTTCCGCGCCGAGGATGGAAGCGCCCGACGTGGAGCGGGTGCGCGCCCGCGCGATCGCCGGGGCGCGGCAGGTGCTGGAAAGCCCGCGCGGGCAGGCCGGCCGGGTGTTCTGGGCCAGCGCCCTGCCCGGCCCCTTCGGCCATCCGCCGGGCGGCACGGCCGAGAGCATCGCCACCCTGCCGGCCGAGGTGCTCCGGGGCGTTCCCGCCCGGCAGTTCCGCCGTGGTGGCCTCTGCGTCGCGGCCTCGGGCGCCATCACGGCGTCCCAGTTGCGGGACGTGCTGCTGGCGCTGTTCGGGGACTGGCCGGCCGAGGCTCCTGCCGCCCTGCCGGCCCTGCCGCCCTTCGCCGCGCGCGGCGTGCGGGTTGTGGGCATGGACAGCCCCCAATCCTCCGCCGTGTTCGGCCATGCCGGGCTGGCCGTGGACGATCCGGACTGGGAGGCGGCGGGCGTGGTGATGCGCGTGCTGGCGGGCGGCGGCTTCTCGTCGCGCCTGATGAACGCGGTGCGCGTTGAGCGCGGACTGGCCTATGGCATCAATGCCGGCCCCGAGCCCGTGGCCGGGCGCAGCGTGATCGTGGGCTCGGTGGCCACGGAGAACGCCCGCATGGCCGAGACGCTCGCCGTGCTCAGGGCCGAATGGGCGCGCATGGCGGGCACGGGGCCGACGGAGGACGAGCGCGAGGAGGCCATCGCCTATCTCACCGGAAGCCAGCCGCTGTCCTTCACCTCCACCCGGCAGGTGGCGGGCATCCTGCTCGCCCTGCAGCGGAACAAACGCCCGCTGGACTGGCTGGCCAACCGCCCCGCACGCCTCGCCGCGCTGTCGCGGGACCGGCTGGCCGAGGTCGCGGCGCGGCTGCTGCGCCCGGAAGACCTGGCCGTGACGGTGGCAGGCCGGCCGGAAGGGCTATAGGCGGGAGGAGGGGAACACCCCTCCCCCGGCCCCTGCGATCCTCAGAGCGTCAGCGTGCCGGCCTTGGCGGCCGCGTAGCGCTCGGCGACCTTGTTCCAGTTCACCACGTTCCACCAGTTCACCAGGTATTCCGGCCGGCGGTTCTGGTACTTCAGGTAATAGGCGTGCTCCCACACGTCGTTGCCGAACAGCACGCGCTCACCCTCGAACAGGGGGGTGTCCTGGTTGGGACGGGTGGTCAGGGCCAGCTTGCCGTCGCGCGCCACGGTCACGAAGACCCAGCCGCTGCCGAAGCGCCCGGCGCCCGCGGCCATGAAGTCCGTCCGCATCTTGTTGAAGCCGCCGAGGTCGCGCGTCATGGCCGCGTCCAGCTCGCCGGTGGGCACGGCGTTCGGGCCGCCCATGACCTGCCAGAACATGCTGTGGTTGGCGTGGCCGCCGCCGTTGTTGCGCACGGCCGTGCGGATGCTTTCCGGCACCTCGTTCAGCTTCGACAGCAGCTCGTGCAGCGGAAGGGCGGCGAGCTGGCCATGGTCCTTCAGGGCGTTGTTCAGGCCGGTGACATAGGCCTGGTGGTGCAGGTCGTGATGGATCTGCATGGTCTGGGCGTCGATGAAGGGCTCGTTCGCCGTGGCGGCATAGGGCAGCGGCGGCAGGCTGTGCGGTCCGGCGGCGGCCGGCGCCATGGGCGTGGCCGGAACCTGCGCCGGTGCGGGCGACGGCGCCGGGTTCTGCGCCTGGGCTGATCGGGTCATGGCGGCGGCTGCCAGGGCGGGCAACCCGGCCAGGACAACGCGGCGGAAGGCTGAGATCACGGCGCGGGTCTCCCTGTCTGGAGGCGCGCTGGCCGCGCCCCGATCGTAAGTCGCCCCGCCGCCCGCAGTTGCCGCGGCCAGGGGGCATCCCTGATCATGCCGTTCCGCTTTTCGGCCGGGCGAGAAGGGCGAGGAGCAGCATCCCCAGCACGACCAGCACGGACAGGATGGGTGCCGCCGTGACCGGCGCGCCCGCCTCCAGCATCGCGGCCACCGTGCCCTCCCCCACGGACAGCGCGAAGGAAAGCGCCGCCCCCGCCGCGAGCGCGGGCAGGAGGCGCGGGCGGAGGATGCGGCGCGCGGCCAGGTCCGGCGTGGCGCCGCAGGCCTGCGCGGCGCGGAACAGGGCCGGGTCGATGCGTCCCAGCGCCGCCATCACCAGCCCGGCCACCAGCGGCGCGCCGAGAAGGACGTGCCACAGGACGGTGCCGGGAAGGCCGCCGGTCTCCGTGCGCTCGCCGGCCAGCAGCAGCGCGGCGCCGGGCAGCACGGGCGGCAGCAGCAGGGGCAGCGCGACCAGGGCGAAGGCCGCGCCGCGGCCGCGGAAGCGGGCGTGCAGGCCCATCCCCGCGGCGCCCCCCAGTGCCGTCGCGGCCAGGGCCGCCACGGCGGCGGCAAGCAGGCGGGGGAGCAGGGGCGTCCCCTCGCCCGTCCCTCCCGCAAGCAAAAGGGCGGGAAGCGGGGCGAGCAGCGCCAGCAGCAGCGCGGCCGCGGCAAGGCGCCTCATGCCGCCCTCCCCCGCCGGCGGATCAGCAGAACTCCGGCCACCAGCAGGGCGGGCAGCAGCAGCAGGGCGGCCAGGGCTCCGGCCTCGCTCCATCGTCCCGCGCGCGCGGCATCGGCCAGGGCCTCGGCGGCCAGGGGCTCGTCCGGCAGCAGGGCGGCCGGCACGGCCAGCGCCCCCAGCGCATGGGCAAAGACCAGCGCGGCGCCGGCCGCGAGCCCGCGCCGGGCCAGGGGCAGGCGCACGCGGCGCAGCACGGTGGCCGGCGGCACGCCCAGCGCGGCGGCCGCGCGCGGCAGGCGGGGCCCGTGGTGACGGAGCGCGAGCGCCACCGGCAGCACCATCAGCGGCAGGAGGCCCAGCACCAGGGCCGCGAAGGCGGCGGCGGAGCCGGGCAACAGCAGGGCGCCCCAGCCCGTCGCCCGCGCGCCTTCGCCCGCCAACAGGGGCAGGGCGGTGGCGGCCGAGAGAAGGGCGGCGCGGCCGGGCGGCGCCTCGGCGATCCAGCGCGCGAGCGGCCAGGCGAGCACCAGGCAGGCCAGCGTCGCCAGCCCCGCCGCGGCGACGCCGCGCAGAAGGGCGGTGCGGGCGCGGGCGCCCTCCGGCGCCTCCTCGAAGCCTCCCGCCGTGCGGCGCAGGCCCAGTGCCGCGAAGAGGTGGAAGCCCGAGACGCCCTCCCCCGCCCGGCGCAGCGCGGCCCAGCTTTCCGCCTCCGCCCAGGCGGGCTGCGCGACCAGCACGGAAACGGCGCGGGTGGTGCCGGTCTCGGCGGCCACGCGGGCGGTCTCCGGCAGCACGCCGCGCAGTGCCGGCACGTCGGCGGCCAGGCGCGCGTCGGCGCGCGCCATGGCGTCCTCGCCCGCGGGCCCGGCTGCGCGGAGGGCGGCGAGGTCCGCGGCCAGCGTCTCGAAGGCCATGTCGTCGGGAAGCCCCTTCCCTTGCCAGTGGCCGAGCACGCGCAGGGTGCGCGGCAGGGCCGGGGACACCTCCGACTCCAGCACGGATTGCCAGAGCAGCAGGCCCAGCGGAGCCACGGCGCCGACAAGAACGAGCAACACCAGGGGAATGGCCAGCAGGGCGGCCTTCAGGGGATCGGGCTTCACGCAGGTGGTGCTCTCAAGAAAAGGAATCAGCCGGTCAGCCAGGCGGAGAAGCGGCGCTCCAGCCGGTCCAGGTTGTGGTGCCAGAAACCGTCGTCGATGCGCAGCGCGCCCCGGGCGTTGTCCGGCGCCGTCGGAAGGTTGGCCAGGATGTCGTCGGCCAGCCCGTCCTCGGCCCCCCGGGCGGTGACGCCGTAGGGGATGCGCGGCGGGAGCCCGGCCTGGATCGCGGGATCGCCCACGAAGCGGAGAAAGGCCAGTGCCCGGTCCCGGTTCGGGCTGCCGCGCAGGATGGCCCAGCTGTCCTGCGCGATGAGCTGCCCGGCCCAGACGGTGCCGAGGTCGGCGGCGTCGTCGCGGTTCGCGACGTCGATCCGGCCGTTGTAGGACACCGCCATCGTCACCTCCCCGGCGGACAGCATCCGGGGCGGCTCGCTCCCCTGCTCCCACCAGCGCAGCGCCGGGCGGATCGCCTCCAGCCGGCGCAGCGCGCGGTCCAGCCCGGCGGCGGTGGCCAGCGCCGGATAGACGCCCTCCGGCGCCACGCCATCCGAGAGGAGGGCGATCTCCAGCGTGGTCTTGGCGCCCCGGCGCATGGCGCGGCGGCCGGGAAAGCGGCCGGTGTTGAAGAAGTCGGCCCAGCCATCGGGGGCGACGCCGCCGCGGCGATAGGCCAGCACGAAGCCGTAGAGAATGTTGCCCACGCCGCAGTCGCTCAGCGCGCCCGGGACGTAGTGCGCGGCGCCGCCCACCTGCTCCGGGCGGATGCGCTCCAGCAGGCCCTCGTCGCAGCCCAGCAGAAGCTCGTCTCCCTCCAGCTGCACGATGTCCCAGCGCGCGGTCTGCTCGCGGCTGCGGAGCACCTCCATGCCGCCGTCCCAGGTTTCCTCCAGCAGGCGCAGGCCGGTGGCGCGCTGGAAGGGGCGGAACATCACCTCGCGCTGCGCGTCCTGATAGGCGCCGCCCCAGGAGACGACGGTCAGGTCCCGCGCCTGGGCCCGGGCCGGCCGGCCCGACAGGGCAGCGGACAGCGGGGAGGTGGCCAGCAGCCTGCGCGTGATGCGGCGCGTCATCGCGGTCCCCCGCCCCTTCTGGTCTGCACCGCAGCATAGAGCAGCACGGGCGGGCCGGGCACCCGCCGCGCGGCCATCCCTGCCTTTTCCGCCCCCCCTAGCCCCCCGCGTGGACGCGGGCAGCCGAAAGGTCCCAGGCGATGGAGGCCTCGCCGCCCGTCTCCGGCAGAGGCAGGCCGATCGGGCGATGCACCAGCAGCTCGCCCCCTTGCCCGATCAGCAGGCGCAGCCGCAGGTGGTCCCCGGCGAAGCGCGCCTCCAGCAGCCGGGCCGGCACGGCGTCCCCACCCAGCTCGGCGGGCGACAGGGGGGCCACGGCCACGCGCTCGGGCCGGATCACCAGGGTGCAGCGCCCACCCGCCTGGGGCGAGCCCTCCGCCCCGATGACGGGCAGCCCCACGGCACCCAGGCCGCAGTCGAGCCGGACGTGGCATGCTCCGTCCTCGATCGACACCACGGTGCCGGACAGGCGGTTGCACGGCCCGGTGAGGGCGGCGACCACCGGGTCGGCCGGGCTGTCATACAGGTCGCGCGGCGTGCCCCATTGGCGCATCCGCCCCGCTTCCAGCACCGCCACGCGGTCGGACAGCGCCAGGGCCAGCGCCGCGTCGCGCGTCGCGTGCAGCACGGTCAGGCCAAGCTCCGCGCGCAGGCGGAGCAGGTCGGCGGCCAGCGTGTCGCGGTCCTCCGCCTCCAGGGCGCGCAACGGATCGTCCAGCAGCAGCAGCGACGGGGCGTGCACCAGGGCGCGCGCCAGGGCGACGCGCAGCTGCTGCCCGGGCGGAAGGGCGGCGGGCCGGGCGGCGCCGAGGGAGGCCGGGATGCCCCAGCGGGCCAGCATGGCCAGGGCGCGCTCCTCGCCCTCGGCCCGGGCGGTGCCGCGCGCCTCCAGTGGAAAGGTGACGTTGCCCAGCACGGTCATGTCCGGGAACAGGTCGGGCTGGGTGGAAACCAGCCCGATGTCGCGGCGCCAGGGCGGAAGGCGGGCGACCCGCTCGCCCTTCATCAGCACCTGGCCGGCATCGGGCTGGATGAAGCCGGCGGCGATGTCGATGGCAACGCTCTTTCCGGCGCCCGCGGGCCCCAGCAGGGTGGCGACTTCGCCGCGCCCCACGCCCAGTTCCAGCCAGGACAGGGCCGGGGTGGCGCCTTGGCCGGATTTGCGGATGCCCTCGAAGGCGACCAGGGCCACCGCCATTGCGGCGGGCATGGCCGGCTGCGGCGCCGAGCGCGCGGCGCCCTCGCGGCCGAACACCGTGCCCTCGGTTCCGAAGCTCACCAGTTGCCGCGCCATGGGGGTCCTCCAGGGCGGGCAGCCATCGCGGGGCGGGGCGGCGGTGTCAACCGGGGCCGCCTTGCCGGCCGGGCGGGCGGCCGCTACGGCGGAGGAAGAGCGCAACGGGAGACGTAGGGAATGGACCAGGCAGCGGAACCCAGCGTCGTGGCACGGGTGGAGGGCCGGGCCGGCACCATCCTGATGAACCGCCCGCGCGCCCTGAACGCGCTCGACCAGGAGATGATCGACCGGCTGGCCGAGGCCGCCGCCCGCTTCGCGGCCGATCCGGCCGTGGACCTCGTGGTGCTGGAGGGCGCGGGCGGCCGTGCCTTCTGCGCGGGCGGCGACGTGCGCGCCATCCGCGCCGCCGCCCTGGCCGGGGACGGCGCGACGATCGAGCGCTTCTTTGCCGGGGAATACGCGCTGAACCGCCTGATCGCCGAATACCCCAAGCCCTGGATCAGCCTGATCGACGGCGTCTGCATGGGCGGGGGCATCGGCGTTTCCATTCATGGCAGCCACCGGGTGGTGACGGAGCACGCCCTGCTGGCCATGCCGGAAACGGCGATCGCGCTGTTCCCGGATGTGGGCACCTCCTTCGTGCTGCCGCGCCTGCCCGGCATGTCCGGGGCCATGGGCAAGTGGCTGGCGCTGACCGGCGCGCGGCTCCAGGGTGCCGAGGCCGTGGAGGCCGGGCTCGCCACCCACCACGTGCCGCGCGAGCGCCTGGCCGCGCTGCGCGAGGCCCTGCTCTCGGGCGATGCGGCCGAGGTGGAGCGCCACGCCGCCGCCGTGCCGCCGGGCCGGGTGGAGGCGCAGCGCGCCGCGGTGGAGCGCGCCTTCGCCCCCGGCGACATGGCCTCGGTCACGGCGGCGCTGATGGCGGAGAACACGGACTGGGCGCGGGCGCAGCTGGCGGTGCTGCACCGGATGTCCCCCACCTCGCTGGCGGTGACGATGGAGCTGCTGCGGCGGGGGGCCGGGATGGAGCTGCCCGCCTGCCTCGCGATGGAGCTGGCCCTGACCCGCGCCGTGACCCGCCATCCGGACTTCGCGGAGGGCGTGCGCGCCGTGCTGGTGGACAAGGACAACGCGCCCCGCTGGTCTCCGCCCACGATGGGCGCGGTGGACCCCGCCGCGGTCCGGGCGATGTTCGGGGGGTGAAGGGAGCCGGCACTGCGTCGCGCCCACCGGGCATCCGGCACCATGCCGCCGGGCCTGGGCCGGAGCGGAGTTCCCCGCCCTCTACGCGAACCAACGAGCCCCGGTGGTTCCGCCCCTTCCAAGTGGGCGGAACCGTTGGGCGTGTTACCGGCCCGGGATCGTCGCCGTAACCTCGATCGCCGCGTACCAGGCCGCGAGATCGGTGATCTGCCGCTCGGTCAGTTCCCGGGCCACGATGTTCATCTGCTCGTTCTGGCGCTTGTTCTCGCGATAGGCCCGGAGCTGCGCCGCGACATAGGCCGGGTTCTGCCCGGCCAGGTTCGGCGCCTCGGGCAGGGTGGCGATGCCGTCCCGCCCGTGGCAGCTCGAGCAGATGCCGGCGGCCAGCCGCCGGCCCGCGCGCGGATCGCCCTCCTGCGCCCGTGCGGGGCCGGTGGCCGCTCCCGCCAGCAGCAGCATCGCCAGGGCCGCTCCCCGCCGCATCAGCGCCTGCTTCGGTTGTAGGAGATGCGGTAGACGGCGCCCGCCATGTCGTCCGAGACGAGCAGCGAGCCGTCGCGCAGCACGGCCACGTCCGCGGGGCGGCCGAGATACTCGTTGGTCTCGTCGTCCAGCCATCCCTCCGCGAAGGGCTTGTGCTCCTTCACCGAGCCGTCCGGGTTCAGCAAGGTCACCATCACCCGCGCGCCCACGGGCTCCGTGCGGTTCCAGGAACCGTGCTGCGCGCTGAAGATGGCCCCGCGGTATTCCTCCGGGAACATGCGCCCCTCGTAGAAGGTCAGGCCCAGGTCGGCGGCGTGGTTCTGCGTCTCGACGACAGGGAGGACGGCGTTCGCCGGAGGCTGGCTGTCCGCGTATTCCCGGGTGCGCACATTGCCGCCGCCGAACCAGGGAAAGCCGAAGTTCTGCCCCGCGGCGGTGCTGCGGTTGATCTCGCCGGGCGGGGTGTTGTCGCCCATGCCGTCCACCTGGTTGTCGGTGAACCACAGCTCGCTGGAATTGGGCCGGAAGGCGATGCCAACGGAATTGCGGACCCCGCGCGCATAGACCTCGCGGTTCCGGCCGTCGCGGTCCATGCGGATGATGCCGGCCATGCCGGCGCGGTTGAAGATCTCCATCTTGGCGGGAAGCGGCACGTTGAAGGGCTGGCCGAGCGAGATGTAGAGCTTGTTGTCGGGCCCGATGCGGCAGACCCGCGCGCCGTGGTTGAAGCTCTCCTCCGCGGCGGGGATGAGCTGGCCCTGCGGCACCACCACCTCCGCCGCCACGTCCGGGCTCTCGTAGAAGAATTCCGCGGCGGGAAAGGCGATGACCCGGTTGTGCTCGACGACGTAGAGGATGCCGTCCGGCGAGAAGCACAGCCCGTTCGGCACGGAGAAGCCGATCGAGGGCGCGAAGACCTTCACCTCGTCGGCGATCCGGTCGCGGTCGCGATCCGTCAGCGCCCAGACCCGCGTCTTGCGGGTGCCGACGAAGACCACGCCGCCGGCGCCGATGGCCATGTGCCGCGCGTCCGGCACCACGGCGTAGAGATCGATCCGGAATCCCTCGGGCAAGCGGATGCGCTCGAGGTTCCTGCGCAGCGCGTCCGCGCGGCGGCCTTCCTGGGGCACCGTCTCGATCTGCAGGGAGGCGCCGGTGGTGCGGAACTGCTGCAGCCGCTCGAGATTGTCCTGCTGCCCTTGCACCTGGCCTTGCATCTGGCCCTGCACTGGGCCCGGCGTCGGTGGGCGGACGGAGGGCGACGTCTCCCCCGGGATGGAGCCGCCCGTGTTGGACGGGGCGCCACGGCCCGGCAGGGGCTGCTGCTGGGCCAATGCCATCGACGCCACCGAAGCGAGCAACAACCCGGCGCCGAACAGAAATGCTCTACCTTGCACGAGCGTACCTCCCTTTTTTGGGTCACCGTGTGACCGGCATGGAAAGGATGCGCGGGTCGCCGCGGGGGTGGCGATGACATAGCCGTGAAAGTGGTTCCCCCTCCGCCGTTTCAGGCCAATGGAACGGCGCGGCCCGTCCCGGGCCGCAGGTCGGAAACGCTCGTGGTCGTCCCCGCCCGCATCGGCCCGCAACGGGCGAGCGCCTCAAGGCGCGGCATGGTGTTCGACGAGGCGCCCCGGAGCCGCCGCCCGTCCGCCTTGCGTTCGTCGTGCCTGCCGTTCACCCCAGCCAGCGGCCGTTGCGGGCATCAAGGCTGGACCTCGCGGCCCCTCAGGCCTGACCCAGCAGCCCCCGCCGCAGCCCCGCGCTTTCGGCGTCGGGGCCGATGAAGCTGCGCAGCATCATGGCCCCGTTCCCCGCGCTGACCACGGCCGGCGCCTCGCCGGAATAGGCGATCTCCGTGCGGTCGGGCAGAAAGAGCCAGTCCTCCACCTGCCCGGCCGGCAGGTCGCGCAGCCGGGCGCGGAAGGCGGGCGGCATCTCGCAGTTGCAGCCGTCGCGGAAGCCGTCCTCCCAACCGCCCACCAGCCGTGCCTTGGGCACGGGCACCGCGTAGCGCAGGCGCAGCAGCTTGGTGCCGCCGGAGGCGATGATGGCCTCGGCGTCCGAGTTGCGCCGTTCGAGGTAAAGCCAGCCGCGGAACACCTCCACCAGCAGGAAGCGGCGCACCCCCGTGCCGTTCAGCACGAGGCGGCGGCCGGCCACCTGCAGTTCGGAAGGGGCTTCCTGGGCGAGGGCCGGGGCGGCCAGCAGCAGCAAAGGCAGGGGGGCAAGGGCCCGGCGCGGCACGGAACCTGCCTGGAACCGGTCAAGGGCGGCTCCGCCCGCCCCAGCCACGCCATCCTCCGGGAGACCGTCTCGCGCCATGCCCCTCATCCTCTCTCGCCGCGCCGTCGCGGCCGGCTCCCTCGGGTTTCTCGCCGCGCCCGGCATCCTCCGCGCGCAGGAGCGGCAGCGGGTCCGGCTCGTGCTGAACTTCGCCGTAGATGGGTCCACCGCGCCGTTCTACCACGCCGAGGCGCGCGGCTACTTCCGCAAGGCCGGGCTCGACGTGCAGATCGACCCCTCCAACGGCTCGGGCGACGCCATCACGCGGGTGGCCTCGGGCACCTACCAGTTCGGCGTGGGCGACCTCTCCACCCTGTCGGAATTCGCCGCGCGCCAGCCGGAGAACACGCCGCGCGCCGTGATGGTGCTGCAGAACCGGTCTCCGCAGGCCGTGATCAGCCTGAAATCCGCGGGCATCGTTTCGCCGCGCGACCTGGAGGGAAAGGTGATCGGCAACGGCGTCTCGGACGGGGCATCGCGCATGTTCCCGGCTTTCCTGAAGATCAACGGCGTGGACGAGGCCAAGGTCATGCGCCGCCAGGTCACGGCCCAGCTGCGGGACCAGATGCTGCTGACCCGGCAGGTCGCGGGCGTGACGGGCTTCGACTACACGACCTGGTTCAACATCAAGGCCAACGGGACGCGGCTCGAGGATGTGAGCTTCCTTCCCTACGCCGACCACGGGATCGACAGCTACGGAAACTCGATCCTGGCCGGGCAGCCTCTCATCCGGGACAACCCGGATGCCGTCCGGCGCTTCCTGGCCGCGGCCACCCGCGCCTTCCGCGACGCGGTGGCGGACCCGAAGGCGGTGGTGGCGACCATCGCCGCACAGTCGGCCCTGATCGACGCGGCACTGGAGGCGGAGCGCCTGACCTGGCTTGCCCGGCGCCAGATCCTGACCCCCGCAACCCGGGCACGCGGCATCGGGGACGTGGAGCCATCGCGCCTGGCGGATACGATCAGCACGGTGGCCAGCGGCTTCGGCCTGGCCCGCGCCCCGGCGCCGGAGGAGGTCTATGATGGCCGCTTCCTGCCCGCGCGGGAGGCCAGGATGCCGCCGGGCTAGTCCCGCCCCCGCCCATCGCCATTCCCGTCCCCGGGCATCAATCCGTGGGCATCAATCCGCGGGCGCGCCCGCCTCCTGGCCGCGGGCGCGCGGCGCCACCTGGGGCACCAGCAGCGCCAGCAGCAGCGTGATCGCCCCGGTGGCCAGCACCGCCCAGAAGGTGAGGTGCAGGGCCCCATCCAGCGCGGCCCGCACGGCGCCGTTCACGGCCGGGGCCGCCGCGCCGGCGGCTGTGCCGCCATGCTCCAGCAGCGGCCGGATCGCCTCGAAGTCGATCCCGCCGGCCGTGCCGCCCTGGCGCGAGAGCGCGATGTTCAGCACGCCCCCCAGCACCGCGGCCCCCAGCGCGCTGCCGAGGTTGCGGGAAAAGACGTTCGACGCCGTGGCCGCCCCGCGCTCCGCCCAGCCGACGCTTTCCTGCACCATCACCACGGCGGAGACGCTGAGGAAGCCCATTCCCAGCCCCATCACGAAGGAGCCCGCCCCGGCGAACCAGGGGGAGGAACCGGGGCCGAGCACCACGAAGGCCAGCGACCCCGCCGGCACCAGCACGGCCCCGAGCAGCAGGCAGGCGCGCAGCCCGAAGCGCCCGAAGGCCCGCGCCGCGATCGTGGCCCCCACCGGCCAGCCGAACACCATGACCGTGAGCGTGAAGCCGGCCACGAGCGCGGAGCGGCCCATCACGGCCTGCACGTACATGGGAAGGAAGGTGGTCAGCCCGATCAGGGCCATGCCGCTGAACAGCACGGTGGCGTTGGAGGTGGCGATGGGACGGCGCAGCCAGAGGGCCACATCGAGGATGGGGTCCGCCGCCCGCCGCTCCTGCCACAGGAAGGCGACGGCGCAGGCGAGGCCCGCGAGGAGCGACGCGATGGAGAGCGCGCTGCCGGGATCGGCCGTGGCCACCATCACGCCGGCCACGGCGAGGGTGAGAAGGATGGCGCCGGCGGCGTCCACCGGCTGCTTCTCGCGCGATACGTCCTCGCGCAGGTAGAGGGCGAAGCCGGCGGCGGCGATGATGCCGATGGGAAGGTTCATCCAGAAGATCCAGGCCCAGCTCGCATGGCCGATGATCACCCCGCCGACGAGCGGCCCCGCGACGGAGGAGATGCCCCAGACGCTGGCCAACCATCCCTGGATGCGGGCCCGTTCCTGCACGGAGTAGAGATCGCCGACGATGGTCAGGGAGATCGGCTGGATCGCCCCCGCCCCGATTCCCTGCACCAGCCGGAAGGCGATCAGGGACGGAATGGACCAGGACAGGCCGCAGAGCACCGAGCCCAGCAGGAAGATCGCGATGCCCCAGAGCATCACCGGCCGCCGGCCGTGGATGTCGGCCAGCTTGCCGAACACCATGGTGGTCGCGGTCTGCGCCAGCAGGAAGGAGGCGAAGACCCAGGAGTAAAGGTGGAGGTCGCCCAGCTCCCCGCGATCTGCGGCATGGCCGTCGAGACGATGGTGGCCTCGATCGCGATCATGAACATCGAGGCCATGACCGAGGCCAAGACCAGCGGACGGCGCAACTTGGGGGGGCTCGGCATCGGCGGGAGTTAAGGCCGAATTCTGTGGAGGGAAACCAGCGCGCCCGTCAATAAGCGGGGAGCCCCGGCCGCGGCATCAGTTCCGCCGGCGCCGCTCCGCCGCCTCGGCCCGGCGCATGTCCACGAACACGGCGTAATCCTCGTGCTTCGTGGGCAGCCAGCCGATGGCACTGCCGCGCTCCACGGCCTTGTGGATGTCGGGATGGGCACGGGGCAGGGCCAGGTGGAAGTTCACCATGTCGCGCTTGAAGTCCGCCGGCAGGTCGCTCCGCACCACGATGGGGCCGTTCTGGATGGGGCGGGAGCGCCAGATGATGCGGATGTCGCGCATGTTCAGCAGGTTCTTCTCCACCGCCGCCGTCAGCACGCCGCGGGAGAAGCCCTTGCTTTCGTCGCCCTGGCCGGAGGACCAGCAGACCCCGGCGTCGTACTGCTTCTGCAGAACCGCCACGAGCGCCTGGTCATGCCCGCCGGCGAAGCCCGTCCGGCCAAAAAAGGTTTCCGGCACGATTCCCGCGGCGCGCAGTTCCGCGCGCGGGATGAGGTAGCCCGAGGCCGAGTTGGGATCGGACCAGGCCATGGCCTTGCCGCGCATCTCCTCCAGCCTGGTGATGCCGGAGTCGGCGCGCGCATACATCAGGGCGACATAGCTGGTGCTGCCGTCCGGTTCCTGCGTCACCAGGATGGGCTCCACCCCGCCATTCGTGTCCAGCCAGACGCCGGCATAGGCGGCGGGGGACATGTTGGCGATCTCCAGCGTCTTCGCGGCGAAGGCCTGCTGCACGCCGGAATAGTCGGAAGCGAAGAACATGCGGGTGGGGACGCCGAAGGTGTCCTCGAACAGCTTGCGGTAGCCCTCGTAGCGGCCGAGGCGGTCGCTTTCCGATTCGCCCCCCAGCACGCCCAGGCGAAGCTGCGGCACCTGCGCCGCCCATGCGCGGCGCCCCGGTGCCGGCATCGCGGGCGCGGCGGCCGGTTGGGCACGCGCGGCCATCGGCAGCAGGGCGCCGGCGGCGATCAGGGGGCGGCGGCGGATCATCGGGCGGCTCCGGAAGGCTGCGTTCCACTCCAGCCTGTCATGCCGCGAAGGCTGCGGCCAAGAGGGACGGCCAAGCGGCCGCCCGGGGCGGGACGGCCAAGCAGCCGCCCGGGGCGGGACGGCCAAGTGGCCGCCCGGGGCGGGACGGCCAAGTGGCCGCCCGGGGCGGGACGGCCAAGTGGCCGCCCGGGGACGGTTGCGTGCCCGTCGCCACCCGATCACCCTGGTGTCATGGCAAGGCGGCAGGATGGCGCGCCGGGGAAGGATGCGCGGCATGCCGCCATTCTCCAGGCGCTGAACACGGACCCGACGGTGCGGATCAGCGCACTCGCGGCGCGCTTCGGCGTGTCCGGCGAAACGGTGCGGCGGGATGTGGAGGAGCTTTCGGCCAAGGGCGCGGTGCGGCGCACCTATGGCGGCGCCTCCGTCACCCATGCCGGCATCCAGCCCGACCTGCTGGCGCGCGAGGCCATGGCGGGTCCCGAGCGCGCGCGGATCGGCGCCGCCGCCGCCGCCCTGGTGGAGCCGGGCGCCGTGGTGATGGTGGATGCCGGCAGCACCACATCCCGCTTCGCCCGAGCCCTGGCGGGGCGTGGGGCTGCGGCCACCATCATCACCAACAGCCTGCCCGTCGTCTCCGCCGCCGGGGAGGCGCCGGGGCTGCGCGTGCTGGTCGCCCCGGGTGAGTTCTACGCCGCCGAGCGCGCCCTCTACGGCGCCGAGACCGACGCCTTCCTGCGCCGCTTCTCCGCCGACATTGCCCTGATCGGCGCCTCCGGCCTTTTGCCGGAAGGACCGACCGATGCGGAGAGCCGGGCCGCCTGGGTCAAGCGCGCCATGCTCGATCGCGCGCCGAGGCGGGTGCTGCTGCTCGATTCCGGCAAGTTCGGCCGGGGCTACCTGGAGCACGTGGCCGACCTTTCCGCGCTCACCGACCTGGTGACGGACGCCCCCCCTCCCCCGCCGCTCGCCGCCGCCCTGGTGCGTGCGGGCGTGGTGGTGCACGTCGCGAAAGATGTTTGACCTTCCACATCACTGAGTGGCATTCTCCACATCAATGGGAGAGAACATGCCGGCGCCAGCAGGAACGACCACGCCCCAGCCGGCCGCGCTCTCCGCCGCGCCGCCCGCGCACCTGGCCGCGCTCCGCTTCGTGCTGACCGACATCGACGACACCCTGACGGAGGAAGGACGCCTGCCCGCCCTGGCCTATTCGGCCATGGAGGCGCTGTCCGCGGCCGGCCTTTCCGTGATCCCCGTCACCGGGCGCCCGGCCGGCTGGTGCGACGCCATCGCCCGGCAATGGCCCGTCGCCGCCGTGGTGGGGGAGAACGGCGCCCTTTGGTATGCCGAGGACCGCAGGGCCCGCCGGATGATCCGGTGGCACGCGCAGGACGAGGCCGCGCGGCTGGCCAGCCACGGCCGGCTCATGGCGCTGGCCGATGCCGCCATCGCGGCCGTGCCGGGCAGCGCGCTCTCGGCCGACCAGCCCTTCCGCCTCTTCGATGCCGCCGTGGACTTCGCCGAGGATGCCGGTCCGCTGGGCCTGGAGGATGCAGCCCGCATCGCCGCCGTCTTCGAGGCGGGGGGCGCGCAGGCCAAGGTGTCCTCCATCCATGTGAACGCCTGGTTTGGAAGCTGGGACAAGCGCTCGGGCATCGAGGCGTTGTTCGCCGCGCGCTTCGCCCCCCTCGCCTCGGTGATCGGGCAGGCGGCGTTCCTGGGCGACAGCCCGAACGACGCCCCCCTGTTCGGCGCCATTCCCTTTTCCGTCGGCGTGGCCAACGTGGTCCCCTACCTGGACAGGATCGCGGCGGCTCCCGCCTATGTCACGCGCGCCCCGGGCGGGCGCGGCTTTGCCGAATTCGCGGAGGCCCTTCTGGCCGCGCGCCAAACAATGACGGAGGAGAACGCAGCATGAGAAAGACCCTTCTCGCCACCCTGCCGGCGGGGCTGCTCGCCCTGATGGCGCTGCCGGCCATGGCCCAGGCACCGGCTCCGGCTCCGGCGGCCGGCTGCTTCCGTGGCACGCTGGACGAGGGCTATTGCGACGAGAACCGCGACATGGTCGCGGACACGCCCGATGCCGCCCGCCAGCGCGATCCCTCCACGCTCGTCTTCGCCTATACGCCGGTGGAGGACCCCGCCCTCTACGCCAGCCAGTTCCGGCCGCTGATCGACCACCTGACGCGCTGCACGGGCAAGCGCACGGTGTATTTCCAGGTGACGAGCAACGCGGCGCAGGTCGAGGCCATGCGGTCCGGCCGGCTGCACATCGCGGGCTTCTCCACGGGGCCGACCGCCTTCGCCGTGAACCTCGCGGGCGCCGTGCCCTTCGCGGTGAAGGGCGGGCCGGACGGGTTCGAGAGCTACCGCGTGCTGATGCTGGTGCGCGCCGACAGCCCCTATCGCACGCTGGCCGACCTCAAGGGCAAGCGGGTGGCGCATACCTCGGCCACCTCCAACTCGGGCAACCTGGCGCCGCGCGCCTTCTTCCCGGGCCTGGGGCTGAACCCGGAAGCCGATTACCGCGTCCTTTATTCCGGCGGGCACGACCGCAGCGTGATGGGCGTGAACGCGGGCGACTACGACGCGGCGCCGGTGGCGTCGGACGTCTATTCGCGCATGGTCGCGCGCGGGCAGGTGAAGGGCGAGAACTTCCGGGTGATCTGGCAGAGCGACCCCTTTCCCACCTCCTCCTTCGCGATGGCGCATGACCTGCGGCCGGAGCTGCAGGCGAAGATCCGCCAGTGCTTCCTCGAATACCGCTTCCCGGAATCGATGGCGCGCGACCTCGGCGGCAATGACCGCTTCTGGCCCGCGACCTATGCCGAGCAGTGGGCCCCCGTGCGCGCGGTGGCCGATGCGGTGAACGCGCCCTACAGCCGCGCGGCCTTCGACGAGGAGAGCCGCCGGGAGCTTGAGGCGGAGGCACGGCGCAACGCCGCGCGCAACGCACCCCAGACCCAGGGGGCGACGCCGCACGCCACCCCGCAGGCGGCGCCGCGCCAGCCATGAGTGCCGCCCTCGACATCCGCGGGCTCACCAAGGAGTACGTGCGCGACAAGCCCGTGCTGCGGAACCTGGACCTGTCCATCGGGGCGGAGGGGATCACGGCCATCATCGGCCCCTCCGGCACCGGCAAGTCCACGCTGCTCCGCTGCATCAACCGGCTGGTCGAGCCAACCAAGGGCGAGATCCGGCTGACGGGTGCCGGGGGCTCCATCGACATCGCGAAGCTGCGGGGGCGGGGGCTGCGCCTCGCCCGGCGGCGGATCGGGATGGTGTTCCAGGAGTACAACCTCGTGGAGCGCCTCTCGGTCATGGAGAACGTGCTCTGCGGGCGGCTGGGCTATGTGCCGCTCTGGCGGGCCTGGCTGCGGAAGTACCCGGAGCAGGACATCGCCCGCGCCTTCGCGCTGCTCGACGCCGTGGGGCTGCCCGAGCACGCGACGCGGCGGGCCGACGCGCTCTCGGGCGGGCAGCGGCAGCGGGTTGGGATCGCCCGCGCCCTGATGCAGCGGCCCGACCTGCTGCTGGCGGACGAGCCGACCTCCTCGCTCGATCCCCGCACCTCCGTGGAGGTGCTGGAGATGCTGACCAAGCTGGCCGCGGCGGAGGGCGTGCCGGTGATCATCAACATCCACAACGTGGCGCTGGCCAAGCGCTACGCGAAGCGCATCGTCGGCATGCACGAGGGCGCCATCATCTTCGACGGCCCGCCCGAGGCCTTGCAGGACGACCACCTGCGCCGGATCTACGGCGGCGAGGACTGGCTGTGAGCGACGCCACCCTTCCCGCCCCGCGCCGCACGCCCTTCGCGCCGGAATGGGGGATGCGGGTGCTCGGCCTGCTGCTGATCGCCTACCTGATCTACGCCTCCACCCAGCTCGACCTGGGCCTCGGCCGCTTCATCACCGGACTGGGCGAGGGCGGGCGGTTCCTGGCGCGCATGTTCCCGCCGAACTTCGAGCGCTGGGAGCTGCTGCTGGAGGGCATGATCGAGAGCATCCAGATCGCGGTGCTGGCGACGGTGGGCGGCATCATCCTCTCGCTCCCGCTCGGGCTGATGGCGGCGCGCAACCTGTCGCCCTGGTGGGTCTCGGGGCCGGTGCGGGCCTTCATCGCGGTGTGCCGCAGCCTGCACTACGTGATCGTGGCCATCCTGTTCGTGAAGGCGCTCGGCTTCGGGGCGCTGGCCGGGGTGGCCGCGCTGATCGTGGCCTCCGTGGGCTTCGTGGCGAAGCTGTTCGCCGAGGCCGTGGAGGAGATCTCCATGAAGCAGGTGGAGGCCGTGCGCTCCACCGGCGCCTCGGGCATGGCGGTGCTGCTCTACGGCGTGCTGCCGCAGGTGGCGTCGCGCTTCGTGGGCTTCGGGCTCTATCAGCTCGACAGCAACCTGCGGAACTCCACGCTGGTTGGCGTGGTGGGGGCGGGCGGCATCGGCGGCACGCTTTTCGCGGCCTTCAAGCGGTTCGATTACGACTTCGTCTCGGCCATCCTGATCACCATCATCGGCCTCATCCTGCTCGCCGAGCTGGTGTCGGGCCGCATCCGGGCGGCAATGCAATGAGCGCCGCCAAGGGCGGCAACGCAATGAGCGCCGCCAAGGGCGGCGACGCAATGAGCGCCGCAACCGGCGACACGCTGGCACCCCTGCGGCGCGAGTGGATCCGCCACACGCCGGCCGAGCGGCTTGTGCGCTGGGCAATGTTCCTGGCCGTGGTCGCCGCCGTGGTCTGGGCGGTGCGCACGATCGACATCATCCCGGAGTTCCTGGCCGACGCACCCGAGCAGATGGCGGACCTCCTGGTGCGGATGTGGCCGCCCGACCTCGCCTACTACCCGCGCACCGTCCATGCCGCGCTGGTCGAGACGCTGCACATCGCGACGCTGGGCACGGTGATCGGCTTCGCCATGGCCATTCCGCTGGCGCTCATGGCGGCCCGCAACATCTGCCGCGTGCCCGCTCTGAACGCGCTGGCGCAGGTGGGGCTGGTGGCGTCGCGCTCCGTGAACTCGCTCGTCTGGGCGCTGATCTTCGTCGCGGTTTTCGGGCCCGGCGCGGCGGCGGGCGTCTTCGCCATCGCGTTCCGCTCCATCGGCTTCGTCGGCAAGCTGCTGGCCGAGGCGCTGGAGGAGATGAACCCCGGCCCGCGCGAGGCGCTGCGCGCCGCCGGCGCCCCCTGGGGGGCGGAAATGCTGAAGGCCGTCTGGCCGCAGATCCGCCCGGCCTTCTGGGGCGTCGCCCTGTTCCGGTGGGACATCAACGTGCGCGAGAGCGCCGTGCTGGGCCTCGTCGGCGCGGGCGGCATCGGGGTGGTGCTGGAGGACGCGATCAACTTCTTCCAGTGGGACCAGGTGGCGACCATCCTGCTGGCCATCCTGGCGGTCGTGCTGGTCGCCGAGATCGTGGTGACCCGCGTGCGGGCAAGGCTTCTCTGATGAACACTTCCTTGAATCGGCCGGACAGCGTCGATCTTCTCGTCATCGGCGGCGGCGTGAACGGCGTCGGCATCGCGCGCGACGCGGTGGGGCGCGGCTTCTCCGTCATGCTGGTGGAGCGCGGCGACATCGCGGAGGCGACCTCCTCCTCCTCCTCCAAGCTCATCCATGGCGGCATCCGCTACCTCGAGACCTACGAGTTCCGCCTGGTGCGGGAGGCGCTGGCCGAGCGCGAGGTGATGCTGTCCATCGCGCCGCACATCGTCTGGCCCATGCGCTTCGTGCTGCCGCACCGGCCGGAGATGCGGCCGCGCTGGATGATCCGCGCGGGGCTGTTCCTGTATGACCACCTCGCCAGCCGCAAGTCGCTGCCGGGGAGCGAGGCGCTGGACCTCGACCGGCTGCCGCAGGGCGAGCCGCTTCGCCAGCCGCAATTCGCCCGCGGCTTCGCCTATTCGGACTGCTGGGTGGAGGACAGCCGCCTCGTCCTGCTGAACGCGCGGGACGCCGCCAACCGCGGCGCCACCATCCTGCCCCGCACGGAGTTCCTTCGCGCCGAGCGCGGCGCCGAGGCCTGGACCGCCACCATCCGCGGCCCGGACGGGCAGGAGCGCGCCGTGCGGGCCCGCGCCATCGCCAATGCCGCCGGCCCCTGGGTGATGGGCGCGCAGAATGCGACGGGCACGGCGCTGGAGGGGCGCGTGCGGCTCGTGCGCGGCAGCCACATCGTGGTGCCCGCGCTCTACCGGGGCGACCAGGCCTATATCCTGCAGAACGACGATCGCCGCGTGGTCTTCGTCATTCCGTACGAGCAGGATTACTCGCTGATCGGCACCACGGACGTGCCGCACGACCCCGCGCAGGGCAAGCCGCACTGCACGCCGGAGGAAGCCGCCTATCTCTGCGAGGCGGTGTCCCGCCAGTTCCGCAACCCCGTCTCCCCCAGCCAGATCGCCTGGACCTATTCCGGCGTGCGGCCCCTGCACGACGACGGCTCCGACAATCCCTCCTCCGTCACGCGCGACTACACGCTGGCGATGGACACCAAGGGGGCCCCGCTGCTGTCCGTGCTCGGCGGCAAGATCACGACCTATCGCCGCCTGGCCGAGGACGCGGCGCGGCAGATCGGGCGCGCGCTGGGCCGCCAGGGCACGGACTGGACCGCGCGCGCGGTGCTGCCGGGCGGCGACTTCGGGGGCATGTCGCGCGCGGCCTTCACCGAGAGCATGGCGTCGGCCCATCCCTGGCTGGAGCGCCCCTTGCTGGACCGCCTGATCCGCACCCATGGAAGCGAGCTGGAGCGGGTGATCGACGGCGCCACCTCCATCGAGGCGATGGGCGGCGACCTCGGCGGCGGCATCACGGCGCGGGAGCTGGAATGGATGCGCGCCCGCGAATGGGTGGTGGCGCCGGAGGACGTGCTGTGGCGTCGCACGAAGCGCGGGCTGCACATGAGCCATGAGGCGCGCGAGGCCTTCGCCGCGCGGTTCGAGCGGGTGGCGGCCTGAGGCGGGCGCCCCCTACCCTCCCCGCGCGAGAAGCCCCCGCGCCAGCGTCTCGAACTCCGCCACCGTCAGCGTCTCGGCCCGCCGTGTCGGCTCGATGCCCGCGGCACCCAGCAGCCCCTCGGCATCGCCGAGCGACTTCAGCGATCCCCTGAGCATCTTGCGCCGCTGACCGAAGGCGGCAGCCGTCACGCGCTCCATCGCGCGGGCCAGCACGGGGTCGGGCTGCGTGGCATGCGGCACGAGGTGCACCACCGCCGACCAGACCTTGGGCGGGGGCGAGAAGGCACCCGGCGGCAGGCGCAGCACCAGATGCGCCCGGCAGCGCCACTGGGCCGCGACCGCCATGCGGCCGTATCCCTCGGCATCCGGCGCGGCGACGATGCGCTCGGCCACCTCCTGCTGGAACATGAGGGTCATGCTCTCGAATTCGCCGGCGCGCGCCAGCCAGCCGATCAGGAGCGGCGATCCCACGTTGTAGGGCAGGTTCGCGATGATGCGCCGGGGCGCGGGCATCATCGCCACGGGGTCGATCCGCAGCGCGTCGGCCTCGGTGACCGTCAGCCGGCCGGGATGAGCCTCCGACAGCTCGGCGAGGGCCGCCACGGCACGGCTGTCCAGTTCCACGGCATGGACGTGATCGGCGCCAGCGGCCAGGAGCGCGCGGGTCAGCCCGCCGGGGCCGGGCCCGACCTCCAGCACGTGCCGCCCGGCGAGGTCGCCGGCCACCCGCGCGATCCGCGCGCACAGCGCCTCGTCCAGCAGGAAGTGCTGGCCAAGCGACTTGCGCGCGGCCAGCCCGTGGCGCGCGACCGTCTGGGAAAGGCTGGGAAGCTCAGCCACGCATCTCGATCGTCGCGCGGCGGCGGAGGTCGCGGATCTGCTGGCGGGACAGGTTTTCCGCCCGGTCGCGCAGGATCTGCTGCTTGGCCTGCTCGGGCGTGAACTGGGCGAGGTTGCGGGTTTCGCGCGAGCAGACGGCGATCACCAGGATGCCCTCGGGCGTGATGATGGGCTGGCTCGGGCGCCCGGGCGTCAGCCCCGCCACGAGCTGGCGCAGCGGCGGCGGGCTCAGCGTTTCCAGCCGCAGCGCGCCGCCGGGATCGGAGGGGCGGGGGGAGTTGGCGGCACGGGCCGCGGCCTCCACCGCGTCGCAGCCGCCGCGGATGCCCTGGGCGCGTGCGAGCTGCGCCTTCTGCTGGTCGGTCGGGTTCTGCGGGTCGAGGGGGGAGGAAAAGGGCAGGAAAGCCTGGCGGATCGTGACCATGGTGGCGTTCTCGCGTCCGGTTTCCCGCTTCTGGCGCAGCGCCACCACCTGGAAGCCGCCGGGCACCTCGATGGCGTTGGAAATGGCCCCGGGCGGCATGCGCTGCACGATGGCGGCGACGGCGGGGTCGAGCCCCTCCGTGCTCACCCAGCCGAGGTCACCGCCTTGCAGGGCCGTCTGGCTCTGGCTGAACTGGGTGGCGGCGATAGGAAAGGGCAGGCCCTGGCGCAGGCGGCCGATCACGTCGTCCACGAAGCGCTTGGTCTCGGCCGCCGAGGAAGGGTCCTCCACCGGCACGAAGATCTCGGACAGCAGGTATTCGGGCTGCCCGGCACGCGCCTCCTGCGCGGCGACGGCCTCCTTGATCGCGGACTCGGAGGGCTCGGCACTCGGGCCGAGCAGGGCGCGGATGAAGCGCGACCACCCGATCTGGGCACGAAGCTGGTCGTACAGCACGCGGGGCTCGACGCCCGCTCCGCGAAGCTGGGCGCGCAGCCCCCCGTCGGGCAGGCCGTTGCGCTTCTCGATGTCGCCGATCGCCGCCGCCACCTCGTCGTCGCCCACGGGGATGCGGCGCCGCTGGATTTCCTGCAGGCGCAGGCGTTCCTCGATCAGCTGGCGCATGATCTGCGGGCGGATGCGGGTCAACAGGTCGCCCCCCGGCTGCAGGCCGATGTTCAGGGCGAAGAGCCTGGCGCGGGACTGCACCTCCGACTCGGTGATCACGTCGCCGTTCACGATGGCCAGGATGCGGTTGCTGAACTCGGACGCCGGCGCGGCCGCCGGAGCCGGCCGGGGCTGTCGGGTCGCGGGCTGCGCGAGGGCCTGCCCGTTGCCGGTCAGCGCCGGGACGGCGCCGAGCAGGAAACCGAGCAGGGCCGGCAGGGCCGGGCGGAGGCGGTGAGGGCGTCGCATGCCGGGGTTCCTAGACCATGCGGGCGGCAGTTTGAAGCGATCCCTTTCGAAGCGGCCCGGCGGGCCGCGCCCGGGTGGCGCTCCGCGGTGCCGCCCTGACGGCCGGGGCTAAAGGGCGCGCAGACCGAACTCGCCCACGGTCTTGAGCGAGATGCGGAGCAGCAGGGTGGTGCCGCTCGGGTAGGTCCGGGCGGTCAGGGGGTTCTCGGCCATGGACCGGTAGAAGCGGCCCTCGAAGACGAAGCACTCGTCCTCGTAGGCGGCGCTGGCGCCGTAGGAGACGCCGCGCTCCAGCTCCAGGTCGTAGCGGCCGAAGGCGCCGGCGCGCCAGCGGCTGCCGATGCGGGTGCTGGCCCCGGCGTAAACCTCGCGGATGTAGCGCTGGGGCAGGCGCAGGGGCGAGGGCAGCTCGTAGAGGTAGCCAAAGGTCAGGCGCGTGCTGTCCAGCCCCACGGGCGCCAGCCCGATGCCGGCCGTGCCGTCGATCATGCGACGGTCCAGCGTGTCGCCGTCGAGGCGCGTGCGGGCGGTGAGGTCGAGCCAGGGCGTTGGCGCGAGGGTGACGCGGCCGACCCAGTCGGAGGCCCGCTTCTCGAGGCCGGAGCGGTCCTGGAAGATCGCCTCGTCCGAGGCGCGGAAGGAACGCCCGACCAACCCCTCGAGCGAGCCGCCGCTGGGGAAGTACCAGGCCGCGCGCAGGGCGGCGTCCACACGGCTTCCGCCTTCCTGGCGGTCGCGCCCGTTGAAGCGGTTGAGGGAGAACAGGTTCGCGTCGGTGAATTCGAAGTCGAGGCTGTCCTCGTTCGGGATCTTGGTCTGCCGCCCCGTGTTGGGCCCGGTGACGAGCTGGACCCGGGGCTCGATCAGCTGCCGCCCGAGGCTGCCCGCCGAGCGCACCAGGGGCAGGCGCCAGTCCAGCGCCGCGCGGATGTTGCCGGTGGCCGTGTTGGTGTCCTCGCGCCCGACCACGAAGTTGGGCGCGAGGTCGAGGTCGTTGGCGTTGTAGCCCAGCGCGTCGGCCTGGGCGCGGAAGGTCCACTGGGAGCCGAAGCTGTCGTAGCGCGGCAGCTCGTAGCTCAGCCGGGTGCCGGCGCGCCGCGTCTTGGTGCCCTCGTCGCGGTAGATGTTGAAGGCGGTGGCGTCGGCGGTCAGCGTGCCGCCCAGCTGATCCCGGTTGAGCACCTGCTCGTAGTAGAGGTTGGGCAGCACATAGGGGATGCGCGCGGTGATGTCCTGGGCGCGCAGGCTCTGGAAGGCGAAGGCGTTGATGCGGGCATAGGCGTTGTAGCCCCAGAAGCCCTCGGCATAGACCGTGCTGGTCAGCACCCCCGTTCCGGGCTG
Organism: Muricoccus vinaceus; assembly: GCF_042433125.1. Classification (NCBI taxonomy): domain Bacteria; kingdom Pseudomonadati; phylum Pseudomonadota; class Alphaproteobacteria; order Acetobacterales; family Roseomonadaceae; genus Muricoccus; species Muricoccus vinaceus. Next base: position 77,212 of record NZ_JBHLVZ010000060.1, on the reverse strand, counting down.
GCGGTAGGCGCGCAGATAGGTTTCGCTGGTGGCGCGGTTGATGTTGAAGCCGGCCTGCCAGTTCTCGTTGAGGGTGAAGTTGCCGCGGGCGAAGACATGCCCGCCCAGCCCCTTCTCGCGGCTCGACTCGCGCCCGGTCAGTTCGCCCACCGAGCCCAGGATGGTCATGGAGCCGAAGTTGTAGCGTCCGCGGTAGTTGGCGAAGAGGCTGGGTGGCGCCTGGCTCGCGATCATGGGCGTGACGATCAGGTCGCTCTGCCCGTCGATCGCCCAGTAATAGGGGAACTCCGCGAAGCCGCCGAGATAGCGCGTCTGCCCGAAGGAGGGGCTGAGGAAGCCGGAGGCGCGCGGCGTCCCGGGGTCGGGCATCGAAAGATAGGGCGTGTAGAAGGCCGGGACGCCGCCGAACTCCACGGTGGCGTCGCGGAAGCGCAGGCGCTTGGATTCGCCGTCCTGGGTCGCGAGGCGGGAGCGGAGCTGCCAGAGCGGCGCCGCCTGCGGATCGTCGGCGCACAGGTCGCAGGAGGAGTAGACGACGCGCGACAGGTCCATGACCACCGAGCCATTCTCGGTGGTCCGGCGCAGCGCGCCGTTGGCGGCCAGCCGGCCGTTCTGCGCCAGCAGGCCGCGCAGCCCGTTCACCACCGCCTCGCGCATGCCGCCCTGAAGCTCCGCGCGCTCGGCGAAGATCACCTGGCCGTCGGGCTCCAGCATCTGGACATTGCCCTCGGCGATGGCGATGCCGGTGTTGCGGTCATAGGTGAAGCGGTCGGCGCGCAGGATGCGCTCGTTCTGCCAGGCCTCCACGCCGCCCGTGGCCGTCACGCGGTTCTGGCCCTGGTCGTATTCCACCTCGTTGGCGGTGAAGGTGACGGGCGCGTTGCGGTCGAGCTGGACGTTGCCGCTCAGCGCGCCGGAGGCGGAGATGGATGGCGCGGGGGCCGGCGCCGCGGTGGGGGGCGCCGCCCCGCGCAACATGCCCACGCCCGGCACGGCACCGACGCCCGGCACGGTGATGGCGCTGGGATCGGTCTCCTGGGCGGCCACCGGGCCGGCGGCGGCCACGGCCAGCGTCGCCAGGACGGCCACGCCGCCCAGCAGCCGGGCGCGGCGCGGCGCGGCGGGCAGGCGGACCAGGGCAGGGCAAGGGACGGGCGGGCCGGGGCACTCCCTGAGCAGCACGTCGGTCATCCGTCCTCCAGGTGCAGCAGAAGCGCCACGGCGCACATCAGCCCGGCGGCGGCGGGCGCCCAGGCGGCCAGCACCACGGGCAGCGTGCCGGTTTCGCCGAACTCGCCGGTCACGCGGTCGATCAGGAACAGGGCGAAGCCGGCCGCCACCCCGGCGCCCAGCATCTGGGCGACGCCGCCCTTGCGGGCCTCACGCATCGAGAATCCGGCGGAAAGAAGGGCCATCGCGACCGCCAGCATGGGCAGGGCGAGCAGGGAATGGAACTGCAGCCGGTGGCGAACGGCCGAAAATCCGGAATCCTCCAGCACCTGGATGAAGTCGGGCAGCGTCCAGAAGGAGAGCGTGTCCGGACTGGCGAAGCTGTCCTCGATCCGGTCGGGCGTCAGCTCGGTGACCAAGCGGAAGGTCCGGGTGGGCGCGGCCTGGCGGTCGGTGCCGAAGGCGACCGCGTTCTCCAGCACCCAGGCGCCGCCGGACAGGCTCGCGGTCGGGGCTTCCACGCGGGACAGGAAGCGGTCCCCGCCCGAGATCCGCCAGAGAGAGACCTCCTCCAGCCCGAAGCGGCCGTCGCGCCGGGCAACGGCGCGGCCGGACAGGATGGCCACCCCCTGCGGGTCCAGCTCCCGGTCGGCCTGGCGCAGCCAGAGCCGGCCGCCCGCGATGGCGGTGGTGCCGCCGGCGTTGCGCAGCACCGCCGCATCCAGCCGCTCCGCCCGGCCCAGCAGCGCCGCCGAAAGGGGCGAAAGGCCGGCGGTCGCCCCCGCGCCGAGAAGCGTCGCCACGATCACCGGCCCGATCAGGAAGCCCCAGGCCGAGATGCCGGCCGAGCGCGCCACCACCAGCTCCGAGGCGCGGGCGAGGCGCCAGAAGGCCAGGATGCCGCCGAGCAGGATGGCGAAGGGCAGCACCTGCAGCGCCACGAAGGGCACGCGCAGCCCCGCGATGGTCGCCACAAGGGCGAAGCCGACCTCGCGCGTCGCGGCACGGCGCAGCAGCTCGATGAAGTCGAACAGCACCACGAGACCGGTGAGCGCGGCCAGCATGACCAGGCACATCACGAGAAAGCGGCGCGCGACGTAGAGGCCGAAGGTGAAGGGGAACGTCACTCCGCCGCAGCCCCTCGCGCCAGGCCCGGCATCGCGCGGGCAGGCCGGTCCGCCGGCACGGGCGGCGCGCGGCGGGGCCAGCCCGGGGCGCCCGAGAGCACCCAGGCCGAGAACACCGCCGGCCCGATGGCGTGCAGCCAGATCAGCGGGATGAAGCGGTTGTCCCGCGCCGCGAGGTTGCCGACCGCCAGCCCCAGCGCCAGCAGCGTGATCACCGCCGCGATGGCCGTGATGGCGGACATGCCGCCGCCGTGGCGGCGAAAGCCCGTGGCCAGGGCCGCCGCCAGACCCACCATGGCGAAGGAGAAGGCGGTGAGCGGAGAGGCGAGGCGCCCGTGGCCCTCCGCCCGGAACTTGCGGATGTCGCGCTCGGCCAAGCCTTCCTCCGGGTCGGGGTTCAGCAGTTCGCCCACGAAGCGCTCGCGCGAATCCCGGTTGCGGGCATCCTCGGTCCGGCCCGTCCGGGCCAGCTCCACGCTGTTCTCCCCGAAGGCCAGCACGGACAGGTGCGGCACCGGCGGCGTGCCCGGCGGCGAGCGCGGGGGGGCGGACATCTCGATCTGCTGGCGCTGGCCGTTCAGCAGGATCACGCGCGGCCCGCTGGTGCCCGGCAGGATCACGCCGCGCTCGGCCAGGATGGTCACGGGCGCGCCGGGATCGCGCATGTCGTGGATCAGGATGCCGCGCAGCGTGCCGTCCTTCTCGCGCACGCGGGCATACACGGTCAGGTCGTTGCTGACGGAGCTGAACACCCCTTCCTGGAGGAAGATGGCGGCCATCTGGTTGCGGATCTCGAACTGCCACTCGCGGAAGGCGGCATGGGAGACCGGCACCAGCCAGGTCTGCAGCACCAGCCCTATGGCGGTGGACAGCGTCGCGACCAGCAGCGCCGGGCGGGCCAGCCGCCAGTCCGACAGCCCGGCCGCGCGCATCACCACCAGCTCCCGGTCCGTGGACAGGCGGACATAGGCGAAGAGCGTCACCACGAAGGTGGTGATGGGCAGGATCACCGCGAAGAAGGAAGGCAGCAAGAGCCCCGTCAGCTCCAGGAAGACGGAGAAGGGCAGGCCGCGGTCCAGCACCAGCTCGATGAAGCGGAGCGACTGGGTGAGCCAGATCAGCGCCGCGAGGCCGATGGTGACGGCCAGCAGGCTGACGGCGATCTGCCGTGAGATATAGCGCGTGACCCTGCTCATGCCGGCCGCAACCTACCGGCACCGGCGGGCCCGGGCAAATGGCGCGTGGGGGTGGTCACACGCCGGGACCGGCGGGCGGAGGGCTCCGGCCGGCCATACGCCCGGCGGCTGGCCGGGTGCCGCCCGCCCCCGCCGCTTCCCCGGCGGGCGGCGCGCCGGCCCGGGCCGCCTCGTCCTCGGGCGCCGGGGCGCCGGCGAGCTGGCCGCCGGCCCCTGCCGCGCGCTCCTCGAACAGGAAGGCGCGGATGGCCGCGGAGGGGACGATGCGCGAATGGCCGGGTGTGTCGTCCGGGCGATGGCTGACGACCCCCAGCAGGCAGTGGGTCTGGGCATCGAAGACGCCCGCGCCGGATTCGCCCTGCTCCAGGTGAATGGGAAGGTCGGCATAGGCGCCGTCCGCCGCGCGGTCCTCGGCCACCATGCCGCCCGCCCGCGCCACCGCCCGCCGCTGGGCGGAGCGCACCACCACGTCCTGCCCGGGCAGCGGGCCGGAGGGGCAGGGCACGGCGGCCGGGCCGGCGGGAACGGTCAGGGCCTGCAGCAGCGCCAGATCCTCGCCCTTGCGGTAGATCGGGCCGATGCCGGGCTCCAGATGCCCTTCGCCGACGCGCAGCAGCCGAACGGGCAGGCTGTAGCCGCCGAACACGACCGTGGGCTCCAGCTGGATGCCCGAGCAGTGCCGCAGGCGCGGCACCATGTCGTCCACGAGATGGGCGGCGGTCAGGAAGCGGCCCTGCCCGAGATAAACGGCGTTGCCGCGCAGGCGGCAGTCCGGCGAGCGGCCGCCGAGCAGCTCCGCCCGGAAGGCGTCGGGGATGTCGGGCAGGCGCTGGGCGGGCTCGAGCTGCCGCGGGGATGGCATGGAGGGAGAGGTCGCGCAGGCGGAAAGACACAGCGCGGCCAGCAGCGCCGCCATCGGTGCCCCCGGATGCGGCAGCCCGCCCCTCACGCGGGAAGAACCTTGCCCGGATTCAGCAATCCCTTGGGGTCCAGCGCCGCCTTGATGCGGCGCATGGCGTCCAGCTCCGCGCCCCCCCGCCATTCCGCCAGCATGTCGGGCTTGAGGCGCCCCACCCCGTGCTCGGCGGAGAAGGAGCCGTCGAGGTCGCGGACGATGGCGTTCACGCAGTCCATGATCTCGTGGCTCAGCGCCAGGAAGACGCCGGGGTCCATGCCCTCGGGCTGCTCGAGGTTCATGTGGATGTTGCCGTCGCCCATGTGGCCGAAGGGCACGGGGCGGGCGCCGGGGATCAGGGCCTTCAGCGCCGCGTTGCTCCGCCGGATCAGCTCAGGCACCCTGGAAACGGGCACGGAGACGTCGTTCTTCACCGAGGCCCCTTCCCGCTTCTGCGCCTCCGGGTGCTCCTCGCGCAGGCGCCAGATGGCGGCGCGCTGGGCCTCGCTCTCGGCCAGGGCCGCGTCCAGCACCTCCCCGGCCTCCAGCGCCTCCTCCAGCACCGCCTCCATCAGCCCGCGCAGGTCGGCGTCGGGGCGGGAGGAGGACAGGTCCACCAGGACGTAGTGCTCCGCGCGCTCGGACAGCGGCAGGGTGGCGCCCTCCACGTGGCGCAGCACCAGGTCCATGCCCTGGCCGGCCATGTACTCGAAGGCGCGGACGGCCCCTTCGTCGCGGTCCCGGAAGCGGCGGAACAGGGCGAGCGCCGCGTCCTCGCTTTCCACGGCGCAAAGGGCGATGGCCTCGGCGCGCGGGCGGGGGAACAGCCGCAGCACGGCGGCGGTGACGATGCCCAGCGTGCCCTCGGCGCCCACCATCAGGTGGCGCAGCGCATAGCCGGTGTTGTCCTTGCGGAGCCGCCGCAGGCCGCTGATCACGCCGCCATCGGGCAGCACCACCTCCAGCCCCAGCATCAGGTCCCGCGCGTTGCCGTAGCGCACGGTGGTGTTGCCGCCGGCATTGGTGGAGAGCACGCCGCCGATCGTGGCCGTGCCCTCGGCGCCGAGCGAAAGGGGAAACAGGCAGCCCGCCGCGGCGGCGGCGTCCTGCGCGGTCTTCAGCACCACGCCGGCCTCGGCCACCATGGTCATGTCCAGCGGGTCGAGGTCGCGGATGCGGTTCAGGCGGGACAGGGACAGGATCACCTGCCGCCCGCTCTCGTCCGGCATGGCGCCGCCCACCATGGAGGTGTTGCCGCCCTGGGGCACCACCGGCACGCCCGCCTCGTAGAGCAGGCGCATTGCGGCCGCGAGTTCCTCCGTGGAGGCCGGCCGCAGCAGGGCCGGGGAGGCGCCGCGGTAGAGGCCGCGCCAGTCGGACAGGTGCGGCTCGAGGTCCAGCGGGTCCGTCACCACGCCACGGGACCCGAGGACGCCGTGCAGGGCGTCCAGCAGGCCGGCCGGGAGGGTCGGGATCAGGGGCATCGGGGTATCGGGCATGGCGGGGGGACCAAACGCCGCGGCGGGGCCGCGGGTCAAGGGTGGTTATCGGGAGTTACAGCGGTGCTGACGGAGCGGCCGGGGCGCCGAAGCCCTCATCTGGCCCCATGCCGTTGCCCGGCAAAGGGTGCCCCGCCCGGGCCACCCTTCAGGCCGGGTGCGCGGACCGCCGCCCCAGCCGCCGCCCCCGGCCCGCCGCGGCGCGCCCGCCCGCCACCATCAGCGCGATCACCGGCAGCCCCACCACCACCAGGGCCAGCGCCGCCACCGCCCCTTCCTCATAGGTGCCGCGCGCGGCCTCGCCATACAGCGCGGTGGCCAGTGTTTCCCGGTTGAAGGGGCGCAGCAGCAGGGTGGCCGGAAGTTCCTTCATGGCATCCAGGAACACCAGCAGCGCCGCCGCCAGCATGGCCGGCAGCAGCATCGGCAGGTGAACCCGGCACAGGATGCGTCCCGGCCCCGCCCCCATGGCGCGGGCCGACCAGTCCACCTCCCGCCGGATGCGCCCATAGGCGGCGTCGAGACCCGAGGCGGGAATGGCGAGGAAGCGCACGAAATAAGCCAGGATCAGCGCGGCCAGCGTGCCCGAGAGGGGCGGCGGGGCGAGGGCGCCGAGGGTTTCCAGCGCGTCGTCCATCCCCCCGAAGGCGATGATCAGCCCCACCGCCGCGATACCCCCGGGCAGGGCGTAGCCGAGCAGGCTGGCGCGCAGCAGGGCGGCGTCCAGCCCAGGCCGCGCGCCCGGCTCCGCCCCCTGCCCCGTCCTCGCCCCGAAGGCGAGCAGCAGGGCGGCGGGCAGCACGAGAAGGGTGGCGATGGCCGCCAGCGTCGCGCTGTTGGCGATCCAGGTGCCGAGTTCCGCCGGCCAGCCGAACTCCGCGACCCGCCGCCAGGCCGCCCAGAGAAGGTAGGAGGCCGGCGTGACGAAGCCGAGCAGAACCGGCAGGGCGCAGGCAAGGGAGGCGAGCAGCCCCCTGCCCAGCGGCATGGGGCGCAGGTCCGGGGGCAGGGAATCCTGCACCGCCCGGGCCTCGCGGGACCGGCTGCGCCCCCAGCCCTCCAGCGCCAGCACGGCGGCGACGGCCGCCAGCAGCACGAGCGCGATCTGCGCCGCCCCCTCCAGCGAGGAGCGGGTGATCCAGGTGACGTAGACCGAGACGGTCAGCGTCCGCACGCCCAGGAATTCGGCGGCGCCGACGTCGTTCAGGGTTTCCAGCAGCGCCAGGGCCGCCCCGGCCGTGACAGCCGGCCAGGCCATGGGAAGGCCGACCGAGAGAAAAAGCCGCCATCCCCCCGCCCCCATCGCCCGCCCGGCCCGGAGCATGTCGGTCCCCTGCGTCAGGAAAGCGGCGCGGGCCGCGAGATAGACATAGGGAAACAGCACCGTCCCCATCACCATGATGCAGCCGGGCAGGGAGCGGATCTCGGGCAGCGGGATGGCGCGCGGGTTGGTCAGGCCCAGCAGGGCGCGCAGGCCGGACTGCACGGAACTCGCCGGGTGCAGCACGTCCAGCCAGGCATAGGCCGCGACATAGGCGGGCATGGCCAGCGGCAGCACCAGAGCCCAGGCAAAGGTCCGGCGCCCGGGAAAGCGGTAGGAGGTGACCAGCCAGGCCGTGCCCGTGCCCACGCCCACGGCCACCGCGCCCACCCCGGCGAGCAGCAGGGCGGTTTCCACCGCCGCCTCGGGCAGAACAAAGCGGATGAGGTGCGGCCAGAGATCGCCCGAGCCCCGCGCCGCCGCGAAGGCGAGCGCCACCACCGGCAGCGCCACCAGCAGCACGCCGAGCACCGCCCCCAGGCGCAGGCCCAGCGCCACGCGCCGGAAGCCGGGGCGCGGGCCGCAGGCCGGAGGCGGGCCGAGCGGCGCGCGCGCGGGCGTGCCGAGAACGGCCGGCAGCACCGGTGCGGTTCCCAGGTGGCTCATCGGCCCGCCGGCCGCATCATCCTCAGCGGTCGAAGCCGACCTCGTCCACGATGCGGCTGGCCAGCGCCCGGCGGGAGGCCACCTCGGGCAGGGACACGTCGCGCGGGGTGAGCGCGCCGAAGCCGGCCACGATGGGGTTCACGGGGGTGTTCGGGCGCACCGGGTTCTCGAAGTTGGCGTCGGCGTACATGGACTGCGCCTCGGCGGAGGCGAGGAACTCCAGGAAGCGGACGGCCTCGGCCCGGTTGGGCGCGTGGCGGGTGACGGCCCCGCCGGAGATGTTCACCGCCGTCTCCGCCGCCGGCAGGACCACGCGCACGGCCTCGCCCCAGCGCTTCTGCTCCTCGCCGCCCTGCCCCGACAGCATCAGCCCGGCATAGTAGGTGTTGGCCAGCCCGACGTCGCAGATGCCCGCCATGATGTCGCGGGCCACCTCGCGGTCGCCGCCCGTGGCGCGGCGGGCGAGGTTGCCGTGCAGCTTGGTGAGGTAGTCGCGCAGCCAGGGCTCGCCGTGATGGATCATCAGGATCGAGAACAGCGCGGTGTTGTAGGGGTGCTGGCCCGAACGGATGCAGACGCGGCCCTTGAAGCGGGGGTCCGCCAGGTCCTCGTAGGTCAGCTTGGCCGCCTCGGCCTCGGGGATGCGCTCGCGGGAGGCGTAGATGGCCCTCGCCCGGGTGGAGAGGGCGAACCAGCGGCCCTGCGGGTCGCGCAGCGGGGCGGGGATGGCGGCTTCCAGCACCTCCGAGCGCACGGGCTGGGTCAGGTTGCGGTCCACCAGCTCCATCAGGTTGCCCACGTCCACCACCATGGCGACATCGGCGCGGGACCGGCTGCCCTCGGCCGCCAGCCGCTCCGCCAGCCCGCCCTGGACGAAGACGGTGTTGACCTTCACCCCGGTCTCCTGGGTGAAGCGCTCCGCCAGGGGGCGCATCAGGCCTGGCTCACGGGTGGTGTAGAGGTTGACCTCCGCCGCGCCTGCGGAAAGGGGGGCGGCGAGGAGGGAAAGGGCGAGCAGGAGGGCGAACCGCGGGCGGATCATGGGGCTGGCCTCGGAAGGATGAACGGCGCGCAATCTGATCCGGCCCGGCGATCCCGGCAATAGGTGAGAATGATTATTAGTGCGGCGGTGGGCGGCACGGCCCTCACTGCCCCAGCAGCACCAGCCCCAGCAGCCCCCCCGCCAGCAGCGTCCAGATCGGCGAGAAGCGGGAGCGCCACACGAAGATGGCGGAGGCGAAGGTGATCACCACGGCCACCGCCACCTCCGTGCCCGTGCCGCGCGCGGCGGCCGCGCCGGTGACGAGGCCGGTGGCCAGGATCAGCCCCACCGCCACCGGCACCAGCCCCGCCCGCAGCGCCGCCATGCGCGCATCGCCCGCCAGGCGCTGGGTCAGCATGGCGACCGCCCAGGCCAGGACGAAGGTGGGGCCCAGGAAGCCGATCAGGCTGGCGGCCATGCCCTGCCAGCCCGCCACGTGCCAGCCGATCACCGCCACGAACAGCACGTTCGGCCCTGGCGCCGCCGAGGCCAGGGCATAGCCCTGGGAGAAGCTGGCATCCGTCATCCAGCCGCGCAGCTCCACCACCTCGTGGTGCATGGAGGGCACGGCGGCATTGGCGCCGCCCACCGCGACGAGCGAGAGCTTGAGAAAGAACAGGAACAGGTCCCACACCACCGCGCTCATGCCCGCGCGCCCCGCCGGCCGCGCCAGACCACGGCGGCGACCGAGACGGGGCCGAGCACCAGCACGATCAGCGGCAGCGGGACCCGCAGCCAGGCGGCGGCGAGGGTGGAGGCAAGGCCGATCGCGATCAGCTCCGGCGGCGGGCGAAGCCGCCCGGTCATGCGCAAACCGTTGCCGATCACCATGCCCGCCGCCGCGCAGGCCAGCCCGTGCATGAAGGCGGCGACATGGGGATCGCCGGCGAATTCCTGCCAGAGCAGAACCAGCGCCATCAGCACGACCAGCGGAAACAGGTAGAGCCCGCCCGTGGCCGCGAAGGAGCCGGGCAGGCCCGCGAAGCGCCGCCCGATCATCACGGCGGCATTGCCGACATTCGGGCCGGGCAGCACCTGGCCGAGGCCCAGCACCTCCGCGTAGTCGCGCTCGGTCATCCAGCGGCGCTCCTCCACCAGGGCGCGGCGCACCCAGACCTGGGCGCCGCCGAAGCCCATCAGCCCCGCCTTGGCGAAGGCCGCGAAAAGCTGGGAGGGGCCGGGCGGCGGGTTGAGCGGGGGTTCCCCGGCATGGTCCGGGGTCGGGGCGGTTGGCTTGAGCACGAGGCCAGGGTCAACCCGGCGGGGAACCGGGACAAGGGGGGTGCAGCGCGGCGGGGCCGCGAGCAGCCCTTCAGCGCGGCGCCGCCGCGCGGGCCAGCCGGTCGTTGATCGCCTCCCCCAGCCCTTCCGCCGGCACGGGCATGGCCGCGATCCCCCGCAGCCCCCGCCGCGCCCCTTCGGCATCCAGCCAGCGCAGCCCTGCGAAGAGGCGCGCGGCGGCTTCGGCCAGGTCGCCCGCCTCGGAAAGGTTCCACACCGCCCCGGCCCCGGGCAGGGGCCGGCCGAAGGCCAGCAGCGCCTCCTCCGCCGAAACCGCGCCGGCGCCCAGCCGCACCGGCAGCGCCGGCGCATAATGGGACAGCATCATCCCCGGCGAGCGCAGGCTCCGGCTCTTTTCCGCGGCCGCGAGCGGGATGGTGCGCCCGACACGCCCGACCACCGCCTCGATCGCCTCCGCCGTGACGCCGCCGGGGCGCAGCAGCACGGCCCCGGCGCCGGTGAGGTCCAGCACCGTGCTTTCCACCCCCACCGCGCAGGGCCCGCCATCCAGCACGGCGGCGATGCGGCCCGACAGCCCCTCCAGCACGTGGTCCGCCGTGGTCGGGGAAACACCGCCGGAGCGGTTGGCCGAGGGCGCGGCGACGGGCACGCCCGCCTCCCGCAGCAGGCTCAAGGCCAGGGGATGGGCGGGCACCCGCACGGCCAGCGTGTCCAGTCCCGCCCCGGCCAGCAGGTCCACGCGGCTGCTCGCGCGGCGCGGCAGCACCAGGGTCAGCGGCCCCGGCCAGAAGCGCGCGGCCAGCGCCCGAGCACGCTCATCCGGCACCACCTCGGCGAAGGCGGCGCCGGCCTCGGGGAAGTGCAGGATCAGCGGGTTGAAGTGCGGCCGGCCCTTGGCTTCGAAGATCGCGGCCACCGCGCGCGCCTGCCGGGCATCGGCGCCCAGGCCATAGACGGTCTCGGTGGGAAAGGAGACCAGCGCCCCCTCCCGCAGCAGGGCGGCGGCGCGCGCGACCGCGTCGGGCGGCAGGCGCTCCGTCACGCAGCGCCCTCGATTTCCGCGCCCTGGGCCAGGAAGGCCATGTTCTCGAACAGGGGCTTGCCGTAGCGCAGCGGCGCGCCGTCGAAGCCCGCCACGCGCCCGCCCGCGGCCTCCAGCACGGCCTGGGGGGCGGCGGTGTCCCATTCCATGGTGCGGCCGAAGCGGGGATAGAGGTCCCCCGCGCCCTCGGCCAGGCGGCAGAACTTCACGGCGGAGCCGATCTTGACCACCTTGGCCACCTGGCGCCCCTCCAGGAAGCGGTCCAGCCGGGGATCGTCGGAATAATGGCGGGAGGCGAGCACCGTCGCGCCCTCCGCCGGGATGGCACGGGCACGGATGGGGCGCTGGCCGGCGGCGTCGCGCTTCCAGGCCAGTCCCCTGGGCACGATGCCGCCGAAGATCTCCATCGTGGCGGGCACGGCCACGGCGCCGAGATGGGCGATGCCGTTCACCACGAGCCCGATGTTCACGGTGAAGCTGTCATGGCCGGCGGCGAATTCGCGCGTGCCGTCCAGCGGGTCCACCAGCCAGGTGCGCGGGGCCAGCGCCGTGTGCAGCCCGGCCGCGACCTCCTCCTCCGCCACCACGGGGATATCGGGGCTGGCGGCGCGCAGCCCCTCGACGATCAGCGCCTCGGCGATGCGGTCCGCCTCCGTCACGGGCGAGGCGTCGCTTTTGCGCTCCACCGCGAAGCCGGCGGCGCGGATCGCGTTGATGGCATGGGCGGCGCGCTCGGCCAGGGTGGCGGCCAGGGCGAGCAGGTCATCGTCGGTCATGCCAGGGCAATAGCCCGGCCGGGGGGCGGAAGGGCACCCCCCGCCGGCGGGACCAGGGCCGCGCGATCAGGGCTGCGGGATCAGGGCTCGGGATCAGGGCTCGGGATCAGGGCTCGGGATCAGGGCTGGGGCATGGCCCTTCCGGTCCGCACGGCATGGGCGGCGTCGGGGCGCCCGGCGCGCAGGGCCTGCCGGGCGGCGGCTTCCCAGTCATAGGGCACGGCGCGAAGCTCTGCGGCCCAGGCGCCGGCGCGCCGGGTGACAAGGGCGTAGCGGGCATGCGGGCTGCCCGCCTCCATCGCGTGCGGCACGGGCAGCAGGTCGCGGTAGGCGGGCATGCCGACGCTGCCGGGGTTCACCACCAGCACATCCCCCACCGTCACGGCGCGGGCGGTGTGGGTGTGGCCGCAGAGCACGAGGCGCGCGGCGCCGATGCCGGCCAGGCGCGGCGCGATGGCCTCGGGCGCGGCGAGCGCCGCGTGGCCGGCCGTGACGTCCTCCAGCAGGTAGTCCAGGTCGCCCCCCGCGGGGCTGCCATGGCAGGCGAAGACCTCGCCCCCCGCGAGGGAAAGGGTTTTCGGCAGCGCCGCCATCCAGCCGCGCTGGGCCGGGGTGAGCAGCGGCCGCGCGAAGCCGTCGGACTGGCCCGGCGCGCCCTCCAGGATCTGCCGCTCGTGGTTGCCGGACAGGGTGGGGCAGCCGAGCGCCATCTGCGCCTCCGCCGCGCCGGCCGGGTCGAAGGGGCCGGAAACGAGGTCGCCGAGGTTCACCAAAAGGTCGGGTGACGCGGCGCGCAGGTCCTCCAGCACGGCCCGGAGGGCGAGGAGGTTTCCATGGGTGTCGGCGAGAACCGCGAATCGCATCGCGGCAGGCTAGTGCGCGATCGCCTCGCGCGTGAACACGCCCCCGGCCCGGAGGGGCGCGCGAGGCTTGTTGCGGCGGCGGGACGGGCTGGCCCATGATCCCCGGCACGAACCCGGAGGAAACCGAACCATGCGCCTTCCCGTCATCTGCGGCGGCCTTGCCGTCGCCTTCGCCGCCGGACTTTTCGCGGCCGACGTGGTGCCGCATGCCTGGGCCCAGGGCGCCGCCGCGCGCCCGGCCATGACGCCGCAGATCGTCAACGTGTTCACGATGACGGACGAGGAGATCGGGCCGATGCGCCCCGGCGCCGACGTGCGCTCGCGCACCCTGGTGGATTCCGAGCACGGCACGATCGCCGTCCAGAGCGGCAACGTGATGAAGCACTTCCACGCGGATGCCGACGAGATCCAGCTGATCCTGGACGGCACCGGCTCCTTCTGGCTCGGCGACCGCGAGGTGCAGGTGAAGCCCGGCGACATGGTGATCATCCCCCGCCGCACCGCCCATGCCGGTTCGCGCGCCACCACCGGCCGCTTCCGGGCCGTGGCGATCAAGCTGCCGCCGCAGCGCCCGGACGACGTCGTCGCCGTTCCCTGACGGCGCGTCCCGGGGCGGCGCATCACGCCTGCGTGCGGCGGCCCGGACCGGCCGCCCTGCCACGGCGCGGGCACGATCCCGCCTCGGTTCGGACAGTTCCCCGGAGCGTCATGGCCCCGTGGCGAGGCGCAAGCGGCATTCCGCCGCCGCCCGCCGTCAGGAGGTTACCATGTTCCGCCGTTTCCGGCCGCTCCGCGTGCTCGCCGTCCTGGTCGCCGGCGCCTCGCTGGCCGGCTGCGTGGCCTATCCCGCCGGCCCCTATGGCTACGGCCATGGCGGGGGGTACCGCTCCTATGCCTATTCGGCGCCGGCCCATGGTGGGCGGGGCTATGGCGGTGGCTACGGGGGCGGTGGCTATGGTGGCGGCCACGGGTATGGCGGCCACGGTGGCTGGCGCGGCGGCTGGCGCTGAACCGCGCGCGGGAGCGGCCGCTTCCGCGGCCCCGGCAGGGGAATGCCGTTCCTATCGCCGCCCTGAGGCGAGCAGAAGCTCGTTCGGCCCTTCCCAGCCACCCTCCGTGCGAAAGGCGCCGAGCCCGCCCTCGATATCGGCCCAGGCGGCCTCGCGCGCCGCCGGGTCGAGCCGGTCGAGCATTGCGATGACGGGACCGGCCGCGGCGCGCAGGAAGTCGAGGTAGTCCCGGACGGAGGGCAGCCGGAAGGGCGCCTCCATCCGCGAAACCCGGATCTCCGCGAAGCCGGCCTCGGCGAAGAGCGCCTCGATCAGCCCGGGTTTGCCCAGGCTGAGCAGCCCGCCCGCCTGGAACGGGTCGCGCGGGGGCAGCCCCGCATGGCGCATCGCGGTGGAGACCAGCAGGGTGATGCAGGGATTGTTCGCCGGCCCCGCGAACACCACGGCGCAGAACCGCCCGCCGGGGCGGAGGGCGCGGCGCACCTCCCGGAGGCCGCTGAGCGGATCGGGGAGCAGCATCAGGCCGAGGCGGCACACGGCCGCGTCAAAGGAAGCTTCCTCCAGCCCCAGTGCCTCGCCGTCCGCCAAGCGGGTCCGGACATTGTCCAGCCCCGCCGCCCGCGCGCGCATCGCGGCGCGCTCCAGGATCGCGGGGGACAGGTCGGTGGCCAGCACGGAACCGCCGGGGCCGACGGCACGCGCGATGTCCAGCGTCTGCTCGCCCGCGCCGGCCGCGACGTCCAGCACCCGCGCGCCGGGGCCTATGCCGGCCTGCGCGATCATCGCGGCGGTGGGGCCGGCCAGCCAGGCTCGGAGCCGCGGCGCCTGCGCGTCCCAGCCGGCGGCCGCCCGGTCCCACTGGGCGCGGATGGCGTCCTTGCCCGGCGCGTGGGCCACGGGCGGCGCGTCCTCCCGCGCTTCGGCCGCGGGGGGCGTTTCGGGCGGGGCCAAGGGCTTTCCTCCACCATTCCGACGCGGCCGCGCCGCGCCGGGGGCGGATCATTCCACGGATCGGCCGTGGCGCGGGAACTTCGCGGGGACCGCCGCCTCACGTCTGCGGCATCGCCCGGCGGCCCCGCCGATGCCCCGCCCTCAGGGGCCGGCCGGGCAGAACACGCGCAGGCGGTGCCCGGCCGGGTCCAGCGCCACGAAAGTCGGGCCGAAAACCATGTCGGTCGGCGCCTGGGCGATCGGCAGGCCGCGCGCGGACCAGTCGGCATGCGCCGCGTCCACGTCCGGCACGGCGAAGGCCAGCTCGGCCGCCCCCGGCCCGGCGCCCGGCGCGGGCTCCACCGCGTGGCGGGACCAGAGGCCCAGCCCGGCGCCGGAGGGCATGGCGAACCCGGCGAAGCCGGGCGAGGCCTCCGCGGGCTCCCGCCCGAGCAGGCCCGCATAGAAGGCGGCGCTGGCGGGCGGGCTGTCCACGAGGAGGATGGTGAGGCCGAGGTCGGTCATGGCCGGTTCTCCTGTTGCCCGGCCGGTATGCGGCCCCCCCTGTCAGTTCCTGTCAGAAGCCTTCGATGGCCTGGGCCGCGCGCCAGTCGGCCAGCAGCACGCGCCGACGCCGGGGAAAGCGGCCGCCGGCGGGGGCGGCCTCCGCGATCCGGTCCAGGTGGAAGTGGCGGAAGTCCCCACGCGTCTCGCAGCAGGCGACCAGCACCTCCGCCGCCTCGAAGAAGCCGATGGCGGCCGGCCAGACCACGCGCTCCGTTCCCGCGCCCTTCCTATCGGTGTAGCGCAGGCAAAGCCGGGCTTCCTAGGCGATCGCGCGGCGGAGCATGGCCAGGTGCGGCGTGGGGATGCCCGGGCCGGCGAGCAGGGCGCCGGACTCGGCCGCACCGGCAATGTCGGGCGGCAGCACCGCCTCGATCTTGGCCAGGGCGTTGCCCGCCGCCGCCTCGAGCGCCTCGTCCCCCCGCCGGGCGACCAGGCGCAGCCCGAGGATCAGGGCGTCCACCTCGTCCGCCGTGAAGCGGAGCGGCGGCAGAAAGAAGCCGCGGCGCAGGACAAAGCCGATCCCCGCCTCCCCCTCGATCGGCGCGCCCTGGGCCACCAGCGTCTCGATGTCGCGGTATAAGCGTCCGGGGGGGAGACGCCGAGTTCCTCCGCCAGCGCCTGAAGAAGGTCGAGCAGGCGGGCGGAGCGGGACAGGGAAAGGCTTCCTGGCGACGGCCTCCGCCGCCACCGCAGCCCGGGGCCACCGCCAAGCCGCGCTATCGCGTGACAGAACGATGAAACGGTGAAGTGCCCGCCCCCTCCTGCGCCGCAACATGGCGGATCGTCCGGCGGGTGCTATCTTCTGCCCAACAAGAATTCAGGACCTCCCATGCTCGACCTCGCCTTCGCCAAAGCCGCCCTGCCCGAAAGCGGCGCCCTCGTCCTGCCGCTGGCGGAGGAGGACCTGGGCGGCGCATTGATGGGGGAATGGGACCGGCTGCTCGGCGGCAGCCTCTCGCGCGGCGTGGCGGCGGCGGAGTTCAAGGGCCGCAAGGGCCAGTCCACCACCCTCTACGCCCCGGGTGGCGGGCTCTCGCGCCTCGTGCTTGTGGGCCTGGGCAAGCGCGAGGCGCTGGACGCCGCCGGGGCCGAGGCGGCGGGCGGGAACGCCGCCGCGGCGCTGGGCAAGGAAACGGTGGCCTCGGTGGATGCCCGCGCGATCGGCGGCTGGGCCGGGGCGGCGGCCGATCTCGCGCTCGGCGCCACGCTGCGCGCCTGGCGCTTCGACCGCTACCGCACCACGGAGAAGCCCGAGGACAAGCCGCGCCTGACCGGCATCAAGGTGCTCTGCGAGGACCCGCAGGCGGCTAAGGCCGAATGGGCCAGCCGCCGCGCGGTCGCGGAGGGCGTGTTCCTGGCGCGCGAGCTGGTCAGCGAGCCCGCGAACATCCTCAACCCGCCCGAGTTCGCCGACCGCCTGCGCAAGCTGGAGAAGCTGGGCGTGGAGGTGGAGGTCTTCGGGCAGAAGGACCTGGAGAAGCTCGGCTTCGGCTCCATGCTCTGCGTGTCCCAGGGGTCGGCGCAGCCGCCGCGCATGGTGGTGATGCGCTGGAACGGCACGGATTCCAAGAAGAAGGACAGCAAGCCGGTCGCCTTCGTCGGCAAGGGCGTGACCTTCGACACGGGCGGCATCTCCATCAAGCCCGCGGGCGGCATGGAGGACATGAAGTGGGACATGGCCGGCGCCGGCACGGTCGCGGGGCTGATGATGGCGCTGGCGGGCCGCAAGGCGAAGGTGGACGTGGTCGGGCTGGTGGGCCTGGTGGAGAACATGCCCTCCTCCACCGCCGTGCGCCCCGGCGACGTCGTCACCTCCTATTCCGGCCAGACGATCGAGGTGATCAACACCGATGCCGAGGGGCGGCTCGTGCTGGCGGACGTGCTGTCCTACTGCAAGAAGCGCTTCGACCCGGCCTTCATGGTGAACCTGGCCACGCTGACCGGCGCCATCATCGTGGCGCTGGGCAACGAGCACGCAGGGCTGTTCTCCAACGACGACGGGCTGGCCCAGCGCATCCAGGAGGCCGGCAAGGCGGTGGGCGAGCTGGCCTGGCGGATGCCGCTGGGCGAGGCCTATGACCGCGCCATCAAGTCCGACATCGCCGACATGAAGAACGTGGGCGGCGGGCGCGCGGGCGGCTCCATCACGGCCGCGCAGTTCATCCAGCGCTTCGTGGACGGCTGCCCCTGGGCGCATCTCGACATCGCCGGCGTCGCCTGGGGCTCCAAGGACCAGCCCACCGTGCCCAAGGGCGCGACGGCCTGGGGCGTGCGCCTGCTGGACCGGCTGGTGGCCGAGCACCACGAGGGCCGCACCCCTGCCCCGGCGGAGGTTCCGGCGGCCGAGCCACCGGCCGCGGTGAGCGGCGCGGGCAGCGAATCCCCGGCGGTGCTGGCGGAAGGCGGCGGCGCCTCGGCGGACGCCTCCATCGCCGCGCCCGTGGCGCCGGCCCCTGCCCCGGCGGCCCGCCCGGCGACGCGCCGCCCGCGGCGCTAGCAGCGGCGCGGCCGTGCTGAAGCTTCGCCTGACCGAACTGCCGCGGGGGCGCCATCCCGTCGCCTTCCCGGCCGTGCCGGGCGAGGCGTTGCCGCCCGCCTATGCCCCCGCCGCGGCGGTGGCGCGCTTCGATGCGGCCCGCCTGAACGGCCCATGGGGCGAGGCGCTGCGGCTGGATGGCGTGCTGGGCCGCCGCACCGCCTGGCTGGTCGGCGCCGGGCCGCCGCGCCCGCTGCGGCTGGAAGCGGCGGGCGCGCTGGCCGTCGCCTCCATGTCCACCGAGCGGGAGGACAAGGACGCCCAGCCCGTGCGCCACGCGGTGATCGACGCGCGCGGGCTGGACCCGGCCTCGGTCGGGCAGCTTGCCATGGGCGCGGGGATGCGCGGCCACCGCCTGCCCGATCTCCGCACCGGGCCCCGGCGCGGCCTGCGGCGCCTGGACCTGCTGGTGGACGATGCCGGTGCCGCAGCCCCCGAACTCGCGCGGGTGGAGGCGGTGCTGCGTGGCGTGGGCCTTGCGCGCGACCTCGCGGCCGAGCCCGCCAACCGGCTGACCCCGACGAGCTTCGCCGACCGCCTGCTGGGGCTGCGCAAGCACGGCATCGAGGTGGTGGTGCACGGGCGCGACTGGCTGGAGCGGCACGGCTACGGCGCCCTGCTGGCCGTTGGGCAGGGTTCCGCCCATCCGCCGCGCTTGGTTGTGTTGCGCTGGGCGGGTGCGGGCGGCGGCTCGCCGGTCGCCTTCGTGGGCAAGGGCATCACCTTCGACACGGGCGGCATTTCCATCAAGCCCGCGAAGGGCATGGAGGCGATGAAGGGCGACATGGCCGGCGCCGCCGCCTGCGCGGGGGCGATCCTGGCGCTCGCGCTCCGCCGCAGCCCCGCCCCCGCCATCGCCGTGCTGGCCATCGCCGAGAACGCGACGGGCGCGACGAGCTACCGGCCGGGCGACGTGCTCCGCACCGCCTCCGGCCGCACGGTGGAGGTGGTGGACACCGACGCGGAGGGGCGGCTGGTGCTGGCGGACGCGCTGCACCACGCGCGCGGGCTGGCACCGCGCGCCATGATCGACCTGGCCACGCTCACCGGCAGCATCGTCTCGGCCCTCGGCCACCACCGCGCGGGGCTGTTCGGCAACGACGACCCGCTGCGCGACGCCTGCATGGCCGCCGGCGACGCGGTGGGCGAGCCGCTCTGGCCCATGCCGATCGGGGAGCGCCACCGGAGCGACCTCGACAGCGCCATCGCCGATCTCCGCCACTGCCTGCCGCCCGGGGGCGGTGGTCCGGGCTGGGCCGGGAAGTTCCTGCCCGACGCCTGCCAGGCCGCGGCCTTTCTGCGGGAATTCGCGGGACGCGACATTCCCTGGGCGCATCTCGACATCGCCGGCATGGATCTGCGCGAGGAGGGCGTGGAGGGCGGCGCCTATCCCCTTCCCCCCGGCCCCAGCGGCTTCGGCGTGCGGCTGCTGGACCGGCTGGTGGCGGACCGCTTCGAGACATGAGCGAGATCGGCTTCTACCACCTGACCCGCACCGCGCTGGAGGTGGCGCTGCCGCGCCTGCTCGGCCGCGTGCTGGCCACCGGCGGGCGCGCCGTGGTGCGGGTGGGCGGGCCGGAGCGGCTGGCGGCGCTGGATGCCGCCCTCTGGGTCTGCCCCGATCCGGACTGGCTGCCCCACGGCACCCCCGCCACGGGCGATGCCGACCTGCAGCCGGTCTGGCTCACCACCGAGGACGAGGCCCCCAACGGCGCCCGGCACCTCTTCCTGGCGGATGGCGCCGAGACGGCGCGGGCCGAAAACTTCGACCGCATCTTCGACCTGTTCGACGGCAACGACCCCGCCGCGCTGGCCGCCGCGCGGGACCGCTGGCGCCGGGGCAAGGCGGCCGGCCACGCGCTGACCTACTGGCAGCAGGGCCCCTCGGGCTGGGTGAAGCGGGACTGAGGGGCGGATAATCACGCGCCCGTCACAGCCCCCCTCCCTTGCTCCGCCCCCCGCGGCCTGCCACATCGGCGCAGCGTTCAGGAGCGACCCCTATGTCCGACGAAACCCAGGCCACCGAGACCATGACGGTCGGCGCCCTGATTGCCGAGTTGCAGAAGCTCGACGCCTCCCGGCCCATCGCGCTCGGCATCATGCTGGGCGGCGAGGAGGATGACGGCGACATCGACATCTACGGCATCGACATGATCGAGGAGATGGAGGCCGAGGACGGTTCCCCGGCCTATGTTATCGCCTGCGACCTGCGCGGCTCCGACGACGAGGAGGAGGGCTGAGGCCCTGCGCCGGCTCCGGCCGGCGCATCCTCCTTCGCAGGCATGATGCGGCGCGGACCGGCGGTTCGCGCCGGTTTCGTTGTGGGCGGCGGGCGGGTGTTCCCCTCAATGAAATTAGGTGATGTCGGCGGCATCCATCCCGCGGCGCTCCCGTTTCCTGCGCGTCCCTTCGGAACGGATGCGCCCGATGATTTCCACCCGCGTGCATGGGCTGATCGATTACGGGATGGCCGCGCTGCTGGGCGGGCTTTCCGCCTCCCGCGCGCTGCCCCAGCCCGTGGGGCGCCTGCTTGGGGCGGCCGGTGCCTATCACGCCGCCTATGCCGCCCTGACGGACTATGAAGGCGGGCTGACCCCCGCCCTCTCCATGCGCCAGCACCTTGCCATGGACGCCCTCGGCGGGGCGGCGCTGCTGGCGGCGGGGCTGGCCATGCGGCGGCAGCCGGACGGGGCGCGTGCGCTGCTGGTTGGGCTCGGCGTGACGGAACTGCTGGTGACGGCCTTCAGCAGCAATGCCCCGCGGCAGGGGCCGGGCCAGGGCGGCGGCCCCGCGGCGCGGCTGCTGGGTCCGGCGCATGGGCATCACGCGCATGCGGGGCACCAGGTCGGCTATCCACCGCTCGACGTGCCGAAGCCGGCGGCCGAGGGGATCTTCATCGTCGACAGCCTGCTGGAGAACGCGCTCGGCGCCGTGCTCGGCACGCGCATGACCGTGATCCGCCTGCCTGATGGCGGGCTTCTGCTGCATTCGCCCACCCGGTACTCGATCGCCCTCAAATCCGCGCTGGAGCGGATCGGGCCGGTGCGGCACCTCGTGGCACCCAACATCGCGCACTGGACCTTTCTGAAGGACTGGCAGGACGCCTGCCCGGAGGCCACGACCTGGGCCGCGCCCGGGTTGCGGCGGCGGGGCCAGGTGCGGCGGAGCGGCGTGCGGCTGGACCATGACCTCGGCGTGCAGGCGCCCCCCGAATGGGCCGGGGCGATCGAGCTGGTGCTGGTTCCGGGCGGGGCGGGCTTCACGGAGGTGGCGATGTTCCACCGCCCGTCCTCCACGCTGGTGCTGACCGACGTGGTCATCAACCTGGAGGCGCCCAAGGTGCCGCTTCCGGTGCGGCCCCTTGCCTGGGCCTTCGGCGTGCTGGCACCGGACGGCATGCCGCCGCCCTATCTGCGCGCCGTGGTGCGCTGGCGGCAGGCCGAGGCCGCGCGGGCCGCCGCGGAGCTGGTGGCGCTGCGGCCGGAGCGCGTGATCTTCGCCCATGGTGCCTGGTTCGAGCGGGACGGCGCGGCGCGGCTGCGGCATTCCCTGCGCTGGCTGCTGGACTGACACGCCCTCAGGGCGACCAGAGGGAGAACTCGGTTCCGAAATCCGTCCGCGCCAGGGCCTCGCACGGGGTGGGCCGGCTTTGGCATTCCGAACCAGGCACCGCCGCGATCCGGCCATCCCGCAGCTCCAGCACGAGCGGCACCGGGGGCGCCGACATCTTCGCGTAGGACAGCGCCACCAGGAAACGGATGGAATCGTAGCGCGAGGGATCGGCGTAGAAGATCAGGTCGCGCGAGACGGCCTCGCCGGGGTTGAGGCCGGAGGGGTCGCCGGGCGATCCGGCGGCACCCTCGAACAGGATGCCCTGGCGGAGCAGCACCTCGCCCGGCTCCTCCACGTAGTCACGGGCCTGGGCGACGGCACCGGCGGAGGGTGGCGCGGGCAGCGCCCCTTCCCCCGCGAAGCGAACGCGCACGCCGACCACGTTGTAGGTCAGTCCGAGCACCCGCACTTCCGTTTGCCCGACATTCCGGCGCGTGACGGTGGAGCGGATGGCCACGAGGTCGCCGCGCCGGCCCACCCGCTCCAGCGCGGTGCTCACGGACACCGTGGGCGGCGCCAGGCCCGGCGCGATCCGTGCCTCGTAGATGAAGGTATAAACCGCCCAGGCCCCGGCTCCGACGATGGCCAGGGTCTGGACGATGCTGTTGACCACGTCCGCGCTGAAGCGGGAGGGTTCCGTGTGCTTCGCCATGCGCCCCACCCGCTGCTGCCGCCCAGATAACCCGGGGGCGCGGCGCGGGTTGGGTGGCGCAGACGCCGCGCCTCAGCTCCGCCCGAACATGCGCGCGAAATCGCCCGCCCCCAGCCGCAGGAAGGTCGGACGCCCGTGGGAGCAGGTGGCGGCGCGGGGCGTCGCCTCCATTTCGCGCAGAAGGGCCGCCATCTCGGCGATGTTGAGCCGGCGGCCGGCGCGGACGCTGCCGTGGCAGGCCAGCCGCGCCACCGCGGCGTCCAGCCGGCGCTCCAGCGCGGTGCTTTCCTCCCAGTCCGAAAGCTCGGCCGCGATGTCGGCCAGGATCGGCCCGGGCTCGGGCGTGCCCAGCAGGGCCGGCAGGGCGCGGACCAGGATGGCGCCGGGGCCGAAGGGTTCGATCTCCAGCCCCAGCCGGGCAAGCTCCGCGGCGCGGCCGGCCAGGCGCAGTGCGTCGGCGGCGGGCATGTCCACCACGGCCGGCAGCAGCAGCGGCTGCGACCGCACGCCGCCGGCCACAAGCTGGGCCGAGAGCCGCTCGTGCGTCAGCCGCTCATGCGCCGCGTGCTGGTCCACCAGGATCAGCGCGCCGTCCGGCGCCTCGGCCAGGATGTAGGTGTCCAGCAACTGCGCGAGCGGGCGGCCGAGCGGGCCTTCCGCCGCGCTGCCCGGGGGAAGCGGCGGCGCCTCGGCGGGAACGGCCATGGCGCCGGGCGGCAGGGCGAAGCGCGGCTGCACCGGCGCGGGCGGGGGGACGGAGAAGGCGAAGCTGGCCTCGGCGAAGCCGGGCGGGCGGGCCGGGCTTTCCGTGCCGCCGGCCCAGGTGACGGATGCCTCGGAAACCGGCTGCCCGGCGCGGCTGGGCCATGAAGGATCGGGGCTGCCGGGCTCGGTTGCGGCGGCGAGGGCGGCGTCCCAGCCGGTGCGCGCCGTGCCCACGCCAGCCCCCGTGCCCAGCGCACGGCGCAGGGAGGCGATCAGGGCACCGCGCACGCCCGCGGCATCGCGGAAGCGCAGTTCGGTTTTCATGGGATGAACGTTCACGTCCACCTGCTCGGGCGGAACCTCCAGGAACAGGGCGGCCACGGGGTGCCGCCCCGAGGCCAGCACGTCGCGATAGGCCACGCGCAGCGCGGCGCGCAGCAGGGGGTCGCGCACCGGGCGGCGGTTGACCACCAGGTGCTGCTCGGCGGCGGTGGCGCGGTGATGCGTGGGCAGGGCCGCCAGCCCCTCCAGGGAAAGATCCGGCCAGCTTCCCTCCACCGGCACGGCGGCACCGGCGAAGTCGCGGCCCAGCAGCGCGGTGGCGCGGGCGGCGCGGCCGGCGGGGGGCAGGTCCAGCGCCGTGCGGCCGTCCACCTGCACGCGGAAGCCGACCTCGGGCCAGGCGAGCGCCAGGCGGCGCACCGCCTCCACCGCATGGGCGGCCTCGGTGCCCGGGGTTTTCAGGAATTTGCGGCGGGCGGGGGTGGCGAAGAACAGGTCGCGCACCTCCACCCGCGTGCCGGGCGGGGCGGCGGCGGGCGTGACCTCCCCCACCCGCCCGGCCTCCACCGCGATGGCGTGGCCCTCGCCCTCCCGCGAGCGGGTGGTGATGGACAGGCGGGACACGGCGCCGATGGAGGGCAGCGCCTCGCCCCGGAAGCCGAGCGTCGCGATGCGGAACAGCGTCGCCTCATCCGGCAGCTTGGAGGTGGCGTGGCGCTCGATGCAGAGGGCGAGGTCGGCGGGGGACATGCCGGCGCCGTCATCCTCCACCAGGATGCGGTCGGTGCCGCCGCCTTCCAGAGTGACGGAAACGCGGCGCGCGCCGGCATCCAGCGCGTTCTCCACCAGCTCCTTCACGGCGGCGGCGGGGCGCTCCACCACCTCGCCGGCGGCGATTCGGTCGGCGGTGGTGGGGGGGAGGCGGCGGATGGGCGGAATCGTCGCCAGGGCGTGGAGGGCAATCACGACGGCAGGGATGGGACTTCCCGGCCGGCAGGGCAAGCATGGCGCGGCGCGGGTGAAGGAACCGTGAGCGGTTCCGCTGGCGGGCGCATCTTCCTTGCGCTAACGGGACGGCGATGCGCCCTTCCCGCAGCCTTGTCGCGCGGCTGATCGCCGGCCTCCTGCTCCTGCAATGGGCGGGGGCGGTGCTGCCGCAGGCGCGTGCGCTGGGCATGCTGGGCCGCGCGGTGGCGACGGAGCTCTGCACCCCCTCCGGCATGAAGACCGTGCTGCTGGACGAGGAGGGGCGCCCCCTCCAGCCCCGCCACGACCTCGACTGCTGCGACCTTTGCCAGGGGCCGGCCGCGGCCGGGGTGGAGGCGCCGCGGGCGCCGGCGCGGCGCGTTGCGCTGGTTGCCCCGGAGCATCCCCAGGGCCGGGCCGGCCTGCCCCCCTTCCCGCCCCGCGCGCCTCCGCAACAGCCCAGGGCCCCACCCTCCGCCTGACTGCCTGGACCCGGCCGGTTCCCACGGAACCGGCCATGCCGCTTCCGAACGGATCGGCCCAACCATGCCTGTCAGGATTCCTTCCATGCCCTTTCTGCCCAAGCGGCGGGCCGCGTTGCTCGCGGCCGCCTGCCTGCCCCTGCCCTGCCTTGTCCAGCCCGCCCGCGCCCAGCCGGCCGAGGCGCCGCTTTCGGTGCCCGAGGTGGCCGTCATGGGCTCCGCGCCCTCCCTCACCTCCCCCGACGCCGCCGCGGCGGCGGCCCGGCTGCGGGAGGTGCCCGGCAATGTTTCCGTGGTGCCGGCGGAAGAGATCCGCATCCGCGCCGGCGTCACCACGCTGCGCGACGTGCTGGAATACGCGCCGGGCGTCTTCGCCCAGCCGAAATGGGGGGAGGACACGCGGCTCTCCATCCGCGGCTCCGGCCTGGCGCGGAATTCCCACCTGCGCGGCGTGCAGCTCACCCAGGATGGCATCCCGCTCAACCAGGCGGACGGTTCCGGGGACTTCCAGGAGCTGGACCCGCTGACCTTCGGCCATGTGGAGGTGCTGCGCGGCGCCAACGCCTTCGGCCTGGGCAGCGCGACCCTGGGCGGCGTGCTGAACTTCGTCACCCCCACCGGCCGCAGCGATCCCGGCGCGGTTCTGCGCGGGGAGGCCGGGAGCTACGGCTTTCGCCGTGCCCAGGCCGCCTATGGCGTGGCGGCGGGAGGCTTCGACGCCTGGGCCAGCCTGTCCACCCTCAGCCAGGACGGCTTTCGCCGGCACAGCCAGGGCGACAGCCGCCGCTTCAACGGCAACATCGGCTGGCAGGTGACCGACGACATCGAGACGCGGCTCTACTACGGCTACAACCACATCGAGCAGCGCATCCCCGGCACCCTCACCCGCGCGCGCGCCCTGTCCGACCCGCGCGCGGCGGCGGCGGCCAACCTCTTGGGCGACTACCAGCGCCGAATCGAGAGCAACCGGGTCGGCAGCCGCACCACCTGGCGGATCGCGCCCGGCGCGGTGCTGGAGGGCGGCGCCTCCTTTGTGCACCGGGAGCTGGACCACCCGATCTTCCAGTACATCGACCAGCGCAGCGACGACGTGAACGGCTTCGCGCGGCTGACGCTGGAGGGCGAGGCGGCGGGGCTGCGCAACCGGCTCGTGCTCGGCGGCACCGCCGGGCTCGGGGCCACCGACAACCACCGCTACCTCAACATCGGCGGCCATGCCGGGCGGCTCACCGCCTCCAGCAGCGACCGCGCGCGCACCGGCACGGTCTTCGTGCAGGACACGCTCTACCTGCTGCCAGGACTCGGGCTGGTGGCGGGGGTGCAGCTTGGCGAGGCCTATCGCGCCAGCCGCGACCGCTTCCTTGCGGACGGCGACCAGTCGGGCTCGGCCAGCTACCGCTACGCCAACCCGATCCTCGGCGCCGTGTGGGACGTGACGCGAAACGCGCAGGCCTTCGCCAACCTGTCCTGGGCCACGGAACCGCCGACGATCAGCGACCTGGTGCCGCTCGCCGCCCGCGGCTTCTCGGCGCTGCGCGCGCAGCGGGCGCGCACGGTGGAGATCGGCACGCGCGGGCGGCAGGGCGGGCTGGAGTGGGAGGTCGCGGCCTATCGCGCCGACCTGCGCAACGAGATCCAGCTTTTCGACCCCACGGGCACCGGCGCCAGCTTCGCGCTGAACGCCGCGCGGACGGTCCACCAGGGCGTGGAAGCGGCCCTGGCCTGGACGGTGCTGCGCGGCATCCTGGCAACGGGTGGCGGAGACAGCCTGGTGCTGCGCCAGGCCTATGCCTTCAACGACTTCCGCTTCGACGGCGACCCGCGATACGGCGACAACCAGCTTCCCGGCGCGCCCCGCCACCTTTACCGGGCGGAGCTGCGCTACCGTCACCCGGCCGGCGCCACGCTGGCGCCGACGGTGGAAGGGGTGCCGCAGGGATTGTTCGCGGACAACGCCAACACGGCGCGGACCAACCCCTATGCCATCCTGGGGCTGCGGGCGGGCTGGGATTTCGACAACGGCCTGTCGGTCTTCGCCGAGGGGCGCAACCTGACAAACAAGCGATACATCTCCAGCGCCTCGGTCGCCCCCGTCGCCACCCCGGCCTCGGCGCTGTTCGAGCCGGGCTTCGGGCGCAGCGTCTATGGCGGGGTGCAGTTCCGGTTCTGAACCCGGAGGATCACTCCGCGGCGGCGTGGAGCGTGGCGGCGCCGTGCCGCGCCTCGAAGGCGGCGCGCTCCGCCGCGCTGGGCTCCGCGGGGGGCATGCCCAGGTAGTCCCGCCAGAAGCGTGTGGAGCGGTGGCGCGGAAACGCCTCACGCCAGAGGGCCGAAACCGCCTGCCCCTCGCGGAGCAGGCGGCGCAGCAGGGGGATCGCCTCCCCAACCAGGGCGCGGAAATCCTCGCGCGAGCGGCGGAGGACCGGCAGGTCCCGGTCCCACCAGGTTTCAAGGACGATGCAGTCCATCCGCCCCAGCCGCGTCCAGCCCAGGGCCGCGACGTCCAGGCGGCGCGGGGGCGCTCCCGCCGCCGTCCGCCGCAGCGCGTTTCCGGCGAGGCCGCGCGCGAGCCGGCCCAGCCAGGCGAGCCGGCTGCGCGGCGGATCGAGGGGCCGGTGCTCCGCCAGCACCACGGCGCGCGGGATGCTTTGCGCCGGGAAGCGGTCCCGGATGGGGGAAAGGGAGGCGTGCAGCGCGGCCGGCGCTCTGTCCAGGATGCCCGGCCCGCGCAGGAAGTCGGCCACCGCCCGCAGGATCAGCGCCGCCTGGTAGTAGCGGAAGGTGAGGAGGTGGATGAGCAGCGCGCGCGCCATGCGCGACGCCATGCCGCGCGGCCCCGTGCCCAGGTGCAGGGCCGCCGCCACCAGCATGTTCCGCGTCTCGTAGTAGAGCTGCCAGCCACCGAGCTTGAGGTAGAAGGGTTCGTGCCAGACGCCGAGGCCGGGCATGGCCACGGCCGGCAGGCCGGCGTTGTAGAGGCGCAGGCCGAACTCCACGTCGTCGCCCCGGATGAACACCGGCAGCGGCATGCCCAGCCGCTCCACGAGGGACAGGGGAAAGCCGAGGCACCACCAGCCGTTGAAGTGGATGGCGCGCGAGGCGACGAGCCCGGGCAGGTTGTCGGGATCGCTCACGTCCAGCCCGTGGTGCTGGGGATGGAAGGACCAGTTCTGGTCCCGGATCACCGCGCCCGCCTCGTAGACGTTCATCGGCTGGACCATGTCGAGCATGTGCCCGCCGAGCGGCGTCTCGCCGGTGGCGAGCGCGAAGAAGGCGGCCATGCGGAGCAGGCTGTCCGGCTCGATCCGGATGTCGTCGTCCAGCAGCACCGCATGGGTGGCCGCGGGGTCGTCGATCGCGGCCAGGATGCCGCGGCCGAAGCCGCCCGCGCCGCCGAAGTTCGCCTGATCGATGATCCGCAGCTTGCCCGGATGGCGCGCCAGGATCGGCGCGATGGCGGGATGCTCGGCCAGGCCCGGACGGCCCTGGTTGACCACATGGATGCGCGCCATGCGCGAGAGCACGGGCCCCTCCGCCGTGATGGCCGCCAGCACGGCGGCGATGTCGGCCTCGCGGTTGAAGGTGCAGAAGACGGCGGCGAGCCCCACCGGGCGGGCGGCGGCCTCGGTCACCCAGGCGCCGCCGCGGAACTCCGCGGGGCCGCCATGGGTGGAAAGGCTGAAGGCGAGCAGGCCATGCTCGCGGAAGTTGATCGCCCGGCCCGGGATGGCCACGCGCGCGGGCGCGTCGCCCCGCAGGCGCTGCTCCAGCACCAGCGTGTCCCCCATCGGCGTGCGGCGCGTCACCCGGAGCGTGCAGGCACCGACCACGTCGAGCCGCAGAAAGATGGGACCAAGGGCGGCGTGTTCCCGCCAGTTCCCCTCAAAGAAGGCGTTGAAATAGGTGTTGAAGCCGAGCACGGCCCCGGCTGGCACCCGCAGCAGGGGCCCCGGCTCCGGGCCGTCCAGGGGCGGCGCGGCGGGGCTGAGGGGCTGCAGCGTCCAGTAGAGCGGCCGGAGGGTGACCGGACGGTCCACCACCACCCGTTGCAGCGTGACCTCCCCCACCGCGTCCAGCGGGGCCTCCGCCTTGCGCACGAAGCTTGCCGGTCGGTCAGCCTCCCGCGGCGGGGCTGAGTGACGGCGGTCCGGGAGAAGGTGTGACGACAAGGGCGATTCCTGCGGCGGACGGCCTCGCCGCAGGTGCGGCGAAGCACGCCCTCCCGTCATCGGCCGATCGGAAAGCGCCCTGCCTTAACATAGGACCGCCGAGAGGATTCTACTTGCCGAAACAGCCGGTCACATCGCCGGGGGTGGGGCCGCGCGCGCCGTTCAGCCGCCCCGCTGCCGGTGCAGCTCGGCGATCAGGGCAGCGGTGGAGGGGTCATGCTCCCCCGCCGCCGCCCCGGGCGAGAGCTCCGGCAGCAGCGCCCCCGCCAGCTGCTTGCCCAGCTCCACCCCCCACTGGTCGAAGGCGTTCACGTCCCAGAGCGCGCCCAGGCAGAAGACCTTGTGCTCGTAGAGCGCCACGAGCTGGCCCAGGGTGTTCGCGTCCAGGCGGGGCAGCACCAGGGTGGCGCTGGGGCGGTCGCCAGGGAACAGGCGGTGAGGCAGCAGGGCCTCGATGGCCCCGGCGGCCATTCCCTTGGCTTCCATCTCCGCCCGCACCTCCTCCGCGCCGCGGCCGCGCAGCAGGGCCTCGGCCTGAGCCAGGCCGTTGGCCAGGAGCTGTCGGTGGTTCTCGTCGAAGCCGTGGTCGGGGGTGGCGACCAGCACGATATCGGCCGGCACCGGGGTGGTGCCCTGGTGGAGAAGCTGCATGAAGGAGTGCTGGGCGTTGGTGCCGGGCTCGCCGAACACCACGGGGCCGGTGGCGCGGGACACGGGCGCGCCCTCCAGCGTCACGCGCTTGCCGAGGCTTTCCATCTCCACCTGCTGGAGATGCGCGGGGAAGCGGGCGAGGCGCTCGTCATAGGGCAGCACCGCGCGGCTCGGCAGGCCCAGGCCGTTGACGTGCCACACTTCGGTCAGCGCCATCAGCAGGGGCAGGTTCTCCGCCTCGGTGGCGGAAAGGAAGTGCTCGTCCATGCGCCGGGCGCCGGCCAGAAGCCCGGCGAAGACCTCCCAGCCGCAGGCCAGCGCCACGGAGAGGCCGATGGCGGACCACAGGGAGAAGCGCCCGCCCACCCAGTCGCGGAAGCCGAAGACCTGGGATCCGGGCACGCCGAAGGCGCGGGTGGCGTCGAGATTGGTGGACAGGGCGACCATCTGGGCATCCGCCGCCTCTCCCAGCGCGCCGCGCAGCCAGTCGCGCACCAGATGGGCGTTGGCCATGGTCTCGGCCGTGGTGAAGGTCTTGCTGGCCACCAGCACCAGGGTGCGCGCGGGGTCCAGCCCATGGCGCAGGGCTTCCCAGGCATGGCCGTCCACGTTGGAGAGGAAATGCGCGCGCATGGGCATGCCGTGCCGCCACAGGGCGCGCACCGCCATCTGCGGGCCCAGGTCGGAGCCGCCGATGCCGACGCTCAGCACGTCGGTGAAGCGGCCTTCGGCGTGGATGCGGGCGCAGAAGGCGCGCATGGCGTCCAGCGTGTCGTGCACGCCGGCGGAGGCGTCCTCCCCTTCCGTGCGGAAGGCGCCGCGCGGGCCGCGGAGCGCCATGTGCAGCACGGCGCGGCCCTCGGTGGCGTTGATCGCCTCGCCGGCCGCCATGGCGTCGCGCGCGGCCAGCACGCCGCGGGCGCGGGAGAGGTCCAGCAGCGCCTCCCGCACGGTGTCCGAAACCGAGGTCTTGGAAAGGTCCGCCAGGATGTCCCCGGCCCGGTGGGTGAAGCGCGCGGCGCGGGCGGGATCGGCCATGAGCGGGCGGATGGCGGCCGCCGCCGGCGCCCTCGCCAGCTCCGCCACGCGGGCCCAGGCCGCCTCCGTCGATACCGCCATGCCGGCTCCCCCTCTGATTCCCGGCAAAGGGTAGGGGGGCGCCTGGCGGGGCGGAAGCCAGGGGGCGATCACCTCTTCGCCTCGCGCCTGCCTTCCCAGGCCGGGCGGGCATGGCGGGGCCGGCGGGATGGCGGGGCAAGGGCGGCACGATCCTCGCTAAAAGCCGGGCATGATCCCAGGTGCCGCCCTTATCCTCCTCTGCCAGCTTGCCGGGGAGGCGATCGCCCACGCGACGGGCTGGCCCCTGCCCGGCCCGGTGCTGGGCATGCTCTTCCTGCTGGTGATGATGCTGGGGAACGACCTGCTGGCCGATCCCCTGCCCACCGGTTCCGTCACCGGGGCAGCGGACGGGATCCTGGCGAACCTGTCCCTGCTGTTCATCCCGGCGGGGGTGGGGATCGTGGGCAAGCTGGATGTGCTGGCCCAGTACGGGGTCGGGCTCGCCGTCGCGCTGGTGGCCTCCACCCTGATCGGGCTGGCCGTCACGGCACTGGTCTTCGCGGGGGTGGCGCGGCTGGTGGGCCAGGCGGGGACAAAGGCGGACGCGGCATGAGCGACGCGGATTTCTCCCTCTGGGTTTATCTCTCCCGCACGCCGCTGCTGTGGCTGACGGTGACGCTGCTGGCCTATGTGGCGGCGGAATGGCTTTCGGCGGCGCTGAAGCGGCACCCGCTGGCCAATCCCATCCTGATCGCCGTGGTGCTGGCCGCCGGGCTGCTGGCGGCGACGGGCACGCCCTACCGCACCTATTTCGAGGGCGCGCAGTTCGTCCACTTCCTGATCGGCCCGGCGACGGTGGCCCTGGCGATCCCGCTGTACCGCAACCGGCGCACGGTGTGGCGGGCGATCCTGCCGATGACGGCGGCGCTGCTGGCGGGCTCGCTCGCGGCCATGCTCTCGGCCCTGCTGATCGCCAAGGCCTTCGGCGTGCCGGGGAGCGTGCTGGCGGCGCTGGCGCCCAAATCGGTCACGGCCGGCGTGGCTATGGGGATCGCGGGGAGCCTGGGCGGCGACCCGGCGCTGGCCGCCGTGCTGGTGATCCTGACGGGCGCGATCGGCGCCGTGACCGTGACGCCCCTGATGAACGCGCTGCGCCTGCGGGACATGCGGGCGCGCGGCTTCGCGGCGGGGCTGGCGGCCCACGGCATCGGCACGGCGCGGGCCTTTCACGTCGATCTGGTGGCCGGGACCTTCGCCGGCATCGCGCTGGCGCTGAACGCGCTGGTCAGCGCGGTGCTGGCGCCGGTGGTGCTGCGGGCGCTGCTCTGATGCCCGGGGGCCGGTGTCCCGGCTGGGCCGGGAGCCGCGCCTATCCGGGCTGCCCGCCGTCCTCCGCCGGGATGAAGCGCAGGGTTCCGGCAATGCCGGAGCCTCTCGCCCCGTCCGATGGGTGGTTCACGCCGTCGTTCACCACCACCTCCCGGAAGTCGAAGGGGCTCACCCCCTCGAGGCAGGCCGCGTTGATCCCGAACTGGCGGGGGTCGGAGCGCCGCTGGTGGTGCGTGTAGATGCCGCACACCGAGCAGAACCAGTGCTTCGCCGTTCCCGTGTTGAAGCGGTACAGGCTGAGCCGGTCCTCCCCGCACAGGATGCGCAGGTCTTCGCGCTTCGCCGAGACGGCCACGGCGCCGCGCATCCGGCACAGGGAGCAGGTGCAGCGGCGCGCCGTGTTCAGGCCGTCCGCGAGCCGCACCTCGAAGCGGACCGCTCCGCAGTGGCAGGCGGCCTTGGTCCAGGGGATGGTCTCGCGCATGGTCGGGCTCCGTTCGCCGCAGGCTCCAGGCCTGGTTTATGTCGCCGGACCGTTCGCCTCCGGCCCGAGCCGGGCGGCCAGCGCCATCGCGGCCTGGCGGAAGGCCTCCTCCAGGTCGGGATGGGCGAAAACGCGCCCGCCCGAGAAGCGGATGAAGCCCTCGGTCATGCCATTCTGCACCATGCCCTCCGAGTGGACGAGAATGCCGTCCGCGTCCTCCATGCCGCCGGAGGCGCCGCCCAGGCCGAGCGGCGCGCGGGGCCGGAGCGGCTCCCCCCAGGCCGCGCGCATATAGGCCGCGACCTTGTCCGGGTAGCCGCGCCCGTCGGCGGTGTAGCCGAACAACGGTTTCCCCTGGGCGAACATGTAGCCGATCTCCACGGCCGTGCCGGGGTCCATGTCGGCGGCCCGCCGGAAAGGGTCGAGGCAGAAGAGGCCGGCGTCGCAGCGGTCCATCAGGGCGCGGTCGGCGGCCACGATGGCGAGCAGCGTCTCCTCGCCCGGTGCAAGGCCCAGCACCGCCTCCTGCCCGTCCAGGGGGGCAAGGCCGACCAGGCCGGCTTCCCGGCAGATGGTGCGGAAGCGGCCGAACAGCGACAGGGCATCCGGGCGGAAGACCAGGTCGCCCGCGAGGTAAACGGTGCGGCCCGGGGCTGGGGTTCCGGCCGGGATTTCGGCCGGAACGTCGGCTGGGGCTTCGGCCGGCGGCACGGACATGGGCGGGCATTCTCCGGAGCGGGGCTGGGCCGCAGGGTGGAAAGCCGCCTCCATGGGGTCAACGGCCCCGTTTGGGGATTTGTGGGGCGGGCGTTCTGCGCGTAAACCCGCCCCCCATGTCACGCCGCCCCTCCGCCGCCGATCCCGAGCCGGTCCTGATCACCACCACCGAGGAGCTGGTGCCGCTCTGCGAGCGTCTGCGCCAGGAGCCCTTCGTGACCGTGGACACCGAGTTCATGCGCGAGCGGACCTACTGGCCCGAGCTCTGCGTGGTGCAGCTGGGTGGCAGCCAGGACACGGCGGTGGTGGACGCCATGGCGCCCGGCCTGGACCTCGCCCCCCTCGGCGCCCTGCTGGCGGACGAGGAGGTGGTGAAGGTGTTCCACGCCTGCCGGCAGGACGTGGAGATCTTCCTGCTGCGCTTCGGCCGCACCCCCGCGCCGATGTTCGACACCCAGGTGGCGGCCATGGTGGCCGGCTTCGGCGACCAGGCGAGCTATGACAGCCTGGCCCGCGCCCTGGCCGGCGCCCAGATCGACAAGGCGCACCGCTTCAGCGACTGGGCGGCCCGCCCGCTTTCCCCGGCCCAGATCACCTATGCCGCCGGCGACGTGACCCATCTGCGCCGCATCTACGTCGCGCTGCGCGACCGGCTGGGGAAGGATGGCCGGCTGGAATGGGTGGCCGAGGAGATGGCGGCGCTCACCGACCCCGCCACCTACGGCACCGACCCGGACAGCGCCTGGGAGAAGCTGCGGCCGCGCACCACCAACCGCCGCTTCCTCGGCACGCTGCGCGCCATCGCCGCCTGGCGGGAGCGCGAGGCGCAGCGGGTGAACATCCCGCGCCAGCGGCTGCTGCGCGACGAATCCCTGCTGGAGGTGGCCGCCACCGCGCCCACCGATGCCGGTGCCCTGGCCCGCGCCCGCGGCGTGACGGACGGCTTCGCCCGCGGCAAGTCCGGCGCCTCCCTCATCCAGGCGATCGAGGAGGCGAAGTCCCTGCCCGAGGACGCCTTGCCGGAGGCCCCGCGCGACCGTTCCGGCCCTTCCGCCTCCCCCGCGCTGGTGGCGCTGCTGAAGGTGCTGCTGGCGGCCAAGGCGGAGGAGCATCAGGTGGCGCCCCGCCTTCTCGCCAGCTCGGACGAGCTGGACCGGCTGGCCTCCGACGCGCCGGCCGACCTGCCGGCGCTGCAGGGCTGGCGCCGCCGGGTCTTCGGCGCGGATGCCCTGGCGCTGCGCGGCGGGGAGCTGGCGCTTGGGGTGGAAGGGCGGCGCGTGCGGCTCATCCGCCCGGCGGCGGCACGTGGCGCGGCGGGGGGCGTTGCAACCCCCACCCTCGCCACGGATTGAAGCACCTGGGCGAGAGCGGGGCCAGCCAGCGCGCTTGCGCGGAGGCGGCCCCTGCGATAGCGCCCTTCACCGGCCTTCTGATCGGACCCTGTTGACCCATGGCGCGGACCCTTCCTGACCTCACCGCCGACCCAACCCGCGACCACAAGCGCGCGGTGCTGGATGCGGGCGCGGTGCGGGACGCCTATCGCCGGTGGGCCGGGGTGTATGACGCGGTCTTCGGCGGCGTCTCCTCCTTCGGGCGCAAGCGGGCGGTGGCGGCGGTGAACCGCCTGCCCGGCACCCGCGTGCTGGAGGTCGGGGTCGGCACCGGCCTCGCCCTGCCCCTCTACCGCCCGGAGAAGCGGGTGGTGGGCGTCGACCTGTCCCGCGAGATGCTGGAGAAGGCGCGCGAGCGGGTGGCGGCCGAAGAACTCTCCCACGTGGAGGGGCTGGCCGAGATGGACGCGGAGCACATGGCCTTCCGCGACGATTCCTTCGACATCGCGGTGGCCATGTTCACCGCCAGCGTGGTGCCCGACGCCAAGCGGCTGTTCGCGGAAATGTCGCGGGTGGTGCGGCCGGGCGGGCAGCTTCTGTTCGTGAACCACTTCGCCGCGCAGGACGGCCCGCGCTGGTGGGTGGAGCGTGCCATGGCGCCGCTCTCGCGCGTGCTGGGCTGGCACCCGGACTTCGCCCTGTCGGACCTGATGGGATCGGAGGTGGAGGTCGAATCGGTTGAGCCCTGCCCGCCCGGGGGCTTGTTCACGCTGGTGCAGGTGCGGAACGGACGGGCCGTGCAGGCCCTGGCCGCCTGAACACCGGGGCAAGGGATGGAATGGCGTTCACGGCCCGGCGCGCGGGCCGCCTTCATGCCGCTGGTCGCCTTGCCTGCCGGCCATTCCAGCCGACTTCTGCCGGGCCGTGATCCAGCGGTTTCTCCAAGCACGGCATGAACGAGCACACGGCGCCTGACGCCCCGGGCGGCCGCTCCCCGGGCCGCGCGACCCTGGCCGGCGGGGATCGGGCGGGTGTCCACCCCCGCGCCGTTCCGGCCGCGGGGCCGCCTGAACCGGCGTGGCAGGGAAGCAAGCCCACCGTGGCGGGCGGCCCTGGCAGCGCGGTGTCCAACACCCATTCGGACATCTTCTTCGCGGCCGTCGAGATGACGCGCATGCCGATGATCGTGACGGACCCGAACCAGCCCGACAACCCCATCGCCTTTGCCAACCAGGCCTTCCTGCGCATGACCGGCTACGCGCCCGACGAGGTGGTGGGGCGGAACTGCCGCTTCCTCCAGGGGCCCGACACCGACCAGGACACGGTGGCCGATATCCGCCGGGCGATCGAGGCGCGGCAGGACATCGCGACGGAGATCCTGAACTACCGCAAGAACGGCTCGACCTTCTGGAACGCGCTGTTCATCTCCCCCGTGCTCGATCCGCAGGGAAAGCTGATCTACTTCTTCGCCTCCCAGCTCGATGTCAGCCGCCGGCGGGATGCCGAGGAATCGCTGCGCCAGGCGCAGAAGATGGAGGCGCTGGGGCAGCTCACGGGCGGGATCGCGCACGACTTCAACAACCTGCTCCAGGTCATGCGCGGCTACATGGACCTGATCGACAGCGGGCTGGGCCGGCCCGAGCCGGATCCGGGGCGCCTGCGCCGGAGCCTGGGCGCCGCCCGCCTGGCGGCCGACCGCGCGGCGACGCTGACGCAGCAGCTTCTCGCCTTTTCCCGCAAGCAGCGGCTGGAGGGGCGGACGGTCAACCTCAACGCGCTGGCCGCGGGCATGCGCGACATGGCCGCGCGCAGCCTGGGCGACGCGGTGCGGCTGCATTTCGATCTCGACCCCGCGCTCGGCAATTGCCGGGTGGACGCGACGCAGACCGAGGTCGCGCTGCTGAACGTGCTGATCAACGCGCGCGATGCCCTGGCCGGGCGTGAGGACGGGTTGGTGACGGTTTACACGCGCATGGTGGAGGTAACGCAGGACGACCCGGATCTCGGGATGATCCTGGGCGAGGGCTGCTATGTCTCGATCAGCGTGGCCGACAACGGCACGGGCATGCCCCCGGACATCCTGGTGCGGGTGATGGAGCCCTTCTTCACCACCAAGGAGGAAGGCCGCGGCACCGGGCTCGGGCTTTCCATGGTGTATGGCTTCGCCCGGCAATCGGGCGGCGCGGCGCGGATCGAGAGCGCGCCGGGGCGGGGCACCACCGTCCACCTCTACTTCCCCCTGGCCGGGGAGGACGAGGTGGCGGCCCGCCAGCCCCCGCCCCGCGCCTCGGAACGGCCGGGCACGGAAACCATCCTTGTGGTGGACGACCGGCCGGAGGTGGCGGAGCTGGCCCGCGCCATCCTGGAGGAGTTCGGCTACACCATCATCCTGGCCCATGACGGGCACGCGGCGATGCGGGTGATCCGGGGCGGGCAGCCGCTGGACATGCTGTTCACCGACCTGATCATGCCGGGGGGCATGAACGGCGTGATGCTGGCGCGCGAGGCCAGGCGGCAGAGGCCGCGCATCAAGGTGCTGCTGACCACCGGCTATGCCGACGAATCCGTGGGCGAGCACGCGGCCGGCACGCCGGAGTTCGACCTGATCCACAAGCCCTACAGCCGCGGGGACCTGGCCCGGCGGGTGCGGATCATCCTGGATGGGCCGACCGGCGTGGGGTGACCGGGGTGGGCTGACCCCGGCCTGCAGGCCGCCCTACTGCACCTTGATGTCGCGCGAGCGGATCACGTCCCGCCACTTGGCATTCTCGGCGGTGTTGTAGGCCGCCCAGTCCTCCGGCCGCTGCGTCTCGGGCGTCACCGCCAGGGCCGCCAGACGCTCGCGCGTCTCGGGGGCGGTCATGGCGGCGCGGGCCATCTCGTTCACGCGGGCCACGATCGGCGCGGGCGTGCCGGCGGGGGCGAGGATGGCGATGTGCTCCACCGCCTCGTAGTCGGGATAGCCCTGCTCGCGGAAGGTCGGGATCTCCGGTGCGACCGCGCTGCGCTCGCGGGAGGAAATCGCGAGCGGGCGCAACTCCCCGGACTGGATGAGCGGCAGCAGGCCGGAGGCGGCCTGGATCACCATGGAAACCTCGCCCTGCAAGGTGCCCTGCACGGCCTGGGCGCCGGCGCGGTAGCCCACATCGGTCATGTTGAGGCCCGCCGCCTGGAGGAACAGCTCGGTCGCGAGATGGGTGGAGCTGCCGGTGCCGGAATTGGCGAAGGTCATGTTCGCGCCCGGGCGCTTCGCCATGGCCACGAAATCGGCCAGCGTGCGGGCCGGGGAGTTCTTGGGCACCACCATGATCATCGGCTGGGCCGCGATCAGGCCCACGCCGGTGAAGGCGCGGTCGTTGTCGTAGGGAAGCTGGTAGAGGTGCGGCGCCATCGCATAGGTGCTGATGGTGCCGACCAGCAGCGTGTAGCCGTCCGGGCGCGAGCGGGCGACGGAGGCGAAGCCGATGGTGCCGTTGGCACCCGCGCGGTTGTCGATCACGAAGGACTTGCCGGTATCCTGCGAGAGCCGGGCGGCGAGGATGCGCGCGACCGCATCCGTCGATCCGCCGGCGGCCCAGGGGACCACCAGGGTCACCGGGCGCTCCGGATAGGCGCCCTGGGCGAAAGCTCCGCGCGCGGCGAGGGAAAGGGGCAGGCCGAGGGCGGCGGTGCCGAGAAGGCGGCGGGTGATCATCTGGGCGTTCCTTGCGGCCCTCGTTGCGCGGACCGTCGCCGGCCTGAATGTCATGGGACGGGCGATACGGACAAGCCGGATGTGGCGGCGCGCGTCCCCCTGGACGCACCAGCCGGGAGGCGCCGCAGGAGCGATCCCCCGGAGCCCGCCCCGAGCAGGGCGGCACGGGTTCTGGAATGAGGCAGCCGCCGCATGATGAGGTGCCCAAGGAAGCCTTCCGGACCAGCGCCCCGCTTCCGGCCCTGGGCGAGGACTAGCGCGCGCCCGGTGCGTGGGGGTCCATCGCCGCGTCCGGAAGAGGCATCACATGGCCCGACCAGGTCCAGACCAGGGCGCATTCCACCGCCCGGCCCGGCCAGGCGGCACGCAGCACGGCGCGATAGGCGGCCATCTGGCGGAGATAGGCGGGCGGCACCTGCGCGACCTCCTCCGGCGGGGGCCGGTTGGTCTTGTAGTCCAGCACCAGCACGCGGTCGGGCGCGACGAGAAGGCGGTCCACCTGCCCCGCGATGGGGATGCCGCCGATCACCCCGGCCAGCGGCGCCTCGGCCAGGCTGCCCGGGGCGAAGGCGCCGGCCAGCGCCGGGTGGCGCAGCACCGCGAGCGTCTCGGCCAGCGTCGCCTCCTGCTCCGAGGGGTCCAGGCCGTGGCCGGGGCGGGCGAGGTGGCGGCGGGCGAGGTCCTCCCAGCGGGATTCCTCGTGCTCGGGCAGGTGCTGCAGCAGGCCGTGGATCAGCAGCCCGCGCCGGAAGCGGCGGCCGCCCGGGTCGGCCACGCCGTGCGGTGCGGCGGCGGGGGTTTCCTCCTCCCCTTCCAGCCGGGAGGGGGCGACGGGGTCCTCGCTGGCTTCCGGGTCGGCCTTCACCGTGGCCCAGTGGGGCAGGATGGCGGCCTCGGCGCGCAGCACGGCGGGGTCGGGGCGGGGCACGGCCTCCTGGAGGGCGGTGATCTCCCAGCCTTCCTCGCCGAAGCCGCAGCCATCAGGCAGGCCGAGCGCCGTGGGGTCGAAGGGCACGCGGGCGAAGCCGGGGTGCCCGGCCTCCAGCCCCCGGAAGAAGCCGGCCTTCACCAGCGCGTGCCAGGAGGGATGCGCGGGCGCGCGGGCCGGCGCCAGGCCGCAGACCAGCAGCCGGTCCTCCGCGCGGGTCAGGGCCACGTAGAGAAGGCGGTTCTCCTCCTCCGCGTCGGCGGCGGCGCGGGCATTGCGCGCATTGGCCCAGGGCTCCGCCTGGAACTCCTTTCGCGGGGCCCAGAGGGGGATCTCCGGCGTGTTGGCGCCTTCTCCTCCTCCGGCCCAGAGCAGCGTATCCCGCCCGCCGCCGCGGCCGATGTCGGGGATGATGACGATGGGCGCCTGCAGGCCCTTCGATCCGTGCGCGGTCATGATGCGCACGGCGTCGGCGGCGTTCTCCATCTCGCGCTTCACCTCGGCACCGCCGCGGCGCAGCCACTGCACGAAGCCCTGGAGCGAGGGGGCGTAGCGGTTCTCGTGGCGCAGCGCCGCCGAGAGAAGCTCGTCCAGCGCCTCCGCGGCCTCGGCGCCCAGGCGCTCCAGCAGGCGGGCGCGGCGGGCGTGCTCGCCCAGCACCTCGCTCATCAGCGCGTGGGGCGTGACGCGGTCGGCGCGGTCGGCCAGGTCGGCGATCCAGGTGGCGGCCTCGCCGAGCGGCGTGTTCTCGCCGCGGTGCTTGATGAAGACGTGCCAGAGCGCGAGGCCGTCCCGTCCGTGGGCGAGGCGAAAGAGATCCTCCTCCGACAGGCCCACCAGCGGGGACCGCAGCAGGGAGGCCAGCGCCAGGTCGTCCTCGGGCAGCAGCAGCGTGTCGAGCAGGGCCAGCATGTCGCGCACCGCGAGCTGCTCCACCAGCACCATGCGGTCCACCCCGCCCACGGGGATGCCGCGCTGCTTGAGCCCGCGCACCAGCAGCTCGATCAGCCGCGTGCGGCGGCGCACCAGCACCATGACGTCGCCCGGGCGGATCGGGCGGTCGCCGCGCGCGGGCAGGGTCTCGCGCGCGATCATGCCCGCGATGCGCGCGGCGATGGCCTCGGCCAGCAGGGCTTCCGAATCATGGGCCGAGAGGGGTTCGCGCGGCACCACCCAGGGCTCGGGCGCGTCGGCGCCGGCGCGCTCCAGCAGCGGCCAGATCTCCACCCGCCCGGCATGGCCCGCGCGGTCGGCGGAATGCTCCAGCGTCGCGCCGTCGCGCACCACGCCGCGGCGCGCGTCGCCATCCGCGAAGACATGGTCCACCAGGGAAAGCACGGGCGCGCAGGAGCGGAAGGACACGGTGAGCGGCACGCGCTCGAACACCGCGCCGCCGCGCGTCACCTGATGGTCGAAGCGCGTTTCCCATTCGGCGAAGCCGCGGGCATCGGCGCCCTGGAAGCCGAAGATGCTCTGCTTCTCGTCGCCCACCACGAAGAGGGTGCGCTCGCCGGCCTCGCGCGTGCCGGTGCCGGCGAAGAACTCCTGCGCCAGGGCCTGGGCGATGCCCCATTGCGCGGGGTTGGTGTCCTGCGCCTCGTCCAGCAGCAGGTGATCGAGGCCACCGTCGAGCTTGAACAGCACCCATGCGGAGCCGGGATCGCGCAGCAGGGCCTGTGCGCGGTGGATCAGGTCATCGAAGTCCAGCGCGCCGCGGCGCTCCTTGCGGGCGCGGTAATCGGCGAGCACGGGGCGCGCGGCGGATAGAAGGGCGCCGGTCGCGCCCATCAGGCGATGGGCGTTCCAGCGGACGAGGATGCGCTCCACCCGCGCGATCTCGGCGGCCAGCGCGCTTTCCTTCACCAGGGCGGAGCGCGGTTCCCCCTTCTGGGTGAACAGCGCGTCCTGCCAGGCCTGCCAGCGCGTGGCGCGCCGCTCCTCGGGGTCCGAGAGGATGTCGAGCAGCGTGGCGGCGGCCTCGCGCGGGACCTTGTTCTTGTGCTGCAGCAGGGTTTCGAGCGCGTTGCGGAAGGAGTCCGGCGGGCTGACGAGCTGGGCGGGCAGCGTGTCCTCGGTTTCGCCGTCGGGGATCTCCAGGCATTCGCGCAGCACGGCGGCGTGGCCGCCCGCGCAGTCCAGCAGCGGGCGCAGCCGCTCGCGCTTGCCGACCAGTTCGCGCAGCGACTTGGCCAGGCTGTCGGCGGAAACCAGCTTCGCGAGGCCCGCGAGGGCTTCCTCGGGGATGAAGGCGCCGGCCAGCGCGGCCTCGCGCGCTTCTGCCAGAAGCGTGGCGCTGTCCGCTTCCTCCAGCAGGGTGAAGGCGGGGGGCAGGCGGGCTTCCAAGGGGAAGGAGCGGAGCAGGGACTGGCAGAAGGCGTGGATGGTCGCGATCCGCATCCCGCCGGGCTGCTCCAGCACGCGGCAGAACAGGCGGCGGGCGGTCTCGATCTCGGATCGCAGCGGCGCCTGGCCCGTCAGCTCCTCCAGCGCCGCGCGAAGCTCGGGCTCGGCCATCATGGACCACCGCCCGAGGCGCAGCGCGAGGCGGGTCGCCATCTCCGCCGCCGCCGCCTTGGTGAAGGTGAGGCAGAGGATGCGGCCGGGCTGCGTGTCCTCCCGCAGGAGGAGGCGCAGCACGCGGTCGGTCAGCACCTTGGTCTTGCCCGAGCCGGCGGAGGCGCCCACCCAGGCGGAGATGCGGGGATCGGAGGCGGTCTGCTGCGAGATATAGGCGCGCTGGCGGGCGGAGAAGGCTTCGTTCACGCAGCATCGCCCTCGCTCGCGCCGCCCCATTCGTCGTAGCGCGACAGGTGGTCGTATTCATCGCCCTTGGGCGTCCGCGCGGGGTGCGGGCGGGCCAGGAAGGGGCGGTCGCCCAGCAGGAAGTCCTCCGCCAGGGTGTTCAGCGCCTCGAAGGCCTCCTCGCTCACCTCGGGCAGGGTGATGCCCTTGGGGCGGAAGGGCGCGACGGTGCCGGCCTCGAAGCCGCCCGAGACGTGCCAGTGCTCCAGCGCCTCGACCTCGCCGGCGGGGATGCCGTCGAAGCCGCCGCGGGCGGCGATGGCGGCCTCCAGCGGCATCTGGGGCGCGCGGCCGTCGGTCATCTCGGTGCTGGTGGGCGGCGCGCCGGTCTTGAGGTCGATCAGCACGAGGCGGCCGTCGCGCAGCACGTCCACGCGGTCCGCGCGGCCTTCCAGCCGCACGCCGCAGGGCAGGTCGATGCCGCCGGTGATCTCGGCATGGCGCTGCGCGACGTTGCCGCGCCCGCGTTCGGTGTCGAGCACGAATTCCGCGATGCGCGACAGGCGCGGGCGCCAGTAGGCGACGAGCCCCGGACGCGGGGCGAACTCGGCCAGCGCATGCTCGGTGGCGGCGGCGAAGTGTTCCACGGCCTTCACGCAATGCGGGTCGCCATCGCAGAGCGTGAGCCAGTGCGACACCATGTGGTGGACGATGTTGCCGTACTCGGCGGCGTCCGCCTCGGCGTCGAGGTCATCGAGGCGGCGCAGCCCCAGCATGCGCTTGGCGTACCAGGCATAGGGATCGGACTTCAGCAGCCAGACATCCGTCACGCCGATCTTGCGCGGGCGCAGCGCCGCCGGGGGCGCGGGCGCGGGGCGGGCGCAGGGGCGCGCGGCCTCGGGCATGTCCAGCAGCCCGGCCCAGCCGTTCGCGGGCGAGGTTTCGAGCCCGCCCAGCCCCTGCCCGTTCAGGAAGGTTTCGAGCCGGGTCAGCCAGCGCGCGGGAACGGTGGGGGAGCCGCCGCGCTTGCGGGCGCGGGACAGGGTCGCGCGCGGGGCCGAAAGGGCGGAAAGCAGGAAGTCCGCGCAAACGCGGCCGATGCGGGCCTCGGGCGCGGGCAGGCCGAAGGTGGTGCGCATCGGGCGGCTCATCCAGGCGCCGGGGTCCGTCGCGATGGGCCAGATGCTTTCCTCCAGCGCGCCGAGCACGACGCGGTCGAAGGATTGCAGCCGCGCTTCCAGCAGGCCGAGGATCTGCACGCGCGGGTGCGAGCCGCCCTTCCGCCCCCGCATGGTGCGCACGCCCGGCGCGAGCGGGCCTTCCAGGAGCGCGTCGAACAATGCGGGCCAGGCGGCGGCCTCCAGCGGCGGCATGGCGCGCATGGCGGGCTCCAGCCCCGCGAGGTGGACGGCCAGCGGCTCGCCCTCCTCGCCGGAGTAAAGGCGCAGCCCGCCGGGGCGGTCGTCGGTGGAGGCCAGGGCCTCGGCGGCGGCCAGATGGTCCGCCAGGAGGTCGGCCGGCGGGCGCACGGCGCGGTCCAGTGCGCGGAAGTTGCCGAGCGCGGCCTCCAGCGCGTCCAGCATGGCGCGGATGCGGGCGCGACGCTCCAGGCGGCGCGCGCGCTGGCCCTCGGTTTCCGGGCGCGCCGGTTCGGCCAGCGCGCCCTCGGCGGCGGCCCGCAGCCCCGCCAGGCCCGCGCCCGGGCGGGGGCCGCGCAGCACGCGCACCTCCAGCTCCCGCACGGCCAGCATCCAGTCCTGGCGCGACATGCCGCCCGCGCAGAGCGGATGCTTGAGGCAGGACAGCAGCGCCACGGGGGCGAAGCCTTCCTCCACCATGCGGCCGATCAGCCGCAGGAAGGCGCCGGCGGGCGTCATCCCCAGCGGCTGGCCGGCCGAATCATCGGCCAGGATGCCGTGGCGCAGCAGCTCCACCGAGACGCGGC
Organism: Muricoccus vinaceus; assembly: GCF_042433125.1. Taxonomy (NCBI): domain Bacteria; kingdom Pseudomonadati; phylum Pseudomonadota; class Alphaproteobacteria; order Acetobacterales; family Roseomonadaceae; genus Muricoccus; species Muricoccus vinaceus. The sequence continues at coordinate 33,642 of NZ_JBHLVZ010000060.1, read as the reverse complement.
GGGCGAGGTCGCGGTCGGGGGTCACGAGCGCCGCGCGGGCGCCGGGGGTTTCCAGGGCCTCGCGCAGCAGCAGCGCGATGGCCGCGGCTTCGCCGGCCTCGTCGGGGGCGGTCAGCAGGTCCAGCCCCGCCAGCGCCGGGCGCCAGCGCTCGGGTTCCTTCTCCTGCCAGCAGGCGATCCCCTCCTCCGGCCGCAGCGCGCGGGCGAGAAGGGCGGCACGGGCCTCGTTGGGCGCGGGGGCGTCGGGGGCGCGCGACGGCCAGGGGCGGAGGTCCGCCACCGTGGCATCCAGCCCGCGCAGCAGGCGGGCGGTGCCGTTCAGCGGGTGGCTGTGGGCGCCGCGCAGCACCTCCCAGAGCTCGGGCGACAGCTCCTCGCCGGCGCCGTGCAGCACCACGGCGCCCTTCTCCATGCGGGCGATCTGGCGCAGCAGGTCCGTGGCGGCGGGGATGGTGCCGCCGATGCCGATGCCGGCGGCGATGACCGGGTCGCGCGGTGGGTTCTCGGCCCAGGCGCGGGCCTGGGCGCGCAGCGAGGCGACGCGGCGGGCGCCGATGTCGGAGAGCCCCTGCTCGGCCAGCCAGGCGTTCCAGTAGTTGATGGCGGCGCCCAGGAACTCGTGGGTGATCTTCCAGTGGGTGGCCAGGTCGCCGGTGACGAGGTCCGGGATGCCCGCGGGGTCGCAGCCCTCCAGCGCCATCTCGTCCAGCAGCTTCGCGAGTTCGAGGGCCAGCCGCCAGGCCTGGTCTGGGTTGCCGGGGCCGCCGAGATGCGGCGGCAGCTTCATCACCACCTCGGTCAGCACGGCCAGGCGGCGGGCGGCATCCACCGCGGGCGGCTCGTCCAGCAGCGTGGGGAGGGAAAGCTCCTCCGCGTCCTCGGTGGAAAGGCCCGCGAGCGCCCGCAGCCGCGGCAACAGCAGCGCCTGCCTGCCGGAGGCGCGGAGGAAGGACTCGCGCAAGCTCCGCGCGGCGCGGCGGGTGGGCAGCAGGATGGTGGTGCGCGCCAGCGCCGCCGGGTCGTCCTGGCCCTCGACCATGGCGAGGACGCCGTGGGCGAGGTCGTCCAGGAAGGGGCGGTGGGCGGGAATCTCGTAGAGCCTCACCGCGCGATTCCCCTCCCCCGACGGAAGAACAGCGCTAGAACAGGTTCACCAGTCCCTTGTCCAGCGCTTCTTCGGCCCGTTGCAGATCCGGCGGCGTGGAAAGGTGGAACCAGGCGCCGTCATGCACGAGTCCGTAGAGGCGCCCGGCCTCGATGGCGCGCATCCAGGGGCCCATCAGGCCGAAGCGCCCGGGCGACGTGCCATCCAGCAGGCGGGGGTGGATGATCTGCACGCCGGCATAGAGATAGGGCGCCACCTCCCGCTCCCTGGGGCGGCGCAGGCGGCCGAGCGGGTCGAGCAGGAAGTCACCGAGTCCCACCTCCCCCTCCACCTGGGCGGCACGGACCATCAGCAGCAGGGCGTCCATGCGCGCCTCGTCGAAGGCGGCGGCGAGGCGCAGCAGGGCGGGGGTGGGGCCGTCCAGCCAGTAGGCGTCGCCGTTCACCACGGCGAAGGGGGCATCGCCCAGATGCGGCAGGGCGTTGCGGATGCCGCCGCCGGTTTCCAGCAGCGTGTCCTCCACCAGCACGGTGCAGCGGGGGCTGCGCCGGGCCTCGCAGGCGGCGACGACCTGGGGGGCGAGGTGGTAGGCGTTCACCACCGCCTCCCCGATCCCGGCATCGCCCAGCCGGTCCAGCGCGTGGTCGAGCAGCGAGCGGCCGCGCAGCGCCAGCAGGGGCTTGGGCACGGCCTCGGTCAGCGGGCTCATCCGCGTGCCCAGCCCGGCCGCGAGGACCATGCCTTTGCTCAGGGTGATCATGCGGCGGATTCCATCCGTGGGTTGGCACGCAGGTGGCGCGGCACGTGTTCGTCGAGAAAGGCGGCCAGCGGCGCGGTGGCGGGGTGGGCGAGGGCCTCGTCCAGCAGGCGCCAGCAACGCGGCCCATGGGCCAGGTAGTGCGGCTTCCCGTCGCGCCGGTCCAGCCGCACCCAGAGGGCGGCGACGCGCAGGTGGCGCTGGGCGGCCATGGCGGCGGTGGCGGCGACGAAGGCGGCGCGGTCGATGCCCGGGCGGGCCGCGAGGTAGCGGGCGGTGGCGGCCTGGCGAATGGTCCCGGGCACGTCGCGCCGGGCATCCTGCAGCAGGCTCACCAGGTCATAGGCGGGGTGGCCGAGGCCTGCGTCCTGGAAGTCGATGATGCCGACGGAGGCCGGCCCGGCGCGATCCGGCAAGGGAAGCAGGTTGGCGGGGAAGTAGTCGCGGTGGACGAAGGCCCCCGCTCCTTCGAAGGGGGCGAGCATGGCGCGGATGGCGGCCCGGAAGGCGTCGCGCTGCGCGGGGGCGGGATCGGTGCCCAGTGCCGCGGGCCACCACCAGTCCAGGAAGGTGGCGGCGGCGGCGCGGGCCATGGTCTCGCCTTCCCAGAGGGGCAGGCCCGGGGGCGGCGGGGCGGCGTGCAGGGCGGCGAGCGTTTCGGCGGCGGCCGTGTAGAGCGGCAGAGGGTCCGCGCCCGCGTCCAGCAGGGAGGCGTGGGTGGGCTCGCCCAGGTCCTCCAGCAGCATCAACCCGGCGGGCGGGTCGGCGGCCAGGACCTCGGGGGCGGAAAGGCCGGTGCCGCGCAGGTGGGCGGCGATGGCCATGAAGGCGCGCAGGTCGGCCTCGGCGGAGGGCAGGCCCACGGCGGCGGCGGCGGAGCCGTCCATCAGGATGGCCGGGCGCGGGCCGCCGGTCAGGCGCAGGTAGCGGCGGTGGCCCGCATCGCCCGGCAGGGGCGCCCGGCGGGCTGCGGCGAAGCCGTGGGTGGCGAGAAAGGAGTCGGGGCTCATGCGGCGGCGAGGGCTTCCAGGCGCGGGGCGTCCCAGCCGGCCAGGGTGGCGCGGCGGGCGTTCTCGGCTTCGGCGGGGGCCAGGGTGATGCGGAGGGCGTCGGCGGGGGCGTAGGGACCGAGGCGGTCCGGCCACTCCACGAGGACGATGCCTTCCCGCGCTTCCTCCCAGCCAAGTTCGGGAAGGCCCGCGGGACCGTCCAGGCGGTACAGGTCCATGTGGTGCGCCGCCCCCTGCGGCAGGTCGTAGGACTGGACCAGGGTGAAGGTGGGGGACGGCACCTCGAGCGCGGGATCGCCGCTGGCGGCGCGCAGGAAGGCGCGGGCGAAGGCGGATTTCCCGGCGCCCAGCGGGCCGTCCAGCAGGATCGCGTCCCCCGCCCGGGCGAGGCGCGCCGCGCGGGCGGCGAGCGCGGCGGTCGCCGCCTCGTCGGGCAGGGTGAGGGTGAGCGGGGCGGTCATGGGCGGGGGCCAATCTGCCCCCGCTGCCACCGGTGGGGCAAGCGGGATGGAAACCGGCGCGGCGCCGGCCGGTTAGGGGCGCATCGCTGCCCTGTCACCATTGAAGGATTTTCCCCGATGCGCCTGATCCGTGCCGCCCTGCTGCCCGCGCTGCTGCTCGCGACCCTCGCCGCCTGCACCGGCGGCAACCGCACCTTCGGCGAGCGGGCACGCGACACCATCGATCCGCCGAGCGGCCCCGTGGAGTCCACCGGCCGCGCCCTGGACCGCGCCATCGACCGCGTGCGCCCGAACTGAGGCCCGGCGCCGGGGGCGGGGGCACCCCTCCCGTTCCCGGCATCTCCGGCGGGCCGCCTTCCCCCCCTTTCCCGCCCGCTGTATCACGCCTCCCCTCACCTCATTGACGGGGACGCGCCATCACCATGACCGCGCATATCGAGACGGACGTCGCCATCATCGGCGCCGGCCCCGCAGGCCTTTTCGCCGTGTTCGAGTGCGGGATGCTGCGGATGAAATGCGTGGTGATCGACGCGCTGGAAGCCCTCGGCGGCCAGTGCTCGGCGCTCTACCCCGAGAAACCGATCTTCGACATTCCCGCCCATCCCCGCATTGCCGGCGGTGACCTGATCCGGGAACTGGAAACCCAGGCACAGCCTTTCACGCCCCTCTACCTGCTCGGGCGCCGCGTGGAGCGGCTGCTGGAGGAGGACGGGCACTTCACGCTGGGCACCAGCGAGGGCGACAGCGTGCGCGCGAGGGCGGTGGTGCTGGCCGCCGGCGCCGGCGCCTTCGGGCCCAACCGTCCGCCGCTGGAGGACCTTCCCGGCTACGAGCGCGCGGGCGCCGTGCGCTACATGGTTTCCCGCCGGGAGGACTTCCGGGGCAAGCGCGTGGTGATCGCGGGCGGCGGCGATTCCGCCGTGGACTGGGCGCTCTCGCTGAAGGAGATTGCGCGCAAGGTGACGGTGGTTCACCGCCGCCCCAAGTTCCGCGCCGCGCCCGAGACCGCGGCCCAGCTCGACGCCGCCGCGGCGCGGGGCGAGGTGGAGATGGCCATCCCCTACCAGTTGCACGGGCTGAAGGGCGACGGCGAGACGCTGACCCATGTGACGCTTTCCACCCTGAAGGGCGAGGAGCGCGACGTGGAGGCGGACCACCTGCTCGCCTTCTTCGGGCTGTCCATGGAGCTCGGCCCCATCGCCGAATGGGGGCTGGGGATGGACCGCAGCCACATCCGGGTGGAGCCCTCCACCTGCGAGACCTCGCGGCCCGGCATCTATGCCATCGGCGACGTCGCGACCTATCCGGGCAAGCTGAAGCTCATCCTGCAGGGCTTCTCGGAGGCGGCCATGGCCGCGCACGCCATCCATCCGCGCGTGCATCCGGGGGAGGCGCTGCACTTCGAGTACTCCACCTCCAAGGGGGTGCCGGCGCATGGCTGAGGGAAAGCTCTTCATCGGCACCAAGCGCTATTCCTCCTGGTCGCTGCGCGGCTGGCTGGCGGTGCATCTGGCGGGGCTGGAGGTGGAGGAGGTGCTGATCCCCCTGACCGGGGGCGGTACCACCGCGGCGATCAAGGCGGCGACGCCCACGGGGCTGGTGCCCTACCTCGAGCACCGCGGCGCCCGGGTGTGGGAGAGCCTGGCGATCCTGGAATACTGCGCCGAGTTCGCGCCCGCCCTCTGGCCGGAGGACCGCGTGCTGCGGGCCCTGCTGCGCAGCGCGGCCTCCGAGATGCACGCGGGCTTCCGGGGCCTGCGGATGGCCATGCCGATGAACCTGGGGCGGGAGTTCCCGGGCCGCGGCGGCACGCCGGACGCGCTGGCCGACGTGGCGCGGATCGAGACGGTGTGGGCGCAGTGCCTGGATGCCAGCGGCGGGCCCTTCCTGCACGGCACGGCCATGGGGGTGGCGGACGCCATGTACGCGCCCGTGGTGACGCGGCTGATCACCTACGCCCCGGCGCTGTCGGCGCGCGGCAAGGCCTATGTGCAGGCCGTGCGGGCGCATCCCCTGGTGTCCCGCTGGTACGACGAGGCGGCGGCCGAGCCCGAGGCGTGGCTGCTGCCGCATTACGAGGCCGGGCCGCCGGCCTGATGCGGACCGCGAGCGGACTGGACCATGTCGGCGTCTGCTCGCGCGATGCGGCGGCGCTGTGGGATGCCCATGAGCGGCTGGGCTTCGCGCTGACGCCGGTGGCGCAGCAGTCGGGCGCCCAGGGAAAGCTGGGCACGGCCAACCGATGCGCCATGCTGCGGCGCGGCTACCTCGAGCTGCTGGCGATCGTCGATCCCGCGCTGCCCGACAACGGGCTGGGCGCGATGCTGGACCGCTTCGCGGGCGCGCATATCCTGGCACTGGGCATGGACGAGCCGCAGGCCAACCTCGCGCGGCTGCGGCGGGCGGGGCTGGACGTTCCGGGCATCGCGCCGCTGTCGCGCCCGGTGGAGCCCGGCGGCGCCGTCGCGCGGTTCGAGCGCCTGCCCCTGCCGGATGCGCCCGAGGGGCGCGTGCAGCTCGTGCGGCACCTGACCCCCGAGCTGATCTGGCGGGAGGCGTGGCTGGACCATCCCAACGGCGCCAGGGAGCTTCGCGCGGCCATCCTTGTCTCGGACCGCCCGGCGGAAAGCGCCGCGCGCCTGTCCCGCCTGGCCGGGCTGCCGCTGGAGCCGGACCCGGCCGGCGGCTTCGCCCTGCCCCTGCCGGACGGGGCGCGGGTGCGCGTGCTGGGGCCGGATGAGGCCGCGGCGCTGCTGCCGGGGCTGCAGGCCCCTGCCCTGCCGGCGGTGGCGGGCGTGGTGCTGGGGGTTTCCGACCTCGACGCCACGCGGCGCGCGCTGTCGGGCGCGGTGCACCTGGAGGTGCCGGGAGGCGTCATGGTCCCGGCCTCGGAGGCGGCGGGTTGCGCCCTGCTGTTCGCGGCGTGAGGCCGCGCAGCGCCATCCGGCGGTCCGTTGAAACCTATTTCGCCCTCGGCCGCGCGGAGGCGCTGGACGGCTTCCTGTGCCGCTTCCTCCGTGCGGGCGAGCTCGGCTTCGACGTCGGCGCGCATGTGGGCGACCGTGCGGCCAGCTTCCGGCGCCTGGGCGCCCGGGCGGTGGCGGTGGAGCCGCAGCCGGCCCTGATGCGCGTGCTGCGCCGCGGCTTCGGCCGCGACCCCGGCGTGGCGCTGGTGCCCGCGCTGGTCGGCGCCGCGCCGGGGGAGGCGGTGCTGCGGCTGAACACGCGCAACCCCACCGTCGCCACCGCCTCCGGCGCCTTCGTGGCCGCGGCGGATGGTGCCGCCGGCTGGGAGGGGCAGGAATGGGACCGCGCCATCGCGCGCCCCGTCACCACCCTCGATGCCCTGGCCGCCGCGCATGGCGCGCCCGACTTCATCAAGCTGGACGTGGAAGGCTTCGAGGCGGAGGCGCTGGCCGGGCTGTCCTTTGCGCCGCGCACGGTGTCGTTCGAGTTCACCACCATCCAGCGCGAGGTGGCCGGGGAATGCCTGGCGCGGCTGGCTTCCCTCGGCCCCTATCGCTTCAACGCGGCGCTTGGCGAAGGCATGGCGTTCGCCCTTCCCGCCCCCGTGGACGCGGCGGCGATGCGCGCCTGGATCGAGGCGCTGCCGCACGCGGCCAACAGCGGCGACGTTTACGCCAGCCTGGAACCGGCGCGGATCTCGCCCTGATGCACGCCGAAGCCTTCCTGCCGCATCTGGGCTTCGCCGCCCTGCTCGTGCTGCTCTCGGCCGGGGTGGTCCGGCTGATGATCGCCTATCCCATGCTGGACGACCCGGCCCGGCGCCTGGCCACCGCGCATACCGTGCCCACGCCCAAGGGCGGGGGGCTCGGCATCGTCGCGGCCTTCGTGGCGGGAATGGTGGTGCTCTACGGCACGGCCCGCTTCGCGCGCATCGCGGAGCCGGAGTTCATCGGCACCATCCTGGCCGCGCTGGCCATCGCCGGCGTCGCCCTGGCCGACGACATCCGGGACTTCCGCTTCGTCGTGAAGCTCGCGGCGCAGGCAGGGGCGGCGATGGTGGCCATGGCCAGCGGGCTGGTCGTGACGCGCCTCGCCCTTCCCTGGATCGGCGTGGTGGAGCTTGGCATCTGGGGCCCGTTGCTGACGCTGTTCTGGATCGTCGGCTGCACCAACGCCGTGAACTTCATGGACGGAATGGACGGGCTGGTGGGCGGCTCGCTGCTGGTGGCCTGCGCCGCGCTCTGCCTGATCGCGGCGGAGCAGGAGGCCTGGTTCGTCTACGCGGCCTCGCTGTTCCTGACGGCGGGGCTGGCCGGCTACCTGCCCTACAACCTGCACCCCGCGCGGATCTTCATGGGCGACGTGGGCAGCCAGTTCCTGGGCTTCATCCTGGCGGTGCTGGCGGTGGCCTGCGCGCGCTTCGACACGGCGCAGATCTCCTTCCTCATCGTGCCGCTGCTGCTCTTCGCGCACCTGTTCGACACCGGCTTCACCCTGCTGCGCCGCATCGCGATGGGGGAGCGGACGAGCACGCCGCACCGCACGCACCTCTACCAGATGGCCGCACGCAGCGGCATGCCCGTGCGCTGGGTGGCCGCGGTGCACGGCGCCTTCGTGCTGTTCCAGGCCGGGCTCGCCCTGGCCTTCCCGGGGCTGGCGCCCTGGGCCAAGCCACTGGTGGTGGTGCCCGCGCTGCTCGTGCAGCTTCTCTGGCTGTTCTATGTGGCGCGCCGGGTGCGGCGTGCCGGGCTCAGTTGGAAGGCGGGCTGACCACCTCGATGAGCATGGGGCGGCTGTCCATGCCCACCCACTGCTCCGAGCGCCACACGGCCCCGGTCTCCCCATCCGCCCAGTAGCGGTTGACGAAGCGGGCACCGCCGCCGCAGCGCTCCTCCACGTAAAGCCCCTCCTCCACCCGGGTCGCCCGCAGGCGGCACTCGAGCGCGACGCCGAAGCGCATGCGGTCCACGTCGCGCGCGGCGGGGACGAGGTCCACCACGCGGCGGGCGGTGGCGGGGTGCTCCACCAGGGTGGTCACGTCGTCCAGCGGGTCCGGGCTGTCGAAGCGCGTGGCGGCGAGGCTGGTCTCGGTGCCCGCGGTCGCCACCACCCGCGCGCCGTCGGTCGCGATCACCGTGCCGTCGTCCGAGCGCCACATGCGCTGCTCGCCCGTGCCCTGGATCATGGTCATCACCTTGCGCTGGCGGCCGTAGCTCACGAGCAGGGTCGGGCCGTCCGTCACCTCCACCTCCACCTCCGGGATGGTCCCGGGGGGAAGCGGGCGGCGCCGGGGAGCCAGCCCTTCCTGGCGGGGCGGCAGGAGGACGCTGGCGCGCAGCACGTTCTCCACGTCCCGTCCGGTCTCGCCCATGTTGAGCGTCCCGCAGGCGGCGAGAAGGAGGGGCAGGAGGAGCAGGCCGAGGCGGGACATGGCCGCCAGGATAGAACCGGATTCGATACGAATCACGCGCGAATCGCGGAGGCTCAGGCCACTTCGATCCCCGTGAGGCCTGCGGACAGCGCGGCCCTCAGGTCGGGCAGGGCGAGGGCGACGCAGCCCTCGGTGGGCGCGTAGTCCGGGCGGGCCAGGTGCAGGAAGATCGCGCTGCCCCGGCCGCGCACCACCGGGGCGTCGTTCCAGCCGAGCACCCCGATGATGTCGTAGACCGGATCGGCCCGCCAAAGCTCCTCATGGCTGGCGGCGAAGGGCAGGGAAACCGGGCGGTTGTAGGCGGCGTCCGCCGGGTCGTCGCACCAGCCGTCGGAGGGGGAGAGGGGCTCCACCGGCACGGCGCAGCGGGGCGGGGGCAGGCGGTCGGCGCGGTAGAGCACGCGGCGCAGCGGCAGCATGGCCCGCGGCGTCGCGCCGTCCCCCTCCTGCTTGTCGGCGCGGATGCCGCCGCGGCCGATGGCGCAGCGCCAGCGATCGCGCTGCAGGATCAGGTGGGTGCCGTCGAGCCAGGCGATGGTCATGGCGGATTCGTGGCGGCGGGCGGGGCCGGGCGCAAGGGCCCTGCCCGCTCAGGCCATGTTGCCGCGCATCTGCTGCTCATAAGCCAGTCGGCCGCGGGCCAGGGTGTCCGGGTCGGCCGTCTGGCCCCAGGCGAGAAAGGCGGTGGGCTGGTCGCGCCCGTTGGCGATGGCCCGCAGCGTGTCCACGAAGCCCGAGACCTCGATCATGGCGGAGGCGACCCCGCCCAGGAAGCCGAGCGGCCCGCTGATGGCCGTGCCCACCAGGATGCGGGCGGCGATGGGGGCGGCACGTCCGGTCGCCTCCCGGTAGATTGTGCCCACCCCCGGCAAGTGCTGCAGGGGGTTCAGCGATTCCAGCAGGTCGTCGAAGGACGCCTCCACCGGCATCGGCGCCGATTCGTCCCCGGTCAGGGGCGGGCCGCCATCCATGGCGGGACGGGTGCCGCCGTACACACGGCCGGCGAACATGCCCCATCCCTCGGGGCTCGTGGTGTTGGGAACAAGGGTGCTCATGCCGCCGCTCCTGCCGTCCGGGCCGGGCGCGCCGCGCAAGCGGCGTGCCGCCCGGGCCTGGGCGTGCCTCACCCCATCAGGTGGCCGAAGCGGGCCTTCTTGGTGGCCAGGTAGCCGTCGTTCACGCCGTTGGCGGCGAAGAGGTGCGACACCCGGCCGGCGACCCCGATTCCACAGGCGGCGAGGCCCGCCAGCTTGTCCGGGTTGTTGGTCAGCACCCGCACGCGGGGGATGCCCAGGGCCTCCAGCATGGTGGCGGCCACGCGGAAGTCGCGCTCGTCGGCGCCGTAGCCCAGGGCCCGGTTGGCATCCAGCGTGTCCAGCCCGGCATCCTGCAGCGTGTAGGCGCGGAGCTTGTTCACCAGCCCAATGCCCCGTCCCTCCTGGGCGAGGTAGAGCAGCACCCCGCCGCTTTCCTCCGCCGCCATGCGGGCGATGGCGCCGCGGAGCTGCGGGCCGCAGTCGCAGCGGAGCGAGCCCAGCAGGTCGCCCGTGAAGCATTCGGAGTGGATGCGGCAGAGGGGGGCGACCGCCCCGGCGCGCTCGGGCTGCCCGACCAGGATCGCCAGGTGCTCGATCCCGCCATCGGCCGCGCGGAAGGCGGTGATGCGGGCCTCCGGCGCGTCCTCGAGCGGCACCCGTGCCTCGGCCACCCGCACCAGGCTGGTGGCGGCCGAAAGGGGATAGGCCAGCACCTCGGCCACCGAAACCGTGAGCAGGCCGTGCCGCGCGGCACCGCCTGCCGAAAGCAGGGGGGTTGAGGCCGGGGCCGCGACCAGGGCGGGCAGGAGGCGTGCGATCTTGGCCAGGGCGATGGCCGCGGGCGACAGCGCCTGGGAGAAGCCGAGAGAGGGGACGATCTGCGGCGCCTCGGGCAGCAGTTGCTCGGCCGCCGGGTCGGCGAGGCGGCGGAGCGAATCGGGGGCGAGGAGGCTGGGGGAGAGCCGGAGGGAGACGGGCACGTCCTCGGGCGCCGGGCCCGCCGCCGTGGAGGTGGCGGGCACCGGGCGGGACAGCAGGGCGGCCGCGCGCGTGGCGGAGATCAGCAGCACGGCCGGGCCGGTGGCCGCGGCCGAAAGCTCCGAAAGGCCGCGGGCGCCCACGGTTTCGGCCGCCGCGAGGACCAGCGATTCGCCGCCGCCCTCCAGCAGGACGGGCGTTCCGCGCCGGAGGTCAGAGGCAACGCGGTGCACGGCCCGCATCGCCAGCGCCCGCGGATCCACCGCCGCAGAGCCGCCAAGCCTCCTGGCGATCCCCTCGGGTGCCCCGTCCGGAGCACCGTTCGGAAGGGCGCTTACCGTCGCCTCGGCCATGCCGTTCCCCATCAAACCCCCCGTTTCCCCGCATTCTGTCGGATGGAACCGGCACTCAAACGATCCGGCCTCGCATCGCTGTATTGGCCGCGGTGCCAATATGGGATGGAGGACGTGGCCAAAAGGGGGCAATCGCCATCGCAATGGTGTTCCGCGGCCTACACACCCACGAAAAGGAGAGCTAAGCCTTGCCGGTTGAGGCAGCTTAGCCCCATATCGAGCCTCACAGTTCCGGGATTGCCGCTTCGGTGGTTTGAACGGATCAAGTTTCTAACGGGAGGGTGCATGTCGGACCCACGTCCGATCCTGATCGTGGATGACGACCAGGCGCTGCGCGCCACCCTGGCCGAGCAGCTGGCGGTGGATGGAGAGTTCGACCCGCGCGAGGCAGGAACGATGGCTGAGGCAGGCCAGATCCTGCTGGCCGATGGGGCGCGCTTCGATGCCGTGCTGCTCGACATCGGCCTGCCCGACGGCGACGGTCGCGATCTCTGCACGGAGCTGCGGCGGACCGGCATCAAGGTGCCGATCATCATGCTGACCGGCGCCGATGCGGAGCACGATGTCGTCCGCGGCCTCGATTCGGGAGCCAACGACTACATCGCCAAGCCGTTCCGCATCATGGAACTCATCGCGCGGCTCCGCGCCCAGCTCCGGGTTTTCGACAACTCCGAGGACGCGGTCTTCGTGATCGGTCCTTATACGTTCCGTCCCTCGGCCAAGATGCTCCAGGATACCGGCCGGAACCGCCGGATCCGGCTGACCGAGAAGGAATGCGCGATCCTGAAGTTCCTTTACCGCGCCGGCGGCCGACCCGTGGGGCGGCAGATCCTGCTGAACGAGGTCTGGGGCTACAACGCCGCGGTGACGACCCATACGCTGGAGACGCACATCTACCGCCTCCGCCAGAAGATCGAGCCGGATCCGGCGACGGCCTCGCTGCTGCTGACCGAGGGCGGCGGCTACCGCCTGGATCCGCAGGCGGGCCGCGTGGCGGCATGAAAAGGTGAGCGGATGCCGGCGCTCAGCGCGCCGGCATCTCCTCCGTGACCCGCATGGTCGCGGGCTCCAGCAAGACGGAGCGCGCCGGGCCGTCCTGGGCGCGCCGGGCGTTCTCCACCACGATGCGGCCGCCGGTGGGCGGAATCTCGATGCTGCCCCAGGTGACGTAGCCGGCGCCGCGCAACGCGGCCTCGATCTGGCCGTGCTCGGCCGGCGTGGGGCTGCGGGCCAGCACCGGAAGGGCGATGCCTCCCGCGAGCGCGGCAATCACGATCAAACGGAACATGGCGGGCGTCCCTGCGATGCAGGGTGGTCGAACGGGAGGGCTGGGCGGGGGTTGCCCAGGGCGGGCCGTGGCCCCGCGCCCATGGCGGAGCCACGCGGGTGTCTCAGGCCAGGACGGCGGCCTCGTCGAAGGCCAGGCGGGGCAGGCGGCCGAAGGTCTTGGAATGGTCGCCGAAGCCGAGGTTGATCAGCATGGTGGCCTTCCAGCCGCTCTCGGCGAAGAACAGTTCATTGGTCCTGGCCGCGTCGAAGCCGCCCATGGGGCCCGCGTCCAGGCCCAGCGATCGGGCGGCGAGAATGAGGTAGGCCGCCTGGAGGGTGCTGTTCACCAGCGCGCTGCGCTCGGCGAATTCGGGCTTGCCGGTGAACCAGGACTTCGCATCGGCGTGCGGGAAGAGCCGCGGCAGGTGCTCGAAGAAGGCGGGGTCATAGGCCACGATCGCGGTGACCGGGGCGGTGCGGGTCTTGTCCTGGTTGCCGGCCGAGACCGCGCCGAGCAGCTTCTCGCGCCCCTCGGGCGTGCGGACGAAGACGAAGCGGCCGGGAAGCTGGTTCGCGCTGGTGGGACCGAGCGAGACGAGGTCGTAAAGCTCGCGCAGCAGCGCATCGGGCACGGGACGGTCCTGCCAGGCGTTCGCGGTGCGTGCCTGGCGGAAGATCCGGTTCAGCGCGGCGTCGCTCAGCCGCGTGTCGGGAGGAAGGTTGGTGTCTGGCATGAGGGATTCTCCTTGGGGCGGATCATCCCTCCGGCCACGCCGCACGGCCAGACGCGATGCGGCATTACCGCCATCGGGCCAATGAATGAAGCCGCGCCCGTTTCCTCAACAACCAGGCGCCCGCAGGCGGGCAGCCCGGTTGCCCCGGGAAGGGGCGCGCGAAACCCGCGGCCCGGTCCCGACGCCTCGGGGCCTCAGCCCCGGGTGCGCGCTGTCAGGCTTCCACCTGCTCCACCGCCACCACCTCGGGCACGTAGTGGCGGAGCATGTTCTCCACCCCGTGCTTGAGCGTCGCGCGCGAGGAGGGGCAGCCGGAGCAGGCGCCCTGCATCCGCAGCTTCACCACGCCGTCGCGGAAGCCGCGGAACACGATGTCGCCGCCGTCGCCGGCAACGGCCGGGCGCACGCGGGTGTCCAGCAGGTCCTTGATCTGGGCCACCACCTCCGCATCGGCGGGGTCGGTGTCCTCCTCCTCCTCGGCCTCTTCCCCGGCCAGGATGGGGCGGCCGGCCATGGCGTGCTCCATGATGGCGCCCAGCACCTGCGGGCGCAGCGCGGCCCAGTCGGTGGCGCCGGTCTTGGTGACGGTGACGAAGTCGCCGCCCAGGAAGACGCGCGCCACGCCGTCCAGCTCGAACAACCGGGCCGCGAGAGGCGAGCGGGCGGCGGTGTCGGCGGAGATGAAGTCGGCGGTGCCGCGATCGCCCATCACGGGCTGGCCGGGCAGGAACTTGAGGGTCGCGGGGTTCGGCGTCGCCTCGGTTTCGATGAACATCGGGGGGTCCCTTTTGCGGCGGGTGCTTCGGGCACGGGGTGCCGCCGTCTTGCGCGGATGTGGGGCAGGCCCGGGCCCGGCGCAACCGTTGCGCGGCGCAGGGGTGGGACGCGCCGCCGGGTCGCCTCAGGTCACCCGGTCCAGCTCCGCGTCGTCCATGCCGCCGGGCACGATGGTCATGGGGCAGCGCAGGCGCCCGGCATGGCGTCCGGCCAGGGCCGAGACCAGGGGGCCGGGGCCGCCCTCCGTTGCCGTGGCCAGCACCAGGATCGAGATGCGCCGGTCCTCCCCCAGTGCGCCCAGCACCTCCTCCAGCGGGTCGCCCTCGCGGATCAGCATCATGGGAAGGCCGCCCGTGATCTCCTGCACCTGGGCCGCCAGCGCCGAGAGGAGCTGCTCGGCCTCCTGGCGGCGCTCCTCCTGCATCAGGGCGCCGATCCCCGCCCATTCCTGCAGGCCCACGGGCTCGGTCACGCGCAGCAGGGCGACGCGGCCGCCGGACTTGCGCACGCGCAGGCAGGCATAGCGCAGCGCCACGGCGCGCTCCGGGCTGTCGTCCACCACGACGAGGAAGACGCGGTCCTGCGGCATGGGGGCTCCTCACGCAAACCGGGCGCCCTTTGCGCCGGGGGCCTAGAATGCCTCCTCGGCGGGGGGATGGGCTATAGCGCGTGTTGGCACCCCGGACCGCCGGCACCTGTTCTAGCCGCGGCGGAAGATCACGCTGCCCAGCCAGCCCGCGAAGGCGGCCAGCGCGATGCAGGCCAGGCCGTAGACCAGCGGCAGGTTGCGCGCCACGTCGGCGATCCGGGCGGTGGCGCCGACCCGGTCCACCCGGAAGGGCAGCTCCTGCCGGGCCACGATCCGGTTCGCCCGCACCAGCAGCACCTGCACGATGTAGTCGCCCGGCGCGATCGTGGAGGGCAGCGGAAGGCGGGCGTGGAACAGGCGTCCGCCGGACACCTCCACCTGGCTTTCCTCCTCGTTCCAGAGCCGCGAGCCGCGCTTGAGGTCCACCAGGGCGTTGCGGAACTCGGCCCCCCGCGGGCCGGGCAGGCGGGCGGTCAGCATGTCCAGGCCCAGCCGCCGCTCGCGCCGCGCGGCTTCCTCCAGCAGGCCGGCCACGGGGGCGGTGGCGGCCACGGCGTAATAGTTCGGCACCTCCCGGAAA
This sequence comes from Muricoccus vinaceus, assembly GCF_042433125.1. NCBI lineage: Bacteria > Pseudomonadati > Pseudomonadota > Alphaproteobacteria > Acetobacterales > Roseomonadaceae > Muricoccus > Muricoccus vinaceus. The sequence continues at coordinate 18,594 of NZ_JBHLVZ010000060.1, read as the reverse complement.
TGGGCGGAGGGGCCGTTCACCCAGATGCCGAGCCAGCGCACCCGGCGGCGCACCACCACGTCCCGCGGGGGGCCGAGGCCGAGGATCACCACGTTGTCCCCGGCCGGGCCCAGCAGGCGTTCGGTCGCGCCGAAGACCAGCAGGTTGGCGCCGGCGAAGCTGGTGTCCACGGCGATGCGGGGCTCGCCCAGCTCGGCCGCGAGCGCCGGGCCCGCCACGGCGGGGGCCGCGGCGGGTGGCGCGGGCTCCCGCTGGGCCAGGGCCGGGTGGGCGCCCAGGAGAAGCAGGGCCAGCATCGCCCGGCACAGCAGGGTCACGTCGCCGGGCCCATGAGGTAGAGGTTGGCCGGGGTGGCAAGCAGGCTCCAGAGCAGCCCGGCCGCGACCGAGAGCACGAGCAGCCCGAGCAGCGCCCGCGTTTCCTCGCCCCGGAGCTTGGTGCCCATGGCGGCGCCGAACTGCGCCCCGGCCACGCCGCCGGTCAGCAGCAGCAGGGTCAGCACGACGTCCACGGAGCCGGTCTGGAGAGCCTGGAGCAGGGTGACGTTGGCGCTGACGAAGGTGACCTGGAACAGGGAGGTGCCGATGGTGGTCGTGGTCGGCATGCCCAGCAGGTAGATCATCGCGGGCACCAGCATGAAGCCGCCGCCCACGCCCATGATGGAGGAGAGCACGCCGATGAAAAAGCCGATCAGCGCCGGCGGGATGACGGAGATGTAGAGGCGCGACTGGCGGAACCGCATCTTGAAGGGCAGGCCATGCAGCCAGGAATGCTGGTGGGTGCGGGCCGGCAGGGCCCGGCGGCGGCGGAGAATGGCGCGCAGGCTTTCGCGCACCATCAGCGCGCCCACCGTGCCCAGCACCACCACGTAGAAGAGCGACACGGCGAGGTCGATCTGGCCGAGCCGCTTGAGCAGCACGAAGAGCTGCGTGCCCGCCGAGGACCCCGCGACGCCCGCCACCAGCAGCACGACCCCCATGCGCGCATCCACGTTGCCGCGCCGCCACTGCGCGATCAGGCCGGAGACGGAGGCGCCGAGTGTCTGGTTGGCGCCCGAGGCCACGGCCACCGGCGCTGGAATGCCGATCAGGATGAGCAGGGGCGTCAGCAGGAAGCCGCCGCCGACGCCGAACAGGCCGGACAGCCAGCCCACGCCGAGGCCTATGCCCAGCAGCACCAGGGCATCGACCGACATCTCGGCGATCGGCAGGTAGACCGGCATGGCTGTCCCGCTCGGGGCGCCGCCGCCCGTTTCGCAGGCGGCGCGCTGGTTCCGCGCGAACCGCGCGCGGGCGGGCCGCTCACCCCCGATCGGGGCGGTGCGCGGCGGGGCCAGGGAACCCGGGGGGGTGCAAGCCCTGTGGACCCGCCCGCCGCCGCCTGCAAGCGCCATTGCGGCGTCCTGCAAGCGCCATTCCGGTTTCCCGCGCAGTGGCGCTAAACCGTCACAACCCGGCCTCGGCCGCAGGCCGCGCGATGCGGCCGGCGGCTCTCCCGTCGGGCCCAGTCTTTCCGGTGAAAAGGGCAACCATGCGGCACGAAGCGGCCTCGCCTTTCCCGCCCCGCCGTTTTTCGCGGCGCGGGCTGCTGCGCGCGGCGGCGGCGCTTCCGCTGGCGGCACCGGCCCTGCGGCGCGCGCATGCGGCGGAGGGCGCGCGAATCGCGCTGATCCACATGAACGACTTTCATTCCAAGCACGAGGGCGTGGCCGAGGGCGGCAGCGTCTGCCGCGCGGACGCCCCCTGCGCGGGCGGGGCGGCGAGGCTGGCGGGCGCCATCGGGGAAGCCATGGCCGCCGCCCGCGCCGAGGGCCGGGCGCCCTTCCTGCTGGATGCGGGCGACCAGTTCATGGGCAGCCTCTATTACACCCACCACCGGGGCCTCGCGGAGGCGGCGGTGCAGCGGGCGGTCGGCACCATGGCCATGGCGCTCGGCAACCACGAGTTCGACAACGGGCCGGAGAACCTGGCGCGCTACGCCGCGGCGGTGCCCTTCCCGCTCCTCTCGGCCAACCTCCACACGGCGGAGGAACCGCTGCTGCGCGACCGCGTGCAGGCTTTCACGGTGCTGGAGTCGGACGGCGCGCGGATCGGGGTGGTGGGGCTGACCACGCCGGACACGGCGGGCTCCTCGTCGCCCGGGCCGCGGCTGCGATTCACCGATCCGCTGGAGGCCGCGGACCGGGCCGCCTTCGCGCTGCGCCGGCAGGGGGTGGGCACGGTGGTGGTGCTGTCGCATCTCGGCCTGCCGGCGGACCGGCACCTGGCGGCGGAGGTGGAGGGGATCGACGCCGTGATCGGCGGGCATTCGCACCTGCTGCTGGCCAATGGGCTGGCGGGGGCGGTGGGGCCGAGCCCGCTGCTGGTCGCGGGCAAGGGGCGGGACGTGCGGATCGCGACGGTGGCCTGCCACGGGCGCTATCTCGGGCGGATGGACCTCGACCTCGGGGCGGACGGGCAGGTGGCGGCCCATGGCGGCTCGGTGCGGCCGATCGGGGCGGGCGTGGCGGAAGATCCGGCGGTGGCCGCCATCGTGGCGGAGTATGCCAGGCCGCTGGGCGAGCTTCGGCGCAAGCCGGTGGGCCTCGCCGCCGGGCCCTTCCCCGATGCGGGCTGCCGGGAGGGGGAATGCGCCCTGGGCAGCCTGATCGCGGAGGCGGCGCTGGCCCGCAGCCCCGGCGCGGAGATCGCGCTGCTGAACGGCGGCGGGCTGCGTGCCTCGCTGCCCGGCGGAGTGCTGACCTTTGGCGACGTGCTGGCCGTGCTGCCTTTCGGAAATACCCTGGCCACCCTGACCATCCGCGGCGGCGCGCTGCGGGAGGCACTGGAGAACGGGCTGTCCGGCCTGCCGGTGCCGCGCGGGCGCTTTCCGCAGGTGGCGGGGCTGCGCTTCACCTTCGACCCCGCCGCGTCCCCCGGCCAGCGCCTGCGCGAGGTGCGGACGGCCGATGGCCCGCTGGACCCCGACCGCGCCTACCGCGTGGTGACCAACAACTTCATGCGCGCGGGCAGCGACGGCTACGGCGTGCTGCGCGACGCGGCGCTGGAGGCCTATGACGACGGGCCGCCGCTGGAGGAGGTGCTCGCGGACCACATCGCGGCCCGGGGGCGGGTGGCGCCGGTGCTGGACGGGCGGATCGCACGGGACTGAGCGAAGGCCGTTCACACTGGCTGGTGCAACGGGCGGCAGGCCTTGCGCGGCGGGCGCCGGCGCCCCAGGAAAGGCGCCCCAAGCGTGTAAGGAAGCCGCCGTGTCCGCTTCGCCCTCCGGTCGCCCTTCCGGCCTGCCGCCCTATGACGACGGCAACATCTTCGCCCGCATCCTGCGCGGCGAGATCCCGAGCAAGCGGGTGCACGAGGACGAGCACGCCCTGGCCTTCCACGACATCAACCCCCAGGCGCCGGTGCATGTGCTGGTGATCCCGCGCGGGCGATACGTGTCGCTGGCCGATTTCAGCGCATCGGCGTCGGACGCGGAGATCGCGGGCTTCTGGCGGGTGGTGGGCAAGGTCGCGCGCGACCTCGGGCTGGAGGCGCGCGGCTACCGCGCGCTGACCAACATGGGGCCGGAGGGCGGGCAGGAGGTGCCGCACTTCCACGTGCACCTGTTCGGCGGGCGGCGCCTGGGCCGGATGGTGCCCGCCGCGGCGGCGACACCGGGCGTGGAGGGCTGATGCCGAACGGGATCGCCGAGGCGAGGGACGCGATCAAGGCCGCCGGTCGCCTGCCGGACGACGAACTGGATCTGGCTGCCGTCGCGCTGCAATTCGCCCGGATCGACGCGCCCGGCGCGGATTGGCGGGCGGCCGAGGAGCGCATCTCGGAGTTGGTGCGGGCCGCGCTCTCGCAGGAGGTGCCGCGCGACGCGGAAGCGCGGCGCGCGCTGCTGGCCCATGTGATCCACGACGAGGCCGGCTATGCCGGCGACGCCGAAAGCTACGACGACCTGCGCAACGCCAACCTGATCCGGGTGACGGAGCGCAGGCGCGGCCTTCCCGTGGCGATCGGGCTGTTGTGGCTGCACGTGGCGCAGGCGGCCGGATGGCCGGCACGGGGGCTGGACTTCCCCGGGCATTTCCTGATCGCGCTCGACGGGGCGCAGAAGGCGGGCTCGGTGGTGGTGGACCCCTTCTCCGGCGGCACGCCGCTGCCGGCGCCGGCGCTGCGCGCCCTGATCAAGCGGGTGGAGGGCCCCTCGGCGGAGCTGCGGCCGGGGATGCTGGCGCCGATGAGCCGCCGGGCCGTGCTGCTGCGGCTGCAGACCAACATCCGCCTGCGCCGCTTGCGGGACGAGGACGTGGAGGGCGCGCTGGCCTGCACCGGCGACATGCTGCGCCTGGCGCCCGACGCCGCGCCGCTGTGGCGGGAGGCGGCGGTGATGAACGCGCGGCTGGGCCATCTGGGCGCGGCGATCGAAGGCATGGAGCGCTTCGTGGCCCTGATCCCGGAAAGCGAGGCGGCCTCCCGCGGGCGCGACATGATCGAGGAATGGCGGGCGCGCCTGAACTAGGCTGCCACAGGCTGGAAAAAGCGGAACGCGGGGCTCTTCGGCTGCGCGCGATTGCTTGACCCACCCGCCCATCCGGCGCAATCGCCGATTGCATGGGCTGTTTGTATCGGCCGATTGAATCGAAGGAGTTGCCACGGTGCTGGCGCTGCGCGTGATCCCCTGCCTGGACGTGAAGGACGGCCGCGTCGTGAAGGGCGTGAACTTCGTCGCGCTGCGCGACGCCGGGGACCCGGTGGAGCAGGCGCGCGCCTATGACCGGGAGGGGGCGGACGAGATCACCTTTCTCGACATCGGGGCGACGCACGAGAACCGGGGCACCATGCTCGATGTTGTGTCGCGTACGGCGGCGGAGGTGTTCATCCCGCTGACCGTGGGGGGCGGCGTGCGGAGCGTGGAGGACATGCGGGCGCTGCTGCTGGCGGGGGCCGACAAGGTGTCCGTGAACTCGGCGGCGCTGGCGGATCCGGAGCTGGTGCGGCGCGGCGCCGAGGCCTTCGGCAGCCAGGCCATCGTGGTGGCCGTGGATGCGCGCCGGGTGGCCACGGGGCGCTGGGAGATCTTCACCCATGGCGGGCGGCGCGAGACCGGGGTGGACGCGGTGGAATGGGCGCGGCGGGTGGAGGCGCTCGGCGCGGGGGAGCTTCTGCTGACCTCCATGGACCGCGACGGCACGGGCGAGGGCTTCGACCTGGACCTCCTGCGCGCCGTGCGGGCGGCGGTCCGGCTGCCCATCGTCGCCTCGGGGGGCGTGGGCAAGCTGGAGCATTTCGCCGAGGGCGCGGCCGCGGGCGCGACCGGGCTTCTGGCTGCCAGCATCTTCCACTACGGCCATTTCCGCATCGGCGAGGCCAAGGCGGCGCTGGCGGCGGCGGGCTGGCCCGTGCGCCCGGCGGCAGCCGAACCGCAGGAGGCGGCGTGATGGGCAAGAGCGCGAAGCCGGGCAAGCCGAAGAAGCCGGGCCCGGAGGCGGATGAGGCCAAGCGCCCCCGCAGGAAGGCGGCGGTGAAGGCGAAGGCCAAGCCGGCCGCCGCGCCGAAGGCGCCGGCCAAGGCGGGTGCCGCCAAGGGACCTGCCAAGGTGAAGCCCAAGCCGAAGGCGAAGCTGAAGCCGGCGAAGTGGAAGGAGGACCTGCGCGTCCTGCACCCGCTGCCGGTGCCCGAGGACCTGGCGGACGCCCCGATCGATGCGCGGGCGCGCCCGCCCAAGCGGGTGCGCCGGGCCGAGACGCGCCACCTGGGGCCGCTGGATCCCGGCGGCGGCGATCCCGTGCCGGCGGTTCTGGACCGGCTCTGGGCCACGGTGGAGGAGCGGCGCATCTCGGGCGATGCCGAGACCTCCCATTCCGCCCGGCTGCTGGCGCGGGGCACCGCCAAGGTCGCCCAGAAGCTGGGCGAGGAAGCGGTGGAAACGGTGATCGAGGCCATGGCCGGCAACCGCGGCGCCCTGATCGGGGAAAGCGCGGACCTGCTGTACCACCTGATCGTGGTCTGGGTGGATGCGGGCATCCGGCCGGAGCAGGTCTGGGCGGAACTGGTCCGGCGCGAGGGGATCAGCGGCATCGCCGAGAAGGCATCGCGCCAGAACCTTTCGGCCGCCGGGGTGGTGAAGGCCGGGGATACCACCAAGCTGCCCTGAGGCGGGCGCCTTTCGCTCCGTCAGGCGCAGCCCAGCCAGCCGGCGAAGGCGCGGTGGCCATGAAGGACGGCCGCGGCGATCACGCCCTGCCGGCGTTGCCAGCCGCAATGGAAGGCGCGGACCAGCGCCGCGGCCTCGGGGCCGGGCAGGGCCTCGGAACGGGCCGCGAGAAGAGTGTCGATCTCGGCTTCCCGCGCGGCCAGGGCCCGCTCCTCCGCGGCCATGGGGCGGACGCCCTGGATACCCAGTGGGGTGACTGCTTGGCCAGGGAGGACGATCCGGGCGGGCAAGCCCGGGCGCTCCTCGGCGATCGCCCGGGGGAGGAGACCTCCACGCCATTCGCGAGACCGGGGCGAAGGCGTAGTGGCGGAGTGCGCCCTTGCCGTCGGGCGGCCAGATCGCGGGAACGCCGGGCGTGACCAGGGGGCTCCAGCCCTGCGTGGCCGGGCCGAGGGTGGACCAGGCGGCCTCCAGCCCTCCGCCAGGCGGTAAGGGCCTGGGCATGGGCATGGGACCGCGCCGGGGTCGGCAAGGCGTCGGGGAAGGCAGCCAGGGCGCGGCGGCCCAGCCGCGTCACCGGGGCGGCATCATTGCGGCGGGCGCACGGGCTCCACGCCGCCGGGCGGCGCCAGGCCCTTGTCGCGCATGCAGCGGAGATAGGCGCCGCGCTCGGTGGCGGCGATCTCCGCCTTCACGCGGTTGAAGGAGGTGACGTTCTCCGGCGGCGGCAGGCGCGCATAGCCCGCGCGGACGGTTGGGCTGGCTTCGGCCTCGCGGCGGCAGGCGGCCTCGGCGGCGTTGTCCGCGCGCGGCAGGGGATCGTTGGCGCTGCAGGCGGCCAGGAGCGGCAGGAGGAGGAGGACCGGGCGGATCATGCGGGGGTGGATTCCAGCCAGTCCTCGATCAGGCGGCGGGCGATGGAATCGACCCGCGGCAGGGAGAAGCCGGCGCTCTCGGGGTTGCGGAGCTCGTCGCGGGTGAACCAGCGGGCGTCGCGCAGCTCGGTCTCGTCCACGGTGATCTCCTCGCTCAGCGCCTCCGCGTGGAAGCCGAGCATGATGGAGGCCGGGAAGGGCCAGGGCTGGGAGGAGTGATAGAACACGGCGCCGACGCGCACGCCGGTTTCCTCTCCCACCTCGCGGCGGACGGCCTCCTCCAGGCTTTCGCCCGGTTCCACGAAGCCCGCCAGCGTCGAGTACATGGTGGTGCTCGGGAAGCGCGTGGAATGGCCGAGCAGGCAGCGGCCATCCCTGACCACCAGCATGATCACGGCCGGATCGGTGCGCGGGAAGTGCTGGGCGCCGCAGTTGGGGCAGGCCATGGCGTTGCCGGCGGAGCGCGGCTCGCAGCCATGGCCGCAGGCGCCGCAGAAGCGGTGGCGGGTGCGCCAGTGCATGAGGCCGCGGGCATGGGCCAGCATGGAGGCCTCGCCGGGCGGCAGCAGGCCGGCGACCGCGCGCAGGTCGTGGAAGGTGCCGAAGTTCTCCGGCAGCAGGGGGAGCGGGTCCTCGGCGGCGCTGCAATCCACGGCGAAGACCGGCGTGCCGTCGCGCAGGCCGAGCAGCGCCCAGGGCCCGCCCGCCATCATCACGGCGCCCGCTGCCTCGCGGGTGAGGAGCACGGCCTCGGGCGCGCCCGATTCGACGCCGCGCAGCAGGCTCTTCGCGCGCCAGACGGGCGTGATGAGGCTGGAGGGGTCGGCCAGGGCGGCGGCCACGAAGGCTTCGTCGTCGCGGCGGTCCGAAACGCGGTCGAGCGGACTGCCGGTATAGGCATTGGGGCGGCTGGCGGGGATGGTGAGCATGGGCGGCCGGAACCTCGCACGGGGGGCGGGAGGGGACAACACGGGTGCGGCTTTCGCGCAATGCCCCGGGGAGAGCCGCGCTCCCCCGATGGACTCTCGGGCCCCCTCCCCCCATATTCCGCCGCGGAAGGCCGGTCGCGGACGGGCGCCTCGTCGACCCGGTCAGGTCCGGAAGGAAGCAGCCGAGGCGGGTCAACGCCCGGGTTGTGGCCGGTCTTCCACCCTTTTCCGGGGCATTCCCCCCGATCGCCTGGCGGCCCAGGCCGCCCTCACCCATGCGGCCCGGATGACCAGCGACACCGATCTCTCGCCAGACACGTCGGATGAGCTGCCGGAGCCCCCGATGGAAGGGCCGGGCCTGTTCGGGGATCCGGCGCCCGCCGCCCCGGCCGTGGCGGCCCCTGCCCCACCCGTCGCCCTTTCTGCCGGCTCGCCCGTCTCCGGGCCGGACCAGCCCTCGCAGCCCTATCGCGTGCTGGCGCGGAAGTACCGTCCGCAGGACTTCAACGACCTGATCGGGCAGGAGGCGCTGGTGCGCACCCTGCGCAACGCCTTCGCGCAGAACCGCGTGGCCCATGCCTTCATGCTGACCGGCGTGCGCGGGGTGGGAAAGACCACCACCGCCCGCATCATCGCCCGCGCGCTGAACTGCATCGGGCCGGACGGCAAGGGCGGCCCGACCGCCGATCCCTGCGGCGTCTGCCCGGAATGCCGGGCCATCCTGGCGGACCGCCACCCGGACGTGATGGAGCTGGACGCGGCGTCCAACAACAGCGTCGACAACGTGCGCGAGATCCGCGAGGCCGTGCGCTTCCGGCCCAGCCAGGGGCGCTTCAAGGTCTATATCCTCGACGAGGTGCACATGCTGTCGGGGGCGGCGTTCAACGCGCTGCTCAAGACGCTGGAGGAACCGCCGCCGCAGGTGAAGTTCCTGTTCGCCACCACCGAGATCAGGAAGGTTCCGGCCACCATCCTGTCGCGCTGCCAGCGCTTCGACCTCAAGCGCGTGCCGCAGGAGACGTTGCGCAGGCACTTCGCGGGCATCGCGGAGAAGGAGGGCGCGGCGATCGAGCCGGAGGCGCTGGCGATGATCGCGCGCGCGGCGGACGGATCGGTGCGCGACGGGCTTTCCCTGCTCGACCAGGCGATCGCCATGCCGACCGAGGGCGAAGGGGTTTCGGCGGATCAGGTGCGGGACATGCTGGGCCTGGCCGACCGCGCCCTGGTGATGGACCTGATGGAGGCCGCCATGCGCGGCGACCTGCCGGCGACCCTTGCCGCCATGGACCGCGCGCATGAGCGCGGCGCCGATCCCGGCGTGGTGCTGGCCGACATGGCGGAGCTGACCCACACGCTGACGCGCTTCCGCGCGGTGCCCGCCCTGCGCAACGATCCCTCGGTGCCGGAGGCGGACCGGGTGCGGGGCGGCGCGCTGGCGGAGACGCTGACCATTCCGGTGCTGGGCCGTGCCTGGCAGGTGCTGCTGCGCGGCATCAACGAGGTGGCGGACAGCCCCGACCGCCGGGCCGCGGCGGAGATGGTGCTGATCCGGCTGGCGCACCTGGCCGAGATGCCGACGCCGGGCGAGATCGTGCGGCGGCTTTCGGGGGCGCAGGGCGGCGCCCAGCCGGTTGCGGGAAGCCAGGGCAGCGGGGCGCAGGGCTCCGCCAGTCCGGCGCGGGGGGCGGCGGGCCCCGCTTCAGGCACGCTGGTGGGTGCGGTCGGCACGGCCTCCATTGGCGGGCCGGCGGGCGGTGGGTTGCGCGCGGTGGCGGGCGGCGCCCCGGTCGCGGCGGAGGTGGCACCGGCCATGCCGCCGGAAACGGAGGCCGCCCCTGCCCAGGTGCCGGCCACCTTCCGCGAGGTCGTGGCCCTGGCCTCTGGCCGCAAGCCCATGCTGCACGCGCATCTCGTGCACAGCGTCCACCTCGTGCGCTTCGATGCGCGGCCCGAGGGCGGACGGATCGAGCTGCGGACGCGCCCGGACGCCCCGCGCGACCTGGCCGGGCAGCTCACCGCATTGTTGCAGGAAACCACGGGCGCGCGCTGGACCGTTTCCCTCTCCAACGCCCCGGGCGAGCCGACCATCGCCGAGCAGTCGCGCGAGGCCAAGGCCGCGCGGCTGGAGGTCGCCGGCACGCATCCGCTGGTGCTGGCGGTGATGCAGGCCTTTCCCGGCGCGCAGATCCGCGAGGTGCGCGACGCCGCGCTGGACGCCTATGGCCTGCCCCCGCCTGACCTCTCCATGGCCCTTGCGAATGACGGCGAGCCGGTGGAGGAGGACGAGACCGGCTATCTGCCGGGTGACGACGCCGGCCCCGGCTTCGCGCCCGACGACGCCGAGCCCGCCGGGATGGACCGGCCCTGAACCCCTTGAACCCTGACCGCGAGGATCGCCGATGAAGAACCTGGGCAACATGCTGAAGCAGGCGCAGCAGATGCAGTCCAAGATGGCCGAGATGCAGGCCACCCTGGAGGCCGCCACCATGGAAGGCCAGGCCGGCGCCGGGATGGTGCGCGTGACCCTTTCGGGCAAGGGCGACCTCAAGGGCATCGCGATCGACCCGTCCCTGCTCGTGGCCGAGGAGCGCGAGGTGCTCGAGGACCTGGTGATCGCCGCCCATGCCGATGCCAAGGCGAAGGTGGAGGCGATGATGGCGGAGGAGATGTCCAAGGCGACCTCGAGCCTCAACATCCCCGGAATGGGCGGCGGGCTGGGCGGCTTCAAGCTGCCGTTCTGATGCCTTTCTGATGCGGGTGGGGGGCGGCATCACCATATGAGCCGGATGCCGTTCGACCCCTCCGTGGCGCGCCTCGCGCCCGCGCCGACATCGGTTCCGCCGAATGATCCGGTGGAGCAGCTCATTCATCTCCTGTCGCGCCTGCCCGGCCTCGGGCGGCGCTCCGCGCGCCGGGCCGTGCTGAGGATGCTGCAGGATCCCCAGCGCCAGATGATCCCGCTGGCCAGGGCACTCGAGGCAGCGGCGGAGGCGGTGCGGCCCTGCCGCGTCTGCGGCAACCTCGATACGCGCGATCCCTGCGCCATCTGCCGCGACCCCCGGCGGGAACGCGGGCTGGTCTGCGTGGTGGAGGGGGTGTCGGACCTTTGGGCGCTGGAGCGGGCCGGGGCGCATCGCGGGCTCTACCACGTGCTGGGTGGCACGCTGTCCGCGCTGGCCGGCGTCGGCCCGGAGGATCTGTCCATCCAGCCGCTGGTGGAGCGTGTGGCCGGGGGCGAGGTGGAGGAGGTGATCCTCGCCCTGCCCGCCACGGTGGAGGGCGCCACCACCGGGCACTACCTGGTGGACCGGTTGCGGCCGCTTCCCGTGCCCGTCACCCGGCTGGCGCAGGGCGTGCCGATGGGAGGGGCGCTGGACGTGCTGGATGACGGCACGCTGGCGGCGGCTCTCAGGGCGCGCCGCCCGGCCTGAACCGTTGCCCGGGGCTTGGCGCCGCCGCAGGCCGGGTTCACCGTTCGCGCGATGGGCCTGCGCCATGACGGCCGCCGGGCGTGACGGAGGGCGGCATGATCGGTTTCGGGCGTCGTGACGTGGTGCGGCTGGGCGCGGGCCTCGGCATGGGCGCGGCCGTGCTCGGGCCGTCCCTGGCGCGGGCGCAGGGGGCGCCGGTGGCGAGGCCGCCTGCCGGGGCGCTGCGGGGGCTGGAGCGGGACGGCGTGATGGCCTTCAAGGGCATCCCCTATGCCGCCCCGCCGATTGGTGCCCTTCGCTTCCGCCCGCCCGGACCGGCCCCCGCCTGGAATGGCGTGCGGGACGCGACGCGCGCCGGCGCGGCGTCCATCCAGACCATCCCGCCCTGGGCCGCCTGGCTCTACGACCAGCCGGCATCGATGGACGAGGACTGCCTCACCTTGAACCTCTGGACCCCCGGGCTGGAGGGGCGCCGGCCGGTGATGGTGTGGATCCATGGCGGCGCCTGGCGGACCGGAGAGGGGGCGGCGGCGGGCAATGACGGCGCGGCGTTGTCCCGCCTCGGCGATGTCGTGGTGGTGACGGTGAACTACCGGCTGAACGCACTGGGCTTCCTGGCCCATCCCGACCTGCGCGACCCCGGGACGGGCGCCGCCGCGAACTGGGGCGTTCAGGACCAGGTGGCGGCGCTGCGCTGGGTACGGGACAACATCGCGGCCTTCGGTGGCGATCCTGGCAACGTCACCCTGTTCGGGCAGTCGGCGGGCGGCACCAGCGTTGCCAACATCGCGCAGAACCCGGCCAATCGCGGGCTGGTCCACAAGATGATCATCCAGAGCGGTGCCTTCTTCGGCCCGCCCGCGCTGCCGGACGTGGCGGGCGCGGCGGCCTATGCCGAGGCACTGGCGGCGAGGCTCTCCACAACCGTCGCGGGGCTGAAGGCGGTGCCGGCGCGGCGGCTGCACGACACGGAGCTGGCTTTCGCCCGAGAATGGGGCGCGCAGCACGGCGGGCGCGTGCCGGTGCTGCCGATCGCGGATGGCGTGGTGATCCCCCAGCCGCCGCGCGCGGCGCCGCTGCCGGCCATGCCGCTGCTGATCGGCACCGTGCGGGACGAGGGCGTGTTCTGGTTCGATCTGGTGGGTCCGGACGGCAAGCCCGTTCCGGGATCGCGGCCGCCGGCCGACGAGGCGTCGCTGCTGGTCATGCTGCGGGCGCTGATGGCCGGGAACCGTCCCTCCTCCGCGGGGATGGCGCCGGAGGCGGTGCTGGAGCGGTACAAGGCCGCCGCCGCGGGGCGTGGGACGCCCACCGATCCACGCAGCCTCTGGGTCGCGCTCTACACCGATCTCGGCTTCCGGGTGGATGCGACGGAGGTCGCGCGCGCGCATGCGCGGGCCGGGCAGCCCGTCTTCCTCTACGAATTCGCGCATCCGCTGGCGGCACCGGCGCATGGGGTGCCGCATTGCGCGGAGATTCCCTTCGTGTTCGGCACCAACGCCGATCCGTATTTCGCCGCCAAGTCCGGAACGGGCCCGGCGGAAGCGGCTCTGGCGCGCGCGATGATGCAGGGCTGGGCCCGCTTCGCGCGGGACGGGGCGCCCTCCTCCGACGAGGGTGGCGCCTGGGCGCCCGTCTCGGCCTCGGGCGAGGGGATCAACGTGCTCGGCGGGCCGGAAGGCGTGCGGCGCGTGCTGCCGCGCGTGCGGGGCGAGGAAATGGCGGTGTGGGGCGCCTGATCAGGGCGACAGCAGCCCCACCGTCGCCCCCGTCATGCAGCAGGCGATCGTGGCGGCGGCCAGCGAGGGCAGGCCGAGACGGACGATCTCGGCCCGCCGCTCCGGGCACAGCGCGCCCATGCCGGACACCATGATCCCCACGCTCGCGAAGTTCGCGAAGCCGCAGAGCGCCCAGGAGAGGATGAGCCGGGTGCGTGGGGCGAGCGCCGCGCCGCCCTCCCCCGCCAGGTCGAGGTAGGCGACGAACTCGTTGACGACGCCGCGGATGCCGAGCAGGCGGGCGGCGGCCGTGGCGTCCTCGGGGCCGATGCCCATGGCGAGGGCCAGCGGCCGGAGGAGAACGCCGGCGATGCTCTCCAGCGTCAGGCCGAGGAGCGGCTGGAGAATCATGTTGATGAGGGCCACCAGCGCCACGAAGACGATCAGCCCGGCCATGATGTTCAGCAGCAGCGACAGCCCGTCCGCCGTGCCCCGGGTCAGGGCGTCCATGCTGCTGTCGTAGAGGCGCGGGGCCTCGATGTCGGTGGCCTGGGGCGCGGTTTCGCCGGGGATCATCAGCCGGGCGGCGAGGATGGCGGCGGGGGCGCTGACGAGGCTGGCCGCGAGAAGCTGGCCGGCGGCATCCGGCACGGCACCGGCCAGCATCGCCGAATAAACCACGAGCATGTTGCCGCTGATCGTCGCAAGGCCGGCGGTCATCACCACCAGCAGCTCGGAGCGCGTGAGGCCGGCGAGCCAGGGCCGGATGAAGAGGGTGGCCTCCACCATGCCGGTGAAGACGTTGGCGGCCACCGACACGCCGCAGGCGCCGGACACCCCGAACGCCGCCCTCAGGCCGCGCGACATGACGCGCACGAGACCTGGCAGGATGCGCCAGTGGTAGAGCAGCGCCGAGAGGGCACCGACCAGCAGCACGATGGGAAGCGCCTGGAAAAACAGCACGAAAGAGCCGCCCGGGCTGGTTTCCGCGAAGGGCAGCGGGGCGCCGCCCAGGTAGCCGAAGACGAGGCTGGTGCCCGCCTGGGTGGCCCGCGCCAGGGCGCCCACCGCATCCCCCACCAGGGAGAAGGCGGCACGAAGCGGCGGGATGTGCAGCAGGGCGGCGGCAAGGGCGATCTGCAGGGCCGGCCCCGCGGCCACGGCCCGCCAGGGGATTGGCCGCCGGAAGCCGCCCAGCGCCCAGGCCAGGGCTGCCAGGGCCAGCAGGCCGAGCGCGGATTGCAACTGGAGGGGGATCAGCCCCTCCCCGGCCCGTTGCCCGGCGCCGCGCGCCCGCGCCGGTCGCGGGACAGTCCCTGGGCCGCCAAGGCCGCCTCGTACTCCGCCCAGCGGGTCGGGTGTTCCCGGCCCAGGCGGTGCAGCGTGTCCCAGGTGAAGATGCCGGTGTCATGGCGGTCGTCGAAGACCAGGCGCACGGCGTAATGGCCGACCGGCTCCACCGCGAGAATGGCGACCTCCCGCTTGCCATAGACGAGCGTCTTCTGGCCGGGGCCGTGGCCCTGCACCTCGGCGGAGGGGCTTTCCACACGCAGGTATTCGGCGGGCAGGCCGAAGGCGCTGCCATCGTCGAAGGTGACGTCCAGCCGGCGCTCGGCCCGGTTCAGCCGGATTTCGGTCGGGGTGGGCACCTCAGTCTGACAGACGGCGGGCCTCGTCGGGCAGCATGATCGGGATGCCGTCGCGGATGGGATAGGCGAGGCCTGCGCTCTCGCTCACCAGTTCCCCGGCGGCACGGTCGTAGCGCAGCGGACCCTTGGTGACGGGGCAGACCAGGATTTCCAGCAGGCGCGGGTCCACGGCAGGGGCTTCCGCGGCCGTCGCGGCGTCGGTCGTTTGGCTCATGGGTTCGGTCCTCAGCTCGGGCGGACGTCTTGGCCCGCCCCGGGCATGCTGTCCATCCGGAGCATCGTCACCAGCATGGCGGCGCGGGCGGCCGGGTCCTGGGCTTCCAGCAGCGCCTGCTTCTCCAGCGGCTCGAAGGGGCAGACCATGCAGAGGGTGGTGATCAGGGGATCCTCCTCCAGCCGCTCGATCGCCTCCCAGTTGGCATCGATTCCCTTGACGTGGAAATAGGCGCGCAGCGCGTCCAGCAGGGCCGGGCGGTCCAGTTCCGCTTCGGGGGCGGGGCGGTCCAGGTCGGCGATGAAGGGTGAGTAGTCGGCCCGCACGCGGCGGTAGCCGTCCCGTCCCGGCAGCTCGGCGGCCACCTGGAAGCGGATGGTGCCGGTGAGGCTGATCAGGAAGCGCCCGTCCTCGGTTTCCGAGAAGGAGGTGAGGCGGCCGAGGCAGCCAACCTTGTAGAGCCCGGGTCCTTCCGGCTGCGGCGAGGCGGCGGGGTCGGGCTGGATCATGCCGAAGGAGCGCCCGTCGCCGAGGCTCGCCTCCACCAGCGCGAGGTAGCGCGGCTCGAAGATGTTCAGCGGCAGGCGGCCGCCGGGAAGGAGAAGCGCGCCCGTGAGGGGGAACACCGCGATATCCGTTGGAAGGCTCGCGAGGCTGGAAGGATGGAAAGGCATGGCCGGGGTTTCCGTTCGCCTGCGTGTGAAGGGCAGATGCGCCGGAAGGGCGGCTTGTCCAGGGTCAGAGGTGTCTCGCCTCTCCGGCTGGCGGCGGGCATCTGCGCCGCCAGCCGGGGCAAGGCCCTCAGCTGAACAGCATGGCCGAAAGCTTGCGGCGGCCCGCCTTGGTGGCGGCGTCCTCAAATCCCCAGGCCTCGAAGAACTTGAGCAGTTGCTTGCGCGCGGCCTGGTCGTTCCAGGCGCGGTCGCGCCGGAAGGCTTCCAGCAGGGCATCGGTGGCGGCCGGGCGGTCGCCGGCGGCGTTCAGGGCGACGGCCAGGTCGATCCGCGCCTGGTGGTCGTCCGGATCGGCAGCCAACCGCGCCTCGTATTCGGCGAGCTTGCCGCGGGCCTCGCGCCCGGCGGCGGCCAGCTCCAGCGCGCTGCGGACGGCCGTGATCTCGGCGTGGTCGCGCAGCTTGGGCGGCAGTTCCTCCAGCACCTGGGCGGCTTGGTCCTCCTCACCGAGTTCCATCAGGCTTCGCGCCACGCCCGCGAAGGCGGAGGCGTTCTCCGGCTCCTGCTGGATCAGGGCGCCATAGAGCTCGATGGCGCCCTGGTGGTCGCCTTCCTCGGCGGCCTGCTTGGCTTCCGCGAGCAGATCGGCGGAGGGCATCTGGCCGCCGGCCATCTTGAGCAGGGTTTCCGTGAAGCGCTTCACCTCGCTTTCCGGGAGGGCACCCTGGAACATGTCGGCGATCTGGCCCTGCCAGAAGGCGGCGACGGTGGGCACGGACTGGAGCGGCAGGCCAAGCTGGGCGAGCTGCTGGACAAGGGCGCGGTTCTTGTCGATGTCGATCTTCACCAGCCGCACCCGGCCGCCGGCGGCGCGCACCACCTTCTCCAACGTGGGCGTGAGCTGCTTGCAGGGGCCGCACCAGGTTGCCCAGAAATCGACGAGCACCGGCACCTCGCGCGAGGCGGCGACGACGTCCTGCATAAAGGTCTTCTGGTCGCCGTCCTTGATCAGGTCGTCGGCCAGGGCCGGATTCTGGGGCGGGGTTTGGTCGAGAAAGGTGCTCATGGCGATTCCGGCTATTCCTGGGTGGTCGGTTCGGCTGGCTTGCTCATCTCCATAAATGCGCTGCGCCGGCTCTCAGGCAAGCGGTTCGGTGGGGACGGCCGTCAGGTCCAGCGCGACCGGTGGGTGACCGAGGGACTCGAGAAAGCGACGGAGGTCGCCCGGCGCCACGGCTGTGGTGGCGGTGTTGGTGAGCGGATGGAGGTTCACCGGGCCGGGGCCTTCCAGCAACCGGCTGTCCATGACCAGGCGAACGCTGCCCGGGGGTGCGTTGACCAGAGCGAAGGGGGTGACGGAGCCCGGGCGAACCCCGAGCCTTTCCCAAAGCTCCGCCTCGCTCGCCATGGAAAGGCGGCCGGCGTCCAGGCGCCGTGCAAGGGCGTTGATCGAGAGAGGCAGATCTTCCTCCGCAACGACCAGCAGGAACGGATGGGGCGGCCTTGCCCGGAGGAAGAGGTTCTTCACGTAAAGGCCGGGGAGATCGCCGCGCAGGCGCTTGCTCTCGGACACTGTGTGCAAGGGTGGGTGCTGGTACGTGATGGCCTGGATGCCAAGGCCTTCCAGGCGCGCGAGAAGGGCTTCGGGGGTTTCTGGCATGGCCGATTGATCTTCCGGCGAAGGGGGGGGTTGCAAGCCCCGCCAGCCCATGTCAAAAGCCGCTCCCGCACGGAGCGCGGGCGTAGCTCAGGGGTAGAGCACGACCTTGCCAAGGTCGGGGTCGAGGGTTCGAATCCCTTCGCCCGCTCCAACTTTCCACGAGACAACTTTTCTCTGGCAGGTTGGAATCGCGCTTCTCCGTGTGTTCTGGCCTCATTTCCCGCATCTAGCTTGATACTTTGAGTGCGGAACGAGCGCCGTTTTCTCTCTCCGGAGAGGGCGTCGTCTCCGAAGCTTGGGACTTGGGCGATTTAGTCTACAAGGTTTAGTGCCCTGTAATCGCTTTAAAATTGATCCGCGCTTCGATCCGAAGTTGGTGTTGCTGTCGCCCGGGCGATTGCAGTTCCAGCATTAGCAGGCGCTTCAGCCCCGAGCTCTCGTAACGGCACCTGCACGCTTAACCACGGCAAGGCTGCCTCGTTCTCTACGTAGTCGGTCCTCCACCGCATTCACGAGACACCACCATGGCCAACCTCCCTCGCCTTCCGCCCGCCGGTCGTGCCCCTCAGGGTGGCAAGAACGCCATGGGCGGCAAGCCGAATGCCAAGGACGTGCGGGCTGACGGTGGGCGCAACGACAGCAGCAAGCAGGGCGGTGTGGGCAAGGCGACGCAGAACAACCGTAAGACGGGCGATCGCTGAGGCAAACTGCACCAAGCTTGCTCCCAGGCCGTTGCATCGCGCATGCTCGTTTCATTCCGTACGCACCAAAACCGGTCAGGACGCGTCCGGTTAGACCACTGGCGTTGTTGTCATGGGCGCTCAGCCTGTTCCGCAGACGCAAGGTGAAACCGCTCGAAAATGGCAGCGACGCCCCTACCAGGCTCAGGTGTAGGGTGGGCGATATGTACAGCGATGTCGCACAATGGGCAGGCATCCGGCGCCAGGTCTTGGAGCAGGGCATTCCTGTAAGACGTGTGGTCCGAGAGACGGGCATCAGCCGTAAGACCGTCCGCAAAATGCTCCTGCATCCGCTCCCCGTGCCGTATAAGACGGAAGGCCGTGCATCGACGAAACTCGGGCCATACACGGTCTTAATTCAGCGCTTGCTCCAAGAAAACAGTATTCTGCCGCGTTCCGCCCGGCTCTCAGTTCTGACTATCTTCAAGCGGCTCCGCGATGAGGAGGGCTTCACGGGTACATATCGAACCGTACTCAGATACGCCCACTCGAGCGCACCTAGGAGCGTGTCCCGGTAACGGCTGAATTGGCTCGACAGGTGGGCTGGGTGGTGATTCGCT
>NZ_JBHLVZ010000006.1:0-2288 GCF_042433125.1 Muricoccus vinaceus | reverse complement strand
GCCGTGCCCTCCAGCACGCTTGCCCTGAAGAACTCCGGCGCCGTCCAGGTCAGCGTGCCCGCCACTGCCGTGGGTTCCACCAACCCCGCTGCGGTCAACGGCAAGGCCGCGGCGGACCTCATCAACGGAACCGCCGCCAACGACACGCTGAACGGCCTGGCCGGCAACGACACCCTTCTCGGCGGGGCCGGTACCGACACGCTGAACGGCGGCGACGGCAACGACTCCCTCGATGGCGGGGCGGGCGCCGACCAGATGACGGGCGGCCTCGGCGACGACGTCTTCCTGGTGGACCACCTCGGCGACATCGTCATCGAGCTCGCCGGCGGCGGCTATGACCGCGTGGTGGCCAGCGTGTCCGGCTACACCCTCGGCGCCAATGTGGAGCGCCTGGATCTGGCCGGCACCGCGACCACCGGCATCGGCAACGAGCTGGGCAACCTCCTGGTCGGCAACGAGCTCAACAACATCCTCAAGGGCCTCGGCGGAGACGACCAGCTCTACGGCAACGCGGGCAGCGACACGCTGGAGGGCGGGGCCGGCCGGGACACGCTCTTCGGTGGCGAGGGCAACGACTCCCTCGACGGCGGAGCCGGCGACGACCTCATGCTGGGCGGTGCCGGCGACGACATCTACATCGTGGACAGCCTGGGCGACTT
Organism: Muricoccus vinaceus; assembly: GCF_042433125.1. Classification (NCBI taxonomy): domain Bacteria; kingdom Pseudomonadati; phylum Pseudomonadota; class Alphaproteobacteria; order Acetobacterales; family Roseomonadaceae; genus Muricoccus; species Muricoccus vinaceus. Next base: position 1,629 of record NZ_JBHLVZ010000006.1, on the reverse strand, counting down.
CATCGTGGAGAATGCCGGCGAGGGCTATGACCGCGTGGTGGTCAACGTGTCGGGCTTCACCCTCGGCGCCAACCTGGAGCGCCTGGATCTTGCCGGCAGCGCGCTGTCGGGCACCGGCAACGCGCAGGCCAACGTCATCTACGGCAATGCGCTGGGCAACCTGCTGAACGGCATGGCCGGCAACGACGAGATCCACGGCGGCGCTGGCCGCGACACGCTGATCGGCGGCCTGGGCGCGGACACGCTGGAGGGCGGGGGGGGTGCCGACCTCTTCCGCTTCGCCTCGGCGGCGGAGGGCGGCGACACCATCCTCGACTTCGTTCACAGCACCGACGCGCTCGAGATCTCCGTCGCAGGGTTCGGCGGCAAGCTGGCCCTGAACACGGACGTGGCCACGCGCTTCATCAGCAACACCACCGGCCTCGCCACGGCGCCCTCCGGCACCGGCCAGTTCATCTACGAGACCGATGCGGCGAAGCTCTGGTGGGATGCCGACGGCGCGGGAGCGGGTGCCTCGGTGGCGGTCGCCACCTTCACCCCCGGCACCGTGCTGAGCGCGGCCGACCTCCACCTCATCGGATGAGGCGACCGGTGGAGGGGCCGGGCCCCTCCACCATTCTGCCAATCTTTACATCCGCATGGTGGCTGGTCTCTGCCATGGTTTAGCAACATGAAAACGCTTGCTTTTCTCTCACGGCGCATTGTTTGCTCTTCACCCTCCCGAAGCCCCGGGCCGGTCGGGATGGGAGGTGATCATGGGCACGCTGAAGCCGCCGACGAAGTCCGCGCTGGTGACGGCACTGCCCCTGCTCACCGGCTCCGGCGCCGATGATGGCGCGCCCATCCTTGTCTCCGCCTCGGGCCCTGCGGGGCGGATTCAGGGGGAGGTGGACGCATTCCGGGGCCTGCTGGGCCCACTCTGCTCAGGAACGAGGCCCCCATACGGCAGCGGCCGCTGCGAGATCGGCGGCGACAGCCTTCCGGACGGCATGACCCAGGCCGGTTTGCGCGAGGTGCCGCCCACCCCCTGGCAGCACACCGTGATGCCCGGCACGGGTCTCGACCTCGGCTTCCTCGATCCCACCGATGGAGAGGTGGCGCTGACGCGCGGCTTCGGCGCGGTGTTCACGGAAGAGGGGGCGGCTGGCGCCAGCCTGACCTTCCTGGATGCCGTCGGTGCGCCGCTCGGCATCTTCTACGCACCGGAGGGAACGACTCCCGGAGCGCTGTCCTTTGTCGGAGTCTATTTCGGCAGCAGTCTGGTTTCGCAGGTTCGCGTAGCAGGAATGGGCGGCGCGGCGAGCCTCGCCCTGCTTATCTTCGGCATGCCGGTTCCCGCACGGTCCTCGGCGCTTTCCGGCAAGGTTTCCCTCCATCTGGCCCGCTGGGGCCTGAATGGCCCGGACGATGCACCACGTTCCTTCCCCCATTCCCAGGCGGGTTGAACCGCGGTGCAGCCTCGTCGCGGGGGCCCGCAGGAAGGGCGTGCATCGACGCCTGGCCATGAATGGCAGCCTGCCCCGGCCACGCCACGGTGGCGGCGCATGAGGCGGGACGGTTCGGTGGCCTCGCGGATGCGGCGGTGCCGCTGGTCGTGGCCCACCTCCGGGGCGCTGGTGCTGGTGGCGT
>NZ_JBHLVZ010000059.1:0-32596 GCF_042433125.1 Muricoccus vinaceus | reverse complement strand
AAGGTCACGCAAACTCCGCCTCGCGGTCAAACTTGCTCGGTCCCCAAACAACGTGACAATGCCTTCCAATCAGTTGCTAGCCCATCTTATTCACCGGGGCTCAGGTTTTGGCTGGCGGATGTGGCGTAAGTTACTGGCCAAGTTTACGGATTTGGGTGTCGAGACCAAACCGAAACCCTCACAGGCTGTGCCACACCCGCCATGGACGACGATACGACCGAGGCGTTCGGCTTTCCAGCGGTTGGCCGCAAGAGGCTGAGTGCCGCCTTCGACGGCGGACGTCTGACCTCGGACGGCGGAGTACTGCTGTTGGCCGCGGCCGAGCGCCGCCTTGGCCTCTGCGACCGGCTCGCTTCGCTGATTGCCGATCCACGCGACCCATCGCGCGTGATCCACCCGCTGGCCGATATCCTGCGGGCTCGCATCCTGGCCATCGCCTGTGGCTACGAGGATGCCGACGACCTCGACCACCTGCGCCAGGATCCCGGCTTCAAGCTGGCCTGTGGGCGGCTGCCGGACACAGGCCGGGACCTCTGCTCGCAGCCGACCATGTCGCGCTGGGAGAACGCGCCCTCCCTGCGCGAGGTGGTCCGGCTGATGCGGGCCATGGTGGACGTCTACTGTGCCAGCTATGCCCGCCCACCCGCGGCCGTGACGCTCGACATCGACGACACCGTGGACGTGGTGCATGGGCGTCAGCAGCTGTCGCTGTTCAACGCCCATTACGACGAGCGCTGCTTCCTGCCGATCCATGTCTACGACACCGCGGTCTCCCGCCCGGTGGCGGTGCTGCTCCGGCCGGGCAAGACGCCCTCCGGCACGGAGGTCCGAGGCCATCTGCGCCGCCTGCTGCGGCAGATCCGGCGCCACTGGCCGAGGACGCACATCACCCTGCGCGGCGATGGCCATTACGGCCGCCCGGAGGTGATGGCCTTCTGCGAGGCCGAGGGCATCAACTTCGTCTTTGGCCTGCCGACCAACGCCACCCTGCGCGGCCTCGTCGAGAAAGCCGCCGATGATGTCCGGACCCGCCGTGCCGAGGAGGGCGTCCCGGTGCTGCGCCGCTACGCCGAAACCTCCTACGGCGCCCGGTCGTGGTCCGCCAAGCGCCGGGTGGTCGCGCGCATCGAGGCCAGCACCCTGGGGCTCGACATCCGCTTCGTGGTGACCAGCTTCGCCCGAGGCAGTGCCGAATGGATCTACGACAGCCTCTACTGCGCCAGGGGACAGGCGGAGAACCTCATCAAGCTGCACAAGACACAGCTCGCCTCCGACCGTACCTCCTGCCGGTCGCCCCTGGCCAACCAGCTCCGCCTCATCCTGCACACGGCCGCCTACTGGCTGATGCTGACGCTCCGCGACCGCATCCCCAAGCCGCACCCGCTGGCCAGTGCCGAGTTCGCCACCCTCCGCCTGCACCTGCTGAAGATTGCGGGCCGCGTCATCGAGACCGCCAGCCGGGTCCGCATCGCCTTCGCTGCCGCATGCCCGCACGCCGTGCTCTTCCGCGGCCTCGCCCGCAGCCTGCTACCCGCCGGACCCTGACGGTCGGGGCGGATGCCCCGTCGAGCCCCTCGTCCTCCAACCCCCAGCGCCGCATGCCCGATCCCGCTCACGCCTTCACAGGCGGATGCGTGCGCATGCCTGGTGCTCAGTTCAGACCCACCCCGTCCCTGCTGCTCTCAGCTGGTGAATAGGACGGGCTAGCAACGGCGTCAGGCACACCAGAAACCTTGAAGGTGTTCAGAATCGCACAGCCGATCTGCACTCCTGCAACCTGACATGCCGATCTCGGACCGACAGGCATACGCTCCCTCGGATTTTGGCTAGTTCGGCTTGGTCTGAATGCTCTAGGGAGGCCAGAGTTCGTGCCTGCATAGGAGTTGCAAGTGCCCAGAAAGCGCGTGTCCACGCCGAGTAGTGCTCAGCGCAGGGAGGATCCGAACACCGGCAACGACCCCGTGCTCGCTCTTTACTGGAACTACTTCTCCGTGGCCCGGCGCGCGTTTGAAATGGTTGAGGAGGCCGAGCGCGCTACCAGGAATGCTAAGGCCAGCGAGCGTGAGGTCCCGTTCGCGAGGTATCAAGCTTTCCTTCCGATGTGGCTCGCTGCGTTGTTCACCACCTGTGAGGGCTTCCGCGCAATCGGCGGCAAAAGGCCAGCCCTTGAGGCTCAGATGGACGAGATCATGGAGCCCCTACGCACGGTGTGGCGGCACACGGTGAACTACCACGATGATGCCACGCAAAAGCAGGGTCGCGCTCCCTTCTACGAACGCAGCGTCGGCTTGCTGCAGAAGGCGGCGGATTTGCACAACGCGCTGATCGCCTTCTTCCACGACCACGTCGTGGCTCTCTCAAGGCAAGCAGCGAGTGACAACCACAAGCACTGATCGGCTGCCAGGAAAACGGAAGCGGACCAGTTGTTAGCGGCCTGGCGGCGTGCCTCCGTAGATGAAAACGACACGCCCGTTTGGTCCACGTCGTGCAACGCATTTCATGTTGATCCAGGTATCGCGCTCCACGGTCTCCTGCAGTACCCAACCGCGAGGACCTGTAGGGGTCTCAACTGGCAGGAAGCCGTTGCGGGCTGGTCCCGTCACGGCCACCCAGGAGGAGACGTAGCCCATGCGTTGAGCGGAGGTCGTTGGCTCCTGGAAGACGAATGTTTGAGCGGACGGGCCGCCCCGGATGCCCCAGCACCGCAGGCCGGGCGCGTTCACGGCGTCGGGGACTGGGCGACCGATGGCCAGTTGCGCCGACGCATCACTAGAGAAGGCCACAAGCAGCACAGCTGCTATCACATGCGCCAACCGCGTTCGTACACACATCATGACATTCTGGGTGCACGGCGCCGGCGCTCGAGTTCAAAGGCAGCCGCATCGGACCCGTTCATCATGAAGCTCGCAGCATCCTCCCCAGGTCGCAAATTGCCGAGTGGTGCATAGCGCTCCCACCGCTGAGCGGCTCGCGCCCGCTGAAAAAAGGGAAGCTGACGATCGTTTCCTGGAGGGCCGCCGGAAACATGCTGATCTATGCGGAAGGCCAGCATATCCAGGACGAGACAATTCCTGACGTCCTGTGGACGCTTGCCCGGTGCAATAGCCGACAGGTAGCACTCGTCGATTGCTGCGATGACACCTGCCATTCCTTGCCGGCCCGAAGCGAAGGTGTAGCGGTCCACAGCGAAGTCGATCATGGCGGCAGCAGCCGGAGTAAGGCCCTCGCGTCCCGTTGCCATTCGGCCCGGCTGGACGCCAGTGGCGAGCGGGACCGATGGACTACTCATCTGACAAGCTGTCAAAGCAAGACAAAGCAGGAGTAAGCTTGAGAGCCGTCCACAGTTAGTTCCGGTTTTCATCTGTGGTTCCACTCCGCTTCAAAGGTATGCTCGACGCTAAAGTACCGTCGGCGTCATCATATGCCGATGCCTCTTGCGTACGATCGTTCGGTAGCGACGTCGGTGCTGCCGGCTTGAGTGCCTCGAACTGCTCTGATCCAGCCGCATAGAAAACGATGCTCCCATCGTGCCGGCAGGCCGTGCGGACGTAACCGAGTAGCCGGTTGACGTCCTTGTAAACCTTCTCCGCGTGTCCGCGGAACGTCAGCATCTGACGGAAGCCAGTGCTCCAGCTCGGGCGTATGAACAGTTCATACTCACCGTCGTCACGCATCAGGACGGCAACCTGCTGGATTGCGCCTCCTTTCGCTATGGAACTCGCGATCTCGTACTCACGGATCGTCGGCCGTGCACGGTCAAGCTGCGGGCTCGTATCCCGTGTTGGCGCGGGTACTGCTTCGATGCGCGGAGAGAGCTCACTGATCTCTGGGATCTCGTTCGCCGGCCGTCGGGCTTGCAAACGCCAATAGCCGTCCACCAACCGGGCGAGAGCTGTATAGCTCAGATCATCTCCTTGTTGCCGAAACATGGCATCAGCGGGACCGAGTGCCCCAGCCATTAGGATCGCGAAGCCACTATCGGCGTCATAGTTCCAGATCAAATGGGTCGATCCGATGAGTTTGCCGACTGACCTGAAAAACACGGCATCTCCGGAAGGGAAGTGCTCACCTTCGAACGAATGGCCGAACGCCGGAGCTCCCTCGAGGGCAGCAGTAGGCTTCACCAGTATGTCTCGACAACCCGCTGCAGCAAGGATGCCGAAGCATCCCGCATGATCTTCGCGCTCTTGGAGAATCATGGCCCTTGCGCAAAGGGAGTGCTCAATAACTGCGTCGAGCACAAGCGCAGCCATTTTGGGCATATCCGGGGCGGCTCCCGTCACATGCGACAGTTCCCGATCCAATCGGCTCTGCGACTGGTATCGTCGGAGTTCGCGAACAAGACGCTCGTTCTCGTCTTGGACCCGCTGAAGATCTTTCCCCAGCTCGTTGCACATCCGCCGATAGTAGATGAGTTCCTTCTCGGCCACGGCGCGGACAGGTGTGTTCATCAGCCCACCCTCGAGTAGGTTGCCAGAACTCCAGTCCAGTCTAGCGGACGACTTCTACCGCCGAGCGGCGCAATCTCGACGCCCGAGTAGAAGCCGAGGAAGGATGTCTCATCCGGCAGCGCCTCGGTCACGACGTCCGCCTCTTCCACCGGCGCCCCACTCATCGCGCTCGCTCGTCCGGCGCAGTCGATGTACAAACGCAGGAACGGTTGAGGTCCACCTTCACGGCTAACCGTTGCTCCGGCGACGCGGCTTCGCGCCATATCCAGCATGATCGTCGGGTCGTTCTGCATGAGTTGCACGAGAGCACCCTCGTAGAAATCAGGCTCGAACAGGGTTACGCTGCCTTTCTCACGGTCCGCAGTGACAATCAGGCGGTTCACGTAGTCGTCCGGCGTGCCACTTTCCCATTGCTCGCCCAACTTCAACCCGAGCGTCATGATCCTGCTCGGATGCCCGGCGGTGTCGGTCAGCGGTGCGTCGAGATGTTCCTCCACGACATCGAGTGCGCGTCGACCGTCCAAGGTGAAAATCTCGGCACCCTCGATGTGGGTGACGGCCATGAAGGAACTGATAGGCCGGGCAGCACGCAGGATGATGGCATCACCAGTCACGCTGCCAGGGAACACCAGAGCCAATGCAGCGTGACGCCTCACTTCACCGTTCAGCAGAATCCAGCCATCCGTCAGGTTGAGGTCCGTCAAAAGGCCTCCGCCCATTGCGGCCATGGCGCCGGGCCACTCGGTCTGGAACCCCTGCATCAGGTATCCAGCCGAGTGCAGCTGCCGCGGCTCGAAGGAGAGTACGCTATCGTAGAGCACCAGCACCGCTGCGTTGGGAGCGTGCTGGTCGCGAATAAGTCGCCCAAGCTGATGCCCGGCTTCGAGATCGCCGTGCGCGAGCATGTCAACACAATACGCCTTTGGCGAGATATCTTCTGCAAGAAATGCAACCATGCCGATCTCTGAACCAGCGCAACTACTGCCTTCTGTGACGATGATGCCGGCACATGCACCGCCAACGACACAGCTTTGCGGATACAAACCAGCGATCGTTTCCAGGATGACTTCCGGCGTATGCTTGCCGCCGCCGAAGACGAGAAGGATGGAAGGACACATCGGCGTTGCGCGGCGTAGTTGTTCGCAGCAACTGAGTGTCACAGCATGCGTCGAAGCTCCCCGTGCACTGACGATGACGATGCCACCGTTCTTTGGGTCTTGTTCAGGAGGCCTGAACCGCCCGCCTGCGGACTTTTCAGTGGGTTCCTCCACTTCCCGAATGTGATCCACGGGGCACATACCCTTCTCAACGTCCTATTTTTGATACTAGGTTATCAACCTGTGATAAGGATGCTCTTTTTCACGCAAAGCTCAAGTTTCCATTAACTGTTGCCTGTTGGTTCCGCACTGAGGTAGTCATTCGCACCGAGACCGGCGCGTTGCTTCCCCAGAGCAGACCAAGGTACATGGCATGTTAACACTGAACATCAGTGAAAAACTACTAAAAATCACGGATGCTGGGAAGCGTGCGAGTTACCGCCCCGGTTGTCATACCCCGACCACGTCTGCTCGCAGTACCATTCCCTTCGGATCCTTGGGGATCACCGCTGAGCAGCATGGTCTGCCTGTAGTTCATCCACAGCATGTGCGTGTCGGCGTTGCCTAAGACGCTGCTCTGATAAGGAAGACGGCACATGCACCTGTCGAGCAGCCCACCAGGCACCCCGACACAGCCCTGCGCGGCGTCGCAGATCATAGTCTGTGGGCTCTACGGTCTCGAGGATCTCGATCGGAAGGTTGCAGACGCTTGCAACAGGGTTCGGCTGCTAGATGGCCACTTCCAGACCATCACTCGACTGGTAACGGAGGCAAGTGGCCGAGGTGATATCGTCATTTGCGAGCGGGTTGAGCAAGAGTGTGCTCGATCAGCCGTAGGTGTCTTCAAGGCTTTGCTTGAGTTGGGGTCTGCAAGAGCTGCGTCTCGTGTGGGCATCGGCCTTAAGGCATCGACGCTAGCGCACTTCCTGCCTCGCTTTCGTGACGAAGCGGCGGAGGAGCACCTGCTGCTAATGGCAGCGTTCGCCGACGAGGTGCTGGCGCACTACCAAGCGGTGGCCCCACGCGACGAGGAAGATGGAGCCTCCCTATGGCTCGAGAGCGATGACCTGCGTGCGCTCACGTCCTCGATCGTTGCATACCTCGGCAAGCGTGAGTTGTTACTGGTATCGCTGGCCACCGCCGCCGAAAGTCACGTTTATACTTCCGTGTGCGAGGTGCCAGGGGAGGCAGAGTACCTCGAGGGGGAGGAGTGGTTAGCAGCGCAGCTTAACCAGCTTGCTCACCAAGACTTTCTTGGCATCGCCGAGTTGCTCGCGTTGGCCGGCATCATCGCTGCATTGGCGCGGCAAGATCCCGAAGCAGCGATCTCGACGTTCGTCGTCATCCTTGGTCTGAAGCTCTGCGATGCCCTGCTGCTCCATCCAGCCATCTGAAGCGTGTGGCGCGCCGTTCGCGCCACCGACCGGCAACATGGCGTCGTCAGGGATTGGACGAAGCTCATGAAGCGTATTCTTCTTGCGACGTGCATCGCGTCGCTGCCCGCCTACGTGATGGCGAACCCTCTCTGCGGCATGTCGGTGTCGATGGAGGGACCACCGGCCGCTGCGGCGCCGCCCCTGCTCGCCCTACCACGGCCAGTCCAGGGAACAGTGCAGGTCGTCGGTCCCTCATCGAGCGCCGAAGCTGCTGCAGCGCCGGCGGCTCAGCCGCCGCGGGCTGAAGCCGCCCCCCCGCCGCCGCCAGAGGTGCCAGTATTGCGGCACGTCGCTGCGTCCGGCGCTTCGATCCAGGAACTGGGTGAGCGCGGTGGCCTTCGGATGGTGGTGGCGCGCTCAGGAGCCGAATTCATGCTGCTCAGCGTCGCCCCGTCAGGTGAGGCGATGGTCGCGGGCATCCCTGCGGATCTGTCGGTCGCCCGCTTGCGCGAGGTCGGCGGTGCCGGCGTAACCGAGCTCGGAGAGCGGCACGGCCTGCTGGGCTTCCTCGTCCGCAGTGGGGACGCCTTTCAGGTCTTCTACGCCGCGCCCAATGGAGAGCGGGTGATCCCCGGGGTGATGTGGGACGCCACTGGCAAGAACCTCACGCGCGAGCAGGTCTCGGCGATCGAGGGCGCCATTCCCACGGTCACCATCGGCGACGTTCCCAGCACGGCAGCCCCGGCCGCCGCCACGACCGCTCGTCCAGCCGCCCCGACAACAGTCCGCGTCGCCGCCGCTGTACCGTCGCGGTGGGCACTGGCGATCGCCGAACGCACTGCGGCCGGGTCCGTAGGCAATCCGTCAGCGCCCCACGTCTGGATGTTTGCCGACCCGCAGTGCGGGTACTCGGTGCAGGCCATGCAACGCCTGCAGCCACTGGTCGCCAGTGGCAGGGTGCGGGTCTCCGTGGTGCCGATCGCCATCCTCGACCACCAGAATGCCGGGCGCAGCACGTCCGACAGTCTGGCGATGCTGAGCCGCCCCGCCGATCAAATGGTGCAAGCATGGAGCCGCGGCGATCTCCGCACCCCTCCGACTCCGGATGCGGCAGCGCGGCTGCAGGGCAACATGGAGGCGGCACAGTCCATCGGCCTTCGGGGGACACCGACGTTGGTGTGGCGTCGAGCGGACGGGAGCGAGGGGCGCCAGGACGGCATGCCATCCGATATCGACGCCCTGGTCTCCTCGATGCAAGGGGGCTGAGCATGTCGATCGACCTCGGCCCAGGCCTGCGGGACGTCACCAAGGAGCCCCGACGGGGCATGAGTTGGATGCTGGCGGGTCCCCGATGGGTGCTCCGCCGATCCGGCGAGGCGGCCGGAACCCGGGAAATTCGTGGCGGCGCGAGACTGATCCGTCACTTGGCGGCAGTGCTGCGTCGCGGGCAACCGGCAGGGACAGGCCCCGTCGCCGATGAGAACGGGCGGCTGGACGCTGTGGCAACCGCCTTCGTTATGGGGATCTCCGAGAATGAACTGCGGAGGATTTGGGCTATCCGGCGGAAACAATCGGCGCGGGTAGCCTGGGGCTGCTTCGTAGCCGGCTGGGGCTTTCTGGCGCTCTGGGCGTGGCAGGCAATGGTGACGCCTTGGACACAGGAGCGGGTCTGGGCAGCCGTACAGTTTCTGCCCTTCTGCGCCGCCTTCTTCGTGCTGTCGTTCCGCAGCGCTTGGCAGAACTGGCAGTTGCGGACGGGACAGCTAGGCTCGGCCGGCGAATACCTCCGCACGGCCGAGCCCTTCTGGCCAAGTGCTGGCTAGAAGGTTCCCGGGGGGGCGACCGTCGAGCCGCCGGCCGCCCCGGTCGCCCAGGGAGCGCGTTCGTAGTCCGGCCTGCCTGCCAGAACCCCGGGATCGTGGGGCCTGACGATCGTGCCGTTGCGGTTCACGACGGGCGGCGCCCAGATGGCGTTCGCGGAGCCGGGCGAGGCGAAGGGATCGTAGCTCGGGTGTCGGACGGTCGGGGCGGCCGGAGCGGTGTAGCTGCTGACCGAGCGGATATTGCCCCCGCTGCAAGCGCCTACGGCAAGCGCAGCGAAGAGAATGAGAGTTGAGGAGCGGCGCATGGGTCCATCCTGGTTGATGGCCCATGCTGCCGCTCAGCGGCGCGAACGAGGCGGCCTAGTTGCCGCCTTGCCTGAGGCGCTCGTTCTCCGTCTGTAGGTCGGCCAACTGCGCAGACATGCGAACGACGGCCAGTTCCAAGTCTTCGAGCTGGTCCGTTCTATCTCTCAGCATTGCGTTGGCTCCACGCTCAGCCCGCTCCAGGGAGGCTATTTCTGCCTGACGTTCGGCTGCGTGCGCCTCCAGCTCGGCAACTCGGGCAAGCAACTGGTCACGCTCGGCCGTCAGGGCGGTGCTGTGCGCACGCCACTCCTCAATCTTGCCTTCCTTCGAGCGAACCGATGCCTTCCATCCTTCAATGACTTTGTGGACCTCCTCAGCATCGTAGCGTCGGCGCCGAGGAGGTGTCGGAGAGAAGACACTACGCGTAAAGTCCGCCATCTGTCGGTCGCTCTCGGCCGCCATGCGGCCAAGAATGTACCCTGCGCCGCCACTTATGCCGGACGTAAGGCCGCAATCCTCATCGCCATCCATTTCACCCATCCCGCGACGAACTTGAGTGATCCATCGTCGCCGTCATCGTGGAGTCCATGCCATCTGCGTAGTCGGTAGCATCGCGGCCACTACCATCCGCCAGAGCTTTCTGAGATCCAAGTCTCTTCTTTGCGGCGTCAGCGGTTGAGACGGCTGCGCCTTGAATGGTCTTCAAGGCGCCGGCTGCGCCGACCAAGGCGGCATCCCGGCTGAAGCCGTCCATGTCGACCCGGTTGGCCGGGAGGAACCCGATCAGGCGGGGGACATGGTGAGGCACGAGGGAGATCATTCGAAAGGACATGACCGCCAGCACTACGTGGCAGAGCACGAAGATGCACATCAGGACGATCACGCCGATGACGTTGGTCACCACCCAGCCGTTGCCCAGCACGAAGCCGGCGGCCACCCCGAACCCCTGCCGCAACAGCCAGGACATGCTGGCGAAGATAAAGTAGCCGAGGAACAGACCCAGCAGCATCAGGACGGGCCGAAAGAGGACGTTGAAGGCCAGAGAGTAGCCCTCGGTCGCCTTCCCGTGCAGGCCTTCGCCCCGCATGGTCATGTGTGCCAGCATCCACAACGGCACGGCGATCACAGCCTCGCACACCAGGATCAGCCATCCCGCCACCCCTGCAAGCCAGATCAGGAAGGGGATCATCGGCAGCACGTAGGCGATGGTCAGGCCGGGGAGTAGCAGCCCGCTAGCGAGTGCGAAGATGGCAGGGGAGAAGAACTCCAGCGTTTTCCCGATACCGGCCGAGGTGGCACCGAGCAACCCGCCAACCAGGGGGACGCCTCCCGTGGCGGTGGTGGCGGCCTCGGCGCCGCCCACCGCGACACCGGCGGCGCCCAGAGCCCCAAGCCCGGCCGTAATCATGGCGTGCCCCACCTGCATCAGGCTGCCGAAAGGATCGGTCCAGACGCTTACCCCTGGGGCGAGTAGGTAGTTGGTGATGATGCCCAACAAGGATTCGCCCAGGTTCATGTAGCGGAACAGGCGGTCGATCAGCCCGGCGCCGTCCTCCGCAGGCGAGGCTCCGGCGAAAAGGGTGGCCCCGCCGATCGGCGTGTTCACCTGGTCGACCGTGGCGACGTGGGCCGTCATCCTGTTCATGAAGGTCTCCACCGCCGAGGTGAAGGGCAGCAAGTCGGCCGTCAGCGCCTGCCCAAGGCCTTGGCCGGTGGGCTTGGTGACGGACGGGACCGCACTCATCAGCGACAGGGTGGCTCCGTTGAGGCGGCTGAACTCGAGGTAGTAGGCGCCGGCCGAGCTCCACCCCAGCGCCGCGAGGCGGGTCTGGCTGGCGTCGGCGTTGGCCCCAGTGCCGCGGGCGTCGGCCATGGTGTTGCGCAGCTGGCTCATGGCCTGGCTGGCGGCGGCGGTGAGGCGGGTGGTGTAGTCCGCAGTGGCGGCCATCAGCACGCCCTGCAGAGGCTCCAGCGCGTTGGCCCGCCGGGTAGCGTAGAGCAGCTGGGCGGCCTGCTGGATTTGGGGCCGGATGCTGGCCTCGATCACGGTGGTCAGGATCTCGCGCTGCTTGGTGCCCATGTCGAGGCTGACCCCCGCCACGGCGCCGTCATTCCCCCCTGAGACCTGCAGGGTGACGGAGCCGCATACCGGCGCGCCGGACTCGTTACCGGCCGAGAGGCGGTAGTTCCACGTCTCGTGGGTGATGGAGCGGGTATTGCGGGTGGCGGCGTAGCGGGTCACCACCGGGGTTGGAGCGGGTACGAGGCCGGGATTGTTGGAGGCGGCATTGACCAATGCGCGGCAGAACTCGTTGCGGATCAGCCCCGCCACGATGGTCCGGGTGCCCGGTACGATGGGGTCGGCGATCACCCGGGCGTCTGCGCCGATGGCCTGCACGGCGCTGGTGTAGACAGTGCGGGCCATGCCGATGCCCCACATGGATGCCTGCACCACCGCCGCCTGCCCGGCACTGAAGCCGGAGGACAGGGGGAACATGAAGATGGCGGCGAATCCCAGCCGTAGGGCGAACATGCCGCTCATGCCATCGGTGAGGAGACGACCCGTCTCAGCGCCGCGCCACATCTGCATCAGCAGCGAATAGATCAGGAACACCATGGCGATGGTGGACACGAAGCCGGTCAGGTAGCGGACCAAGGTGCCGACGACGGTAGCGGCGTTGCCGGTGCTGACGGCACCGGCAGCGCCGCCGACGGGGAACACGGATCGAACTACGGTGGCGGCCCAGTCATCGCCGGGGTCGAGGGCCGACCAGCTCATGTCCACACCTGTCTGGGCGAGGGCGGGACCAGCGAGGAGCAGCGCCGGAATCAGCAGTCCTAGGAACAGTGTGGGCGGTGGGTGGCGCATCGCATCCTCGCGGGCGGGGTTCCCCGCGAGGATGCGACCGGGCGACGCGAACGGCGCTTAGGGGCCGGGGGACGGGCTGGAAGAAGCTGAGGCCGAGGCGCGGGGCTCGCCCTGGAAGGCGGTGCGGACGGCCTCGGTGGCCCGCCGCACGAGGTCGGCGAAGCGCTGGCCGAGTTCCTCCATCACGTTCTTGCCCTCCTGACGGGCCGGCATCTGGGCGGCGGCCTCGCCGATCTGGGCATCCAGGCGCTCGAAGCGACCCGCCATCACCCCTGGGTCAGGGCGTTTGAGCAGCACTGCCTCGGCGGCCTGCCGGTCGGTGCCGTACTGCTTCAGCGCCGACACGGCGGCGTCGTAGGACGCCGTGACCCCCTTCTCCTGGACGAGCGCGTTGTTGAACTGCGTGCGAAGTTCTGCGTGGCGGCCACCCTCGCGCATTTCGGACAGGACGCCCTGCATCCCCTGGGGGTCGGATCGGGCGGCCTCGTTGATGCGCGCCATGACGCCCGCACCGGCCCCCTGAGCGAAGCCTCGCAGCGCCTCGACCGCCTTCTGGCCGGATTTTTCGGCTAAACTCAGCGCGGTTTCATCGCTGAACCGGCTGACCACACGCTCGATGCGCTCCCCGATGGGGGTCGGGGGCTGATCCCACGGCAGGCGGACGTCGGGGCGCGGATCGGCCATCATGATGACCGCGCGGCCGAGGACGCCGCCGTTCCGGGTCCCCGCCGTGGCCTCCGGCGGCTGCGGCGAGGAAGTCGCTGCAGGCGCCTGAGCCTCCTGAGGTCGGGACGGGCCAGCGGCCTGCTGTGGAGGCGCGCCGGGCATGGTGGCTGGGACGACGGGCTGTGATCCTTCTCCGGGCGACTTGGCAGCCTGCACCCGTTCCTCGGGCTTCGGAGAGGCGACCGCCGCCGGGGCCTGCGCCACCTCGGCCACGCGCGGCGGCGAGGTATCGGCCGCCGCGCGCGGCGGGACGGGCGGCGGGCCGAGCAGGTTCACTTTGCGCTCGAGGTTCTCGATCTTGTCCAGCACGGCATGCCGGTTCTGATCGCCACCTTCGCGACCGACCTCGACGGCGAACCGACGAATATCGCCCGCCAGCTTGGGATCGTTGAGCGTCGGAACCTCCCGGAGCAGGTCATGGATGCGCTGATTGGTCAGGCCCGGAGCCGTCGTGGCCAGCTGCTCCAGCTCCGAGCGCAGCCGATCAGGCATGCCTGCCGCCGGGCCGGCGAGGCGGGCGAAGTCCTGGTAGACGTAGGCCACCCGGGTGCGGAAGGTGGCGTCAGTCAGCGCAGCGGCATTCTGGCTGCTCATGGCCAGGGCCTCGATCTGCTGGTTCAGCCGCGGATCGTGGGCTGCGATCGCGTGCCGGTGCTGATCCATGCGCTCGATCAGCTCTCGCAGCGGGTCCTTCCCCGCATGCGAGGGTGGTGGCGCCTGCGGCGCGGTGGACATGGTGGCGGACATCCTGGGCTTCCTCAGTTCGCTGCGATGGTGGGAGAGGGCATGGGTGTGAAGCCGGTGAAGCCGCGCTCCACATCCACCGCGAGGTTGGCGGCAGCAACGGCCGCGGTCTGCTGCTGCTGGCGGAGGCTGGCGAGCGCGAGGTAATTCGACAGTGCCAGCTGCTGCGCGATCTCTCGGTTCACCGCGGCGGGCGTCATCGCCTGCAGCGAAGCCGCCCAGCCCACGTCCGAGAAGCGACGCTCCACTTCCAGAGCCAGCACCTGCATCCAGGAGCCGGCGGCCGGCGGCTCGACCCCGCGAGCCCGAAGCTGGGCCTGCTGCGCCTCGTTCAGCGTCACGGTGGGCGCCTGCAGCGCGATCTGATGGCTGAACACCGACCGGGACAGCGACATGCGGGCGTCGTAGGCACGGCGCCGTGCTGCGGCATCCTGCCCTTCCACCGACGTCAGGTGGTCACCGCGTAGGGCAGCCGGAACGACGGGCTGTACGACGTTTGTGGCGTAGTCGTTGGCCGCGTTCACCTGATCACCATCGGCATAGACTTCGCGCACGAAGCTGACCGCTCGCACGTCGGCGTTCGGACGTGGCGAGAGGGTGCAGAGCCCGGCCGTCGCCTCGTCCTGGTCGCAGTAGCGGGACAGGTGCGTGGCGTTGGACGCCGTCATGGACTGCGCTTGGCCGAACCAGGCGGGCGTGTTCGGCCCGCCCTCGCCCCGGACGTCCATCACGTCGGCGATCGCCGTGGCGATGCGCGCTCCCTGGATCTGCGACTGGTTGGTGGACTGACCGCTGTCCAAGGCGAGACAAGCCTGCGGTGAGGCCGTGTGCTCGTCGCGTATCTCCGTATTGCGGAGATCGCGGGCCACCCGCGCGTTCGCCATGTTGGAGGCATCGGCGATCTGCTGGACAGCACCGATCTGAGCACGCTGGTAGTTGGCCGTCTGGGTAAATCCATCACCGAGGCGGTCGTTCAGCTGGTTACCGACGCCAGTGAGGCGATCACTGATGAGCGTCCCGATATTGGTGATGTTGTCGTAGACCTTGTCGACCGCGCTGGTCATCGCGTTCTGCGCCTGCTGGAGCAGGAAGTGCGTGATGGCGTCGAAGGTCGGCCACTCGGCGTGGGCGAGCCTCGGCGCCACGACAAGCATCCCGCCCGATATGACGAGGACGGCGGCCGTGGACTTCAAGCGGTTGCGCATGGGCTATGTCCTTCTCGCGTTAGCGGCCAGTGCTGGGCAGCGTGTAGCCGGACGGCGGCAGGGGCGAGCCATTGACGTAGAGGCTGCCGGTGGTGTTGGCGCCGGTGCCGATCGAGCCGATGGGGGGGCCGCCGCCGCCGAAGCTCAGCCGCGGGCACATCACGCCGCCGCCGAAACCTCCGAAGCCGAGGTTGAAGCCCGACACGGTGAGACCGCACTGCGCCGAACCCAGCGCCGACTGCCACGCCTGGTTCACGGCGGCGCAGAGTTGTCCCTGCACGGCGTCGAGCAGAGAGGTCGGGTCGAGCAGATTGGAGATGACGTTGAGACCGACGCCGCGGAAGAAGCCGTCCAGGCAGGAGAGATTCCTCACGCTGCTCGGCGGCCGGATCGCGGCGTCGTCGGCCTGCACGCGCGCGGAGATCGCGTCTGCGGCTGCCTGGGTGAGAGCAGCGCAACCAACGCTTCCGGTGCTCTGCGCGTGCGCCAGGACAGGAACGCTCAGCAGCGCCATGGTCAGGGCCGTGCGACGAACGAGAAGAGTGACCCGACGCATCACGCGGCCTCCTTCGCGGGTTCGCCACAGGCCGCCACAAGCGCCTGAAGGCGCTCCGGAGCGAAGATGCGGCCGAGCAGGTCCTGGCGATGCAGGGCGTCGAGAACCGTGCGGATGAAGCGACCCGCCTCGGTGGTGTCGCTCCTCAGCAGTAGGGCCTGAACATCGACCGCTGCTGCTTCGGTCCCCCCATCGAGCCATTCCATCAGCCGAAGCATGCGGGCGACGCCGAGCTGCGCCAGCACCTCCCGCGCGGTCGCACCATCGTCCTGGCCGATCCCCCCGCCGATCTGCTCGGCACTGGCCGTCCCCAGGGCCTGCCCGAGGTCGCTGAGGAGTGCCCGCACCTCCGGGGTGTCCTCCACCGGACGAAAGACCGGCACCCCCGCTCCCGCGAGGCGGGGTTCGGTTCGCTGGAGCCAGTCCAGCACGTCTGATCGTTCCAGGTCGGGCATCGCCGCGTTTCCTTCCACTCGTAGGAGGGGCAGGGTGTCGGCGGTCGACGCGAACGGCGCGGGGTTAGCGCGAGATGGTGACGGTGTTGCGGAGCAGGGTCATCCGCAGCCCGAGGGGGCGGATGGCGTCCTGCAGGGCACGGTTCCAAGGCTTATCACCGACCCAGGACACCAGCGCATCCGGGTCGATGTCATCCGCGTAACGCACTGAAAATGTGGCTGGAACGATTTGACGGGTGGCGAACGACAGCGGAACGTCCGTCCCGAATCCTCGCGCTGCCGTGAAGGACACGCTAGCTCTAGCCGTCCGGCGGGGCGAGGCCGTTGTAACTGTTCGATTCTCCGTCATATCGGCGGGGGAACCGTCAGCCGACCGCCCGATGATGACGGTCTGTCCCTGTGGCGGCCCGGAGGGCGAGAGACGGAAGTCGACTGAGAGTGGGTGGGGAGCGAGCAAGTGTGTCGTGAGAAACAACGCTGTTGTCAGAGCCATCGGGGCCTCCTTCGTCCGGAGGACGCTGGACTGGATCGGCGCGAACGACAGGACCGAACCGCCAAGTTTCCGAGCGCGCCGACTTCCGGGACCCTTCGGGCACGAACGAACGGGACCGTGAGATGCGATTCGGGCTGGGTGGAGACTGGAGAATGAGCAGGAGGAAAGCTGAGGCTCCCGAGGCCGACCGGGAGAAGGACACGCTCCTCGTCGGGGTCGGCAAGCGGGTGCGTGAGCGGCGAACCGGCCTGAGATTGACGCAAATCCAGGCCGCCGATGCCTGTGACGTACCGCAGACTCTGATCTTCTCGGCCGAAGCCGGCCTGCAGAACCTCACGCTGAAGACGTTGGGCAAGCTCGCAAAAGGCCTGAACACGACCGTGCGCGACCTCATGCCGGTCACGCCTGAGATTTTGGAGCAGGAAAGACCGCCGCCACAGACTTTGGCCGAGGCTGTCGAGAAGCTGGACCGAGTGACCCAGGAAGCGGCCCGCTTGGCCCAACTCGTCTCGTTCCTTCTTCGGCACTCCCAACAAGCACCACACCAACACCCCTCGGCCGGGGAGCGCGGTCCGGAACAGTAAGGTTCACCGCACACAGCAAGGCAACAAACCACCAGAGCGACGATTTTTCCTCATCACACCGTTATATAAGGTTGCAGCACATCGCTGTGATGAGTAATCATCGGAGCACGGAAGGTGGAGAACCGCTGTGTTCCTGTTCCATGCCCCAGTTGTCGCTCCGGTCCTGCCGATCTCTTCCCTGGCGGGGGAAGCGGTTATGCAGGTCGGGTGGCGTTACGATGCGGCGTTGGCAGGCATGGTGGGCAAGGGGCACGGCGTCGCATCCATCGCCACCTTCCTCGGGGTCGACTCTGCTTTCGTTCTGGAGCGCGTCCTCGTGCGGGGGTTGGCGACCCCACACGACCGGCCGCTCCGCACCCGCCGGCACCCGAAGGCTTGGCCGGCGGCTCACTTCCGGCGTCTGATTGACTGCTGGCTTGATGGCTGGAAAGCGGCGAGTGCCGCCGAGGCTCTCGGTCGGAGTGTGAATAGCATCTACGCGCAGGTGCGACGTCTGGGCTTGCCCCGCCGCCCGCGCCGCGAGTTGCACCAGCCCGCGCGTGACACGGTCGAGCGGATGCAGAGGGAGTGGGGCTCCCTCGGGCACACCTACCGCGATGTCGTAAGACCAACCGATGAAACCCTGGTTCAGATCATCACCAGGGCCAACGGCGAAATCCTGCGTATCGAGCGCAAGAAGAACCGCAACGAGATCCGTTGGACGCCGGCGCTCGACCACGAGATCTCTGAGCGCAGCTGGGCGAACCAGCACTACAAGGCGATCGGTAAGGCGCTCAGCATCTCCCACCGCGCCGTTCGCACGCGCCTGTCCCTGATCGGCATGCCGTCCCACGAGCGGGAGGACTTGGTCGAGCACTACGATCCGGCGCTCGGCAGGGAAAGACTGCGCCGTTCCGGCTATCGGTGGCGGGAGTGCAGCTTCCGCAAGGGGCAGTTCTTCTGGTCAGCCCACTATGGGGAGACGACCAGCAAGCTCGCGAAGAAGTCGAAGGCTTATCAGGAAGCTTCCCTGACTGCCTTCTAACCCTCTCGGCTGACACCAAGCGCGAGACACGCGGACAAAAACAGTCGGAACCGGACATGAACGATTGCAGCGAGACGCCATCGGCGTTGGCTAGCGATGACGCGCGCCCAGACGATACCGAACAACACGAGGCGGGAATCGACGATGCCTCGATGGACGCACTGCTGACAGAGCTGTCGCAGCAGGCGTGGTCGTCCGTGAGCATCGCCGTCATCCTTCGGGATCTGCGCGGCGAGTAGCGGATCGCGGTGCCGTTCGCGCCGGCAGCACGAACAATGGGTGACGAGATTGAGGAACACCCGATGCAGAACGAAGCCGCTGCCGTCACGCGTCGCCTGAGCGACCCCGACTTTCAGGGCAAGGTTGTCACACGGCTCATCGGTGCGGTGATCGCGCTGACGCTCGTGACGACGGCCGCCCTGGCGCACTCCTTCTGGCTACAAACGCGGCCAAGCGAGACGCGCTACTTCCTTGTGGACGGACGCAATCCACCTCGGCCGATCCGTGGCCTGGAAAGCCCGGTGGTCGACGACACGCAGCTGCTGGAATGGACGGTGAGATCTGTCCTTGCCGCGTACAACGTCAACTATCACGACTACGCCGCGCAGCTTAACGCTGCAGGGCGGCGCTTCTCGCTGAACGGCTGGAACACCTTCGCGCGCAGCTACATCGCTTCTGGGAACTTCGAAGCCATGAAGCGCGGCCGACTGACGTGCTTCGCGCAGACACAGCGTGCCGCGGTCATCACCGACCCCAAGATGATCGGCGGCAGGCTGGCCTACGAGATCCAGTTCCCCATCGTGCAGACCTGCGAGAACTCGCAACAAACCAGCCAGCAGAATCTCACGATCACGGCGCTCGTCGTTCGCACCAATGACGAGGATCGTCCCGATGGGCTCGTGATCGACCAACTGGTCGCGACTGCCCGATGATCGCAGCAGGAGCGAACGCCGTGAGATCCCGCACACTCGTCATCGCCCTGGCCAGTGGGGCGTGCCTTTCCGGCGGCGCCCTCGCCCAGGCGCCCAATCCCCCGCAGCAGCCCGTCGACCGGGGTGCGGTTCGCCAGCGCATGCTGGAAGACGCCATCCCGCTCACGCCCGAGATGATCCGCGAACTGGCGCGTCGCTACGGCGAGGTGCAGCGCGCCCAGGAGGAGAGCACCGCGCTGATCGCGTCGCCGGTGAGCCGGCCGGTCAACGTCACCTACCAGCCCGGACAGCCCACCTCAATCGTGCAGACCGTGCGCGGCTATCCCACCGCGCTCAGCTTTTTCGACGCCACCGGGCAGCCCTGGCCCATCGCCTGGGACACCAACTCCAACAACGCCAACGTGTCGGGCGGCGGCGGCGGCGGCGTGGGCGGCTGCTCCACCTCGCCCAACGCCGGGCCGGCCGGGCCCGGCGGCCCGGCCGCCGAACTCGCGGGCTTCCACGTCTGCGTACCCGTGCGGGGCTCCAACACCATCCAGATCACCCCGATGTCGATCTCGCCGCGCGGCGGCCTGCTGGTGAACCTGCAGGGCGCTCCCAAGCCGATCTCCTTCCTGATGGTGTCCGGCCAGACGCGCTACGACGCCGACGTCAGCGTCCACGTCTCGAGCCGCGGTCCCAATGCCCGCATCCAGATCGACACCCGACCCAACGCTCCGGTGACGGGCGCACCCTTCCTCACGGCGATGCTGTCGGGCGTGGCGCCGGCTGACGCGGTACCCCTCGCGGTCAGCGGCGTGTCGCCCGACGACGTGCGGGCGTGGCGCCTCGGCAGCCAGATCTACCTGCGCACCCGGCACACGCTGATGTCGCCGCCCTGGGACGCCTCCCAGTACGGCGAAGGCGGCACGACCGTGTACGCGCTGCCGGCGACGCCGGTGGTCCTGCTCTCGGTCAACAACCGCACGGTCTCGGCCGAGCTGCGGGAGGAGCGCTGATGTCCGCCACCACCACGCGCCGCGGCTTCCGCGGCCCGTTCAACAAGGCGGCCAGCGCCGGCCCGATGCGGTTCGTGGTCATCGGCGGCGTCGGCCTCGCCATCACCGGGGTCGTCGTGGCCGCGACGATGGCCGGCAGCGATGCGCTGCCCGAGAGCCGGGCGGCGCGGCAGGGCACCGTCAACCAACTGCCCGGCGGCACCAACTCCTCGCCCTACCAGGCGCGGCTGGCTGTGGCCGAGAACCAGAGGCAAGCGGAGCAAGCTCAGGCCCGGGGGCAGTCCTATACCCCGCCGATCGCGGCCAGCCAGCGAGCGCCCGATCTGGCGGCGCTGGTGCCGCCCCCGGCGGCGCCGACCAACGTGGCGGCCGTGACGGCGCCTCCTCCCCCGGCGATGCCGACGCAGGCGAGGCTGACGACTCCAACGTCCCCACCCGCTGCTCCGGTGCTGTTCGAGACGCCCGCCGCTCCGGCGCGCGTGGAGCCGGCAGTTACGGCTGCGCCACAGCAGAACCCGATCCGCACGGTGTCGCAGACCACGACGCAGCAGCAGCAGGTGGAAGACCCGGCGTTCCGCGAGGCGCTGAACCGCCTTATGGGCGGCTGGCAGGGGCGCCCGGGAAGAACCACGGTGACGCTTACCCCGCCGAGCTCGGCCTCGGCCGCAGAGGGCGATGAGGTACGCCGCGGCGCCCCACTGGCGCCTGCCCTGGCGCGCCAGGTCTCGGCGGGGGAAGTCGCGCCGGCCGCCGCCACAGTACCGTCCCCGCGCTCCTCCGCACCGTCGCAGGGCCGGGTTCTGGTGCCGGCAGGCCGCGGCATCTACGCCCATACCGTGCTGGCTGTGAACTCGGAGAGCGGCGGTCCGGTGGTCCTGCAGGCGGACACCGGACCGATCGCCGGTGCCCGGCTGATCGGCACCTTCACCAAGCCGGGGACGATCAGCCGCCTGGTGGTCCGGATCAACACCGTGCAGTTCCAGGGCATGGAGATCCCCGCCGAGGGGTTGGTGGTGGCGCCCGACACCATGGAGACGGCCGTGGCTTCGAGCGTCGATCAGCGCCTGGGCGAGCGCTTCCTCCTACCAGCGGCGGCAGCGTTCATTGCCGGACTGGGACAGGCGGTGGCCACCACGTCGAACACCTTCAACCAGGTCAGCCCGTTCGGGGGTCAGTCCTACATCACTCGCCTCAATCCCGAGCAGCAGCTGGCGGTCGGTGCGGGGGCGGCTGCGGCACAGGTCGGTAGGGCGCTCGAGCAGTCCGCTCCGCGCGGCCCGCTCGTCCACCTGTCCGCGAACGCGCCGGTCGGCGTGATGTTCCTGTCGAACCTCACGGCGCCGAACTGAGGTCAGAAAAGACGCGGCGCCGTTCGCGCCGCGTCCGCCCATCCTGTCGGTCTCAGACAGGTAGGGCACCATGGACACCCACGTCCCCGACAACACGCTGATCCCGCCGCTGTCGACGCGGCGCCCCAGCATGGCGCTGCCGGGAGAGGAGGAGGGTGAACTGCCCCCCGCCTCCCCCGCTGCCGCTCCCGCCCCTGCCGCGCCGCCTCGCAAGAGCCGCCGCGGCGTGCTGCTTGGCTCCGTCGCGGTCGCCGTGGTCGTGGTGGGCGCTGGGGTGTTCCTCGTTTCTCCCTACAACACGATCCTGCCGCTGGGCGTGCAGAACGCGGTCGCGACCGCGCGCGAGAGTGCGGGGAACTCCGTGCGCCACGCCGCGGAGGCGGTCGGGTTGATGGCCCCGGCGGCCCAGATGGCTGCAGCGCCTCCTCCCGCCGCCGTACCCGCCCCCACTGTTCGCGAGCCGGCCCAGCGCACGTCGCGCGAAGCACAGCTGGACGAGGTGATGGCCTATCGGCAGCGCCAGGGCGCTCCGGACCTGACCCGGCCGTCTGGCACGGCGGGTCAGCCGCGCACCGAGCCGGTTCCGCCAGCGGTTGATCGCCGTCCCATCGAGCCCACCCCCCTGGCGCGCCGCCTGGGCGAGACCCAGCAGGCAGAGGCGGCGCCGCTCGCTCGACGCGTGGACGAGCCTCCGCGCCCTGCTGAACCGGCCCAGCCCGCCCAGCCCCCGGTGGCAACCGCGGCGGCCGCGACGCCGAGCGCGCCTGTTGCGGCCGTGCCACCTCCTGCTCCGGCACCTGCCGTCGCGGCCGTGACCGCTCCGGCGCCCGCGTCCCCGGCTCCCGTCGAGGCGACCAACCCGGCTTCGACGTCCACTGCGGCGGTTGCTCCTGTGGTGGTCGTGCCCCCGCCGACGCCCGCCACACCGGCACCGGCCGATCCTGTCGTGGTCGCCGCCAACCTGCGCCCTGCCCCCATGAGCACGCCGCAGCAGGTCGATGTGCTCGGCCTGGTCACGCAGATGGCGGTGATCATGCGCAATCGGGAGGAGCGTGATCGGCAGATGCAGGCCGACCTCGCGGCCATGCGCGACCGGCTGGAGGCGTCCACAGCCGACTTCGGGCGCCGCCTCGCCCTTGCCGAGGCACGCGGCGCGATGAACGCGGCCATGGGTGCGGCCGCCGTGCCGCCCCCTGTGCCGGCCAGCGCCAGCCCTCCACCCGCACCTCCCGCCCCCGCCGCTACACCGGTCGCCGCCCGGACGCAGGCCCCCGCGCAGGCGACGAACGACGGCGTGCGCCGCCGCTACCGCGTCCAGGCCGCCTCGCCCGGCCTCGCGATGCTGTCGGAGGTCGATCGGACCGGAGACAGCGGCGCGCAGCTGCAGGTGGCCGTGGGCGACGAGGTGCCGGGCTACGGCAAGATCACGGCCATCGCCCAGCAGGGCAGCAATTGGGTGGTCCGCGCCGAGCGCGGCACCATCCAGTAGGGCGCGCCGTCATGCAGGGCTTTGTCGATTTCGCGGCCGAGATCGGTATCGCACTCGCCTACCTCGTGCCGGCCTTCGCCTACCTCGCGGCGATCGGCACCTTCCTGTTCGCCGGGTGGGGCTTCTGGCAGCAAGCCCAGCCGGCGAACCCGTTCCGCGGCAAGCCGTGGATCCCAGTGCTGTCGCTGATCCTGAGCGGCGTGTTCGCGGCCTTCCCGCGGATCCTGACCCTGGCCAGCAACTCCGGAGGTGGCTCGGTCACCGTGGGGACCGGGGGCGCCTTCGGCTACGTCCCGTCGGTCGGCGCCGGCGGCGTGCTCGGCGCCACGCCGGCCGAGACCATCGTGAACGTCGTGCAGGTGTTCCAGGGCTTCTTCCAGGCCTTCGGCGCCATGATGGCGCTGCTGGCGGTGTTCGCCTGGTGGAGCGTGGTGCGGGGTGCCAGCCGCCGCGGACAGGGCGGCTGCCTCGTGCAGTTCGCTTTCGGTGTGGCCCTCATCAACGTGCTGCCGCTGTCGCGACTGCTGGCCACGCTGTTTCGCGCCAACACCTGAAAAAAGATCGGCGCCGCGCGCGCCGATTTCCCGGACTCTCCCTTCAGAGGCGCCACACGGTTCCTCGACAACAGGAAAGCGATCCCCGTGAAGTCCATCAGCTCCGTCATCGTCACCACCCGTCGCCGGTCGCTGAAGGCCGGCACCGCCATGCTGGCTGCCGGCGCCGCGCTGCTCGTCTCCGGTCAGGCCTTCGCCCAGGCCGCGAACGGCATCGGTGGTCAGGTCGGCACCATGGCCCAGGAAGCCACCACCGCCGGCGGCAACATCGGCTCCATGGCCATGTACCTCGCCGCGCTGCTCTGCCTCATCGCCGGCGCCTGGTCGCTGTGGCAGTCGCGTCAGCCGCAGAACCGCGAGGGCGGCAAGGTCGCCATGGGCCTCGCCGGCATCGTGCTCTGCGGCCTGTTCGCCACGGGCGGCGTGTGGATCGGCAAGGCCGCCCAGACCGCCTCCGGCGGCGCGGCGACCATCACCGGCACCAACGCCCCCGTCACCTTCGGGAACTGATCCCGGTGCGCTACCTGCCGCTCCCACTGTCCGCCCACCGCTCCGCCTGGGGCGTGGAAACGGCCGGCGTGGAGCGGCAGTGCCGCGGCGCCGCCGCCGACGCTCCCTGCCGGTTCTGCGGTGCCTTCGCCGCGGGCCGGCAGGAGGTGTTTCACCTCGACGGCGACCATATGAACCACGCCCCGGCGAACCTCGCCGCCGCCTGCAGCCTCTGTCACCTCGCTCAGCACCTCGACGTCGCCGCCCGCCAGCGGTCCGTCGTGCTGGCGTGGCTGCCGGAGGTGAGCCAGGCGGCGGTGTTCATGCTGACGCGCTCGGCCCATCTCGCTCTGCTCGACGCCGATGCCGACCCTACGCTGCAAGTGCCCCCCGCCAGGGGCACCGACGCCACGGTGGCCGCATGGCGGGCTCTCAAGGCCCTGCTCGGCCGGGAGGAGCAGGCCAAAGCGCGGCTGAAAACGTCCGATCCCGGCGTGCTCGGTGCGGCTTTGCTGGCGCTCACTTCCGGCGCCTATCGCGGCCGCGCCAACCTGCTGGGAAGCATCCGGCTGGTGCCCACGGGGCGAATGCTGGTGAGTGGTGAGGACATTTACCCCCGCCTCCTCCGCGCCTGGGCCGGCCGGGCTGAGCCGAAGGCTCCCGGCCCCCTCCCCGCTCCCACCCCCGCAGCTCCGAGGAGGGCCGCATGATCGGCGCCATCTCCCGCCTCCTGGCGGGCCTGTCCCTTACCCTGAAGCAGCCGATCGGCACCTTCTGCGACGTCGAGACCACGCACGGCGACGCGCTGGTGACCAAGCATTCCGACTACCTCAGCGTCATCCGCATCGAGGGCATGCGGAGGATGGCCACCCGCGCCGACGTCGAGCGCATCGCCCTCGCTCAGCGGATGGACCTTTCCGGCGCCCTGGAGGACCCGGGCCACGCCATCATGGGCTGGTTCATCTCCGATCCCGACCAGTCGGCCGTCGAGATCGACCGCCTCAACCTCAATTCCTGCCGCACCATCGCGCGCGAGCTGGGTCTGGACGTCGGCGACGTGCTCAACGAGCGCGCGGCGCTCTGGCCCAAGGTCATGCGCTGGGAGGCGGCTTACTACGTGCTGTGGACCCGTCGCTCCGTCCTGACCAAGGAGGAGCGCAAGCAGATGGGGGAGGAGCAGTCCGCTCTGGCGAAGGCCGGTCCCCGGGCCGGTGACAGCCAGCGCTACTATCTCCGGTCAGAGGTCATGGCGGCGCGTCACGACGCATTCGTGCTGCGCGTCGAGGCCGCGCTGAAGGCCAACGACATCGCCACCCGCGGGCTGGGCGCGCACGAGGCACTGAAGCTGGTGCGGGAGGCGGTGTACCGCGAGACCTCCGGGTCGGACTGGAAGGCCACCCTCATGGGCGACCGGGTCATGCCGCGGGCGACCGAGGACGAAGCCCGCAAGGTGGACGCCGCGCCCGGCATGCTGTGGCCCGCCATCCGCGAGCAGATCTTCCACGCCGACGCCGAGACCCAGGGCGGCCAGAGGGTCCGGATCGGCGACAACGACTACGCTCCCGTGGACATGGCGGTCGGACCGGAAGACCCCCGGCCCTTTGTCGAGCTATCGGCCCGGTTAGGGCAGGACCGTATCCCTTGGCGCGGCTCGATCCTGATCGAGGGTGGTGGGCGCTCGGCGATGCTGCTGAAGTCGATCGGCGCCACGGCGTTCTCGATGTTCCCCGGCAATGCCGATGTCCGCCGCGCCTTCGAGGCGTTGAAGCAGGAGCGTGACGACAACGGCCATGTCGGGGTCAAGCTGAGGGCCTCCTTCGCCACCTGGGCACCGACCGGCGACACCCAGAAACTCCGCCGTCGCGCCTCCACCCTAACGCAGCGGCTGGAGGGCTGGGGCAACTGCAAGGCCACCAGCATCTCGGGCGACCCCCTGGAAGGGGCGCTGAGCAGCGTCCCGGCCCTGGCACTCGCCTCGACCGGCACGCCGGGCATCGCGCTGCTGGGCGACGCCTTCGCCATGCTGCCCTGGAATCGCTGTGCCTCGCCCTGGGAGCAGGGCTCAGTGCTGTTCACCCGGCCCGACGGCGCAATCTGGCCCTACGAACCCGCCGGCAGCTCCAAGCGCCCGCTGGTGTGCGACATTTTCGTGGCCCCGCCAGGCTCCGGAAAGTCGGTGCTCGCCAACACGATCAACCTCGGCCTGTGCCTCAGCACCGCCGTGTTAGGCTCGCAGGGTGCGAAGCTGCCGCTGATCGGCAAGGCCGACATTGGACCCTCCGCCCAGGGGTTCGTGCGGCTGGTGCGAGAGGCGCTGGGACCGCAGCGCGAGCACGAGGCCATTTTCGTGACGATGCAGTTCCGGGCAGGCTACGAGTTCAACATCTTCGATCTGCAGGTGGGCTGCACCTATCCGCTGCCCATGGAGAAGGCGTTCCTGCAGAACTTCCTGTCCCTGGCCACCATGCCGCCGGGCCAGAACACGCCCTTCGAGGGCCTGAGCCAGCTGATCGGCTACGTCATCGACGAGGCCTACCGCCTTTGCACCGACGTGCCCGGCGGCTCCCCCAAGCCTTACCGGGCCGGTGTCGAGCCGACCGTCGATGCCGCGCTGTCGCGGCACGGCATCGTGCTGGAGCACGCCGAGCCGTGGTGGCGGGACGTTGTGGATGCCCTGATCGACCGGCAGGACTGGCGGCTTGCCGAGGTGGCGCAGCGTCACGCGGTGCCGACGCTCGAGGATCTGGTGGTGGCAGCCAGGGGCGATCAGGTGCGCGACATCTTCGACGAGTTGAAGATCGCCACCACGAGCGAGGACGCGATCGGGCTGTTCGAGCGCTACATCTACGACTTCATCAAGAAGTTCCCGACGCTGAACTCCCCGACCAAGCTGGATTTCGGACCGGCGCGGATCATCGTGCTCGATCTCGCCGCCGTGGCGCCGACCGGATCGGCGGTGAACGACCGGCAGACGGAGATGATGTACCTGCTGGCGCGGCACATCCTGGCGCGGAACTTCACCCTGCACCCGGACTACGCCGAGTACGTGCCGGAGAAGGTGCGCGACTACCAGCGCGCCCGCTTTCAGGAAATTATGGAGTCGGTGAAGCGGCTCGACTACGATGAATGGCACCGCACCAAGGGCAGTCCCCAGGTCCGCGATCAGGCTGCGCTGGATGTCCGGGAGGGGCGGAAGCACAACCTGCAGCTGGGCTTTGCGTCGCAGCGCCTGAGCGATATGGGCGAGGAGCTTGTCGGCCAGTCCACGGGACGGTTCATCCTCAAGACCGGCGACGAGAAGGAGTGCAACGAGGTCATCGAGCGCTTCGGGCTGAGCAAGGCCAGCGCCGACGTCGTGCGCTTCGCCCTGCAGGGTCCGGGCCCGAAGGGGGCGCCGTTCCTGGCGGTGCTGCTGGCCGGGGGCGCGAAGTACGAGCAGATGCTGGTGAACTTCCTGGGGCCGGTAGAGCTGTGGGCGCTGAGCACCACGCCCGGTGACACGGCGCTGCGCAACCGGCTGTACGCGGCTCTGGGCTTCAAGGAAGCGCTGCGCCGTCTGGCACGGGTGTTCCCGCGTGGCTCGGCCGTGGACGAGATCGACCGCCGGAAGAACGAGCGTCTGAAGCGCGGCGAGTTGGACGCCCGGGCGGAGGCCGGTGTGGTGGACGAACTGGCCACCGAACTGACCGATGGCAGGGGCATGGGCATCGTGCTGCGCAACGTGGCGCAGGACAACGAGGCGCCGCGGCGGATGATGGCGGCCGAGTAGGGCAACTGGCGGGAAGGGAGGGTGTGTTCAGGATGAACACACCCGTTAATCGTGTTACGATCCATGCCGCGGAGCGTACGACCCCCCATCAAGCAGCAGCTTTACAGTGTTGTCCGTGAGGCCCTCGCTCTCTAGGCGGGCACGATGTCCAGGCGGAATATGCCAGGGTTTGGCACCGCGCGGAGTAGCTCTACGGGGTGCTCTCGGTCACGCACCCAGCTTGCCACCTCGGCCGCATCGGCATCGGATATCCGGGCACCCAAGACGATCCCGTCGAGCGCTTTAGGCGCGTAGGTGATGAGGCCGAAGCCTCCGCCGGGTCGGACCGGAGAACCGGGGTGGCTCAGAATCCGCCACTCTCGTTCGTAGGCCCAAAAGTCGGCCTTCGACAGGATGGACTTGTCCACAATCGTGTCGGCATCGTCGAGAACGGGGTTCACTATGGGCCGCTCTGCACAATAGCGGACGCGCTGGGCAGCGCGAAACGGGAAGGCCCACTCTGCGCTGCTGAAACGGAGACAGATTCCAGTGTGCGACGCCGAATAGTGGCTCCACATCAGAACACTGTCTGCACGGGCCGATAGCGACAGGACACCCGCGGTGTTGACACTCCGCCACGTCGCTTCCCGCATGCCGGTGAGGAACTCGGGGGAGTTCTGCCGACGGCGGGAGTCTTTTTGAATCATGCCGAGTTGAGCCCGTAGAACCGGCCTCGACATGGTGGGTGCCTTCTCGCGAAACAGCTTCATCATGTAATCGCGGAACACCTTCGGCGGCGCGGCCATCGAGAACCCAGGAGCGCAGTCGAAAGGATCGTTAAAGTCCATGGGCCGAGAGAACCAAATCTTGCTGTCGGCGATGATGGAGCGAGTGCGATCCTTCGCGTCTCCCAGCGAGCGATATTTAAAAAAGTGCGTCGGCTGCTCATCGCTCACCTCAGGCTCCCTGCTCGCCACCCTGTAGCCCCCTGCACCGCCGCCGCTGTCTACCGGTTTCCGCTGCGGGAGGCGCACCTCGCTTTCCTCCTTGATGCCTCAGTGATCTCCAACATAGTTCCTGCTCCGTCCGCCAGGCCCCACTCCATGGCGCCCATGAGCAGGGCAGCGTGCCGATAGTAGCCGAACTCCGCGCATCCCGTTCGCGCCGACTGCCGGCACTCTCCGCTGCGACGAGGTGGAGATCCCCATGGCAAGCACACGACTGAGGTTGGCGGTGGCACTCGCGGGGCTTGTGGCCCTGGCCGGCTGCGCCGGCACAGGCCCGGCCACCGAGATCGTCACCACCGGCATGCCCAATCCCGAGGTAGCCCTCCGCCGCTCGATGGAGCAGGTCGGCCAGCAGATGGCGCAGCTCGGCGGCCTGAACCGCCCGGCACTGGCCGCCGGCCAGGGTCCTGTAGTGCCGGAGGAACTCCGGCGTCCGGTGGCTTTCACCTGGAACGGGCCGCTGGCCGACGGCGTGCGCAAGCTGGCCGGAACCATCGGCTACAACGTGGTCGTGTCCGGGGTGGAGCGGCCGCAGCCCGTGGCCGTGGCAGTGAACCTGCCCTCCACCACGCTGGTGGACGCCTTCGCCGCGCTGGGCGAACAGGCCGGTGCCTACGCCACGGTGCAGCTCGATCCTGCCAGCCGCACCGTGCAGGTGGTCCACCATGTCTGAACCCCGCCGCTCTGGCCTACGATCCGCCCTGCTGGCCGCGACGGCACTCGCGGCTTTGGCCTTCGCCCCGGGCGCCCGCGCCGAGGGCTCGGTCAGCTTCCTTGCGAGCCCGCCTATGCCCGGACAAGCGCAGTACGAAGCCGCATCCCGCACACTAACGGACCAGATCAACCAGCCCATCACCGGCGCCAGCACCCTGCCCGTGGTCGAAGGCGTCGAGGCACCGCCCTCGCTGGAGGCCCTGCAGGCGGCCCGCCCGGGCGACCAGGTTGGCGACGGCCTCGAGACCGGACGTGCCGAGGTGCTGCGGCAGGCCGCCACCATCTATGGCGCTCAGGGAGGGCTGGCGGCCCGCTCCTTTGCCATCAACGAGATGCTGCGCCGCTACGAGGCCCAGCTCACTGCCACCTACGACTTCCGCCCTCTGGTGCTTTCGGTCGGGGGCGGTCAGACGCTGATGCGTCCGCCGATCGTGTCCGAGGCGCAGATGGCCTTCGCGCTGGGCGAGAACGGGCAGGTGGCCCGGGAAACCTCGTGCATCTTCGAGATCACGCGCGAGGCGCAGCTGACCTCGGCCCCGCCGGATTGGCGCTCCTACCTCGTGCGGTCCTGGGGCACGCCGGCACGTCCGGCCGACGCCGCCCTGCCACGGACCCGCCAGGAGGTGCGCTACTGGGATCGCTGGGTGGCCGAAGGCTGGGCCCAGGGCGAGAAGCAGGCAGTGAACATCTTCCTGTCCGACCTCGGCCGCCTGCAGCGTGACTTGATCGGCATGGCCCGCTTCCGGGTGCTGCTGCGCGCCGGCCTGGTGGAAGAGCCGCGGATCGCCTTCGAGAGCAGCGCCGCGGATGGTGGCCGCTCGCGTCTGGCGATCGGCGACCGCACTGTGCGGATCACCGACCAGCCGGGGCTGCAGCGCAACCCACGCCGCTGGCAACCAGGGGCTGGCTGCCGATGAGCGCCGCGCTGGAACGGCGCCGCGGCGATGCCGAGGTGACCACCGAAGGCTGGCCCGAGCAGGGGCTTCGCTGGGTCGAGGATCTCCGCAAGTCAGCGCCCGGGCTGGACGCCCTGCTGACCTGGGCGCACCGCGAAGGCGCCTCGCGCATCTCCTTCCAGACCGGTGATCCAGTGTGGATCATGGTTCACGGGCGCAACCGCCGCGCCACCCGCGCTGCGCTGAGCGAGGTGGAGGTCTCCGCTGTAACCAATCACCTCTACGGGGCGGACGGCACCGGGCGCTTGAAGGGCGGATCGGATTTCGACGTTTCGTATTCCGTGGCCATCAGTCGCACGGAGCGGCTGCGCTTTCGCGTCAATGCCACCCCTATTCACACCAGCCGCCGCAGCGGCCAGAACCTGGTGTTGCGTCCCATTCCTGACATGCCGCCGGACCTCGACGCACAGTTCGTGGAGCCGGAAATCCTGGAGAACTACCGACCGAGAGGCGGATTCGTGGTGGTCAGCGGATCCACCGGCTCGGGCAAGAGCACGCTGATCGGCGGCTTTACGGTAGCAAAAATGAGGGATCCGAACGGTCACTACAACATCGTCGAAGGTGCGGCCCCTATCGAGTTCCTGCTTGACGGCCTTAAGGGTCCGACGTCGACCATCGCACAGACGGAGATCCCGAGGGACCTGCCGACCTTTGAGGCCTTCATCCGCGGCTGCTGGCGGCGGGAAGCCACCGACATCATTGTCGGTGAGAGCCGCGACGGTGCGACGATGTCCGCGTCACTCAACGCCGCCATGGCAGGATCCACGGTGACCACCACCATCCACGCCGACGATCTGGCGCTGACGATCCAGCGCATGGTGGCGCTATGCCCCGGTGACGAACGCGACAACCTCGTCACTTCGATCGCGCAGTCGCTGCGGCTTATCATCAATCAGCGACTGGTTTTCTCGACCGACGGCAAGCGCACCGCGCTGCGCGAGTACCTCGTGTTCGACGCTCCGCTCAGACGTCGCCTGATGCAGACCTCGCCCTCGGACTGGCCTGACCTGATCCGCACCACGCTGGAAACCCAGGGTCAGTCCTATCGCAAAGCCATCACCCGCGCGCTGGAGAAGGGCCGGATCAGCCCCGCCGTTGCTGAGAGTGAGATGAGGAGGATCGGCTGATGTGGCGCAACACTGCCTTGCCCATTCGCTTCCTGATGCTGGACGCACGCGCCCTCCTGCCGGTGCTGTGCCTCGTCACCTACTGGAGCTGGACCACGTTCTACATCGCCCTGCTCGGGACCGCGTTCTTCGGTGTTCTCTCGTTCTTCGGGCTGACCCTGCCTGCGCTGTTCCGCATCGTCCGGGGCTGGCTCGTCGGTCGGCTCCGACCCGCGGTGCCGGCCTGGAAGCGCCGGAGGCTCGCATGAGCGGCTCTCTGGACCTCGGCGCGGTCGGGCGCACCCTTCAGCGGCTGGTGGAGCGGGACGGGCGCCCGCTGCTGCTTCGCGATGAGGCCACTGGCCACGATCACCGGCTGCCCGCCGCACTGGTCGCCGCTCCGGACGGCCTGATGCCCAACTTCCTGGCGGCGGCTAACGTCGTCTGGCGGGCGGCGACGGGCCGGCATCTGGGGATCGAGCAGGAGCACGATCCCGACGCGTTGCTGGGCTACCGGGTGAAAGGCATCCGCGGCGAGCCGTTCTCGGTGGTCATGCTCTCGGCCATGGAGGCCATTGAGCGGACCGGCACGCCGTCCGCCCTGCCGGTCACCGACTTCGCCAAGCTCTGGCAGCAGCTGCGACCGCTGGGCGCCATGGGCGGGCGCGACGTAGCTCCCAGTGGGACGCAAGGGCCAACGCCATGAGAACGCTGCTCCTCGCGGTGCTGGCCACCGCGTCGGTGGCCGCAGCACCCGTCAGGGCCTCGGTTTCGGACGGCACAGTGTCGGCTGTGACGGAGTGCATCCAGGCTGCAGCGGCGCTGCACCGGGTTCCATCGGGCGTGATTGCGGTGCTGCTGTCGGTGGAAGGCGGTTCGATCGGGCGGGTAAGCCAGAACACCAACGCCACGGTGGACATCGGACCGATGCAGATCAACCAGATCCATCTACCGACCATCGCCCGGCGCTGGAACACGACGCCCGCAGCGGCCCGCGAGGCGCTACTGAATAACTTCTGCGCCAACGTCGAAGCGGGAGCGTGGATTCTGCGGCGTGAGATCGACGGCGCCGGCGGTGACTTCTGGGAGGGTGTTGGCCGGTACCATTCGCGAACCGAGGTCTTCAAAACGCGTTACCTGCGCAAGGTACTAGAACACGTCATGCGGCTTCAGCGCATCATTTTGCCAACTGATCGCGTAGCGGCACGCCAGTAGAGTTTACCAAGACACCTACGAGCCGTTCTCGTAGACGCTGGGGCTGGTAGGCCATTAGGCTACTGACATGGCGGATGACCTACCGACACTCGCACAACGTCTGATCGACTGTGCAGCTGAGGCACTGGCTGAGCAGGATGGCCAGCCATGCACGCCATCTGTCCTACGGCAATACAGTGACGATGGGCAGGCTGTGGCGGCTGCCGTGCTCCAAGCTCTGCTTCCTACTCGCAAGATGGATGGTGAGGTTATACTGGAGGGGCCGGACCTAGGAGCGTGTCCCGGTAACGGCTGAATTGGCTCGACAGGTGGGCTGGGTGGTGATTCGCT
>NZ_JBHLVZ010000058.1:0-5453 GCF_042433125.1 Muricoccus vinaceus | reverse complement strand
ATGCACCCCATCTGCGGATACCGTCCGCTTGCGGGGTGTCTCGATCAACCGTGGAGCGCAGGAGCCGTTCGTTCAACACGTAAACAAGTGTAAGGAAACACGCCTGACGGAAGAGGTTCGCGTCGGATTTCAGCACCCGGTGGCGTGCAAGTTTTGCCTTGCGCAGAGGAACCCTAGTAGAGGTGACCACGGCTAACCGGACTTGACCAGAGGGTTTCCTCAACCAGCTGGCGGCACTTTAGCGGCGTCAGCGCTCGCAGTCAGTGATGATTTCCACACCGGGGGGGCGTTCGGCATAGGCGTATGCTCAGGCGTAGGCCTAAACCCTCGCGACTGCGCCCAGTGTCCGGTCGGAACAGGGGGTATGCCAGCCACCACCTAACATCTGTCCACTGCGCTAGGCTCTCGCACTCCGCCTTTTTTGGCTTCGGTTTAGGTAGAACTGTCTGTCGAGCAGCCCGCGCGCTCCTCAACTGGTCTCAGGACGAACTGGCCAAGGCGGCAAGCGTCGGGGTCAACACGGTTCGCAATTTCGAGCAGGAGAAAGCTTCGCCACGGCCAGCAATCTTAAGCGCCATTCGCTCGGCGTTGGAGCGTGCCGGCGTGATGATACTGGATGAGGCTGGGGAGGAGGGAGTGAAGAGGCGCAAAGCGGCGGAGCTACCACCGGCCTCCAACATCGAGCCCGCGTAGCCTCAACAGCATGTAGCCAGGGCTGATGCGCTCTGATTCTGCCCGCCGCTGCATCGTCGCTTTTGCGAGGGGCCAAGCTAGCCGTCTGTGGCAGGGGTGCCAAAAGCAAGCGCGGAGGGAACACTGGCTCTTTCGAGCCGCAAAAGTCCCCTTGCGCAGATCTATCGCCCACTCCTAAGTTGCTCACGATTCTGTGATGTTGGCTGATTACTGTTCCGAACGAGGGCGTAGATGCTGGTTGCCGAGCGTAAATCGTACTTCTGGTGGTCCGCTGAGACTGCGGTGGTCACTACCGCACCGCAGCGTGCAGATCTGGTCGTGCTGACTGACAAGTCCGACCGAGGCGGTCCCTGTTATGAGTACAGGGGTGCAGATGTTCGATCGAACGCGAGCGCGACGCGACACTGGTTCTTTCTTGCGGGGTTTCCCGGCTGTGAAGCTGGAACCTGGCGGGAAGCCTGGCACCTTCCTTTGGTTGTGGCTGCCATCGATGCGTGGCTCGACACCGGCGAAGCTGTGTCGCTGAGTTAGTTCAACAGGAACTGCACCAGGGTGATTGCAGCCAGCAAAGCGCTACTCACCGTGATGCTCGCCAGGATGATCGAATTCCTTATTCTCTCTCTTGGTCGCAGTAAGCATGCGCGCGGTCGCCTAACGTAAAGAGCTACTCTGACACCAAGCTGCAGCCGTTCGGAACAATTTTGAGACGTAGCCGAGACCGGTTCAGGGGAGGTGCCGTAACGGGCAGAACCGGCTGCGGAGGTCGTCGATCTCGCGGGTCAGGACCTGTGCCCGATCGTTGCGATGTCGAGGAATATTACATATCGGCATCTGTATGCTGAACTCGTCTACTAATGCTCGGATATGAATATATTTTCTTCCTGGCACGCATGTTGCCATTACGGTTCGCAAGGGCGCAACGATGCGTCCGACACTCGCCCCCAAGGACCGCCGCCCCCCATGCGTAAGCTTCTCCTCGCCGCCACCGCCCTCCTGGCCATCGGCGCCGCCACCCAGGCCCAGGCCGCCCCCGATCTGTCCGCCCGCATCTTCGAGGACGGCAACCTGATCACCGGCTCCGCCGTCACCTCCACCACCGGCACCCTCTTCGTCAGCAGCAGCACCAGCAACTTCAGCTTCCTCAGCGCCCTCACGCTCGGCTTCCCCCAGGTCGCCCAGCCGGCGCTCGACGTGCAGACCACCAGCATCAGCAGCCTTGCGAGCTTCACGGGCACCCACACCATCACCTTCGAGGTGACGCAGACCGGCCTCGACAGCAGCTCGGCCGGTGCGCCGCTCGCCGCCCTGGCCAGCAGCTTCACCGCCAACTTCCTGATCAACGGCAGCGCGGTGAGCAACGTCACCATCGCCAGCTACGTCGATGCCAACAACACCGCCTTCAGCACCTCGCAGCTGCTGGCCAGCCGCACCTACACCAACGGCCCGACCAACGCCTCCGGCGCCCTGCTGGCCAACCCGACCCTGGACGGCTCGCTGTTCTCCGAGACGGTGGTGATCACCGCCACCTTCACCGGCGCCGGCGCCTCGCTGAACGCTTCCGCCCAGATCGTCGCCGTGCCCGAGCCCGCCTCCCTCGCCCTCTTCGGCATGGGTCTGCTCGGCATGGGCCTGGTCAAGCGCCGCCGCGATGGGGCGAACCTGTCGGCCTGAACCCCGCTCGATGGTGGGTCGCTTCAACCCACCATCCCCAACGCAACACAGGCCGGACGCTCAGGCGGCCGGCCTTTTTGCTGCCCTTCATCGAGACGGGGGCCACCAACGGCCTGGCACGACGCTGATGAGAGCAGCCCCGAGAACAGGACCCTCGAATGCCGGTGCAAGGCACACCCGACCAGTTCGTCAACCTTCTGAAGGACACCATCTGCGCGCTTGTGCGGCGTGATGGTCCGGACCTGACCGCACGGCAGTTCAGCGTCTTTCTGACTGTTTACCTCTACGAGGGACCGCATACGGTGCGCGGCCTGGCCGCGGCGCTCAATGTCTCCAAGCCCGCGATCACCCGCTCAGTTGACCGCTTGGAGGAGTTTGATTTTGCCCGCCGCAAAGCGGATCCAAAAGACCGCCGTTCCGTGCACATCCAGCGCACCGTAAAGGGTGCTGCCCTGTTGCGCGAGATGCACGCCATCGTGGGCCAAGCCGCCACGCCAGACCGGACGCAGAACGGCGCCGTCCGGGTCGGGGGTGCAAGCTGAGGCGGATGCTGTTGCGGCAAGGCTACCCGGCCACTAGCTCCACGCGGCGGCTCCAGGCGTTGTCACAGGGCGGAGCCGCCACCCTCGCGCGTGGCTGTAGGGGGGTGGAGGGCAAGGGGCGAGAGAGTTTCGGACTTATCGTCCCCAACCCTTATGCGGCACCGCCTTCAAGCTCTTCGGTACGGTAAAGCCCAGCACAGCGATTGACTGGCAAGTTGTCCGCCGGCGGCGCACGTTCCCGTCAGGCGAGATCACAGAGATGATGCCTGCTTCGCACCTTAATCTGCTTTAGCTCTAGTGGGGTTGGTTTTGAATTTAAATCGGGCCATTGCTCGCAGCGATCCGCCGGCGCGGGCAACTGAGAGGCCAGCACTCTCGCCGACACGTCGCTCGGGAAATCAGCCATGTCCCGCTTCTTCTTCGATCTCCACGACGGCATCTTCCTCCCTGATCACACGGGAACTGACCTGCCAAGCCTCAACGATGCCTACACCGAGGCGATCAAGACAGCCGGGCGACTCCTTCAGGAGGCAGGATTGGATCTTCTGGCAGGCGCCCCCTGGCGGATGGAGGTCACCGACAAGCACGGCCAACTCCTCCTCACGCTGAACTTTTCTGCCGTGATTGCGCGTCAGCCGCTCGCGGCCTGATCGATCAAGATCGAATGGGGGAAAGTCAGACGTTTTCGTGAGAAGCACTGCTGCCTACTGGAACGTCCTGTTTCGGCCAGCAAAAAGAATGATAAGGATCTCCGTGAGCAAAGCGTCAGCCTCATCCAAATGCTGATTACGTGCAAAATCGGCTAGATACTTCGCTGTGTTGATAACTTGCTCCAGGCTGTCATCAACCGAGCCATTCCTGGATGGATCCTGCTGCTCAGATTCGGCTTCCATGCTTCATCCCAATCATTTTTAAAGGATTCGCCTAAACCGTTCTGGCTATGTCAGTCACCTTCAGACGCTCGCAAGGTGCGCTGAACAGATAGGAATTTCACTCCGGAATGTTTTTAACCTCCGTTAATTGTCCGCCTTCCGCTCGTTCAATTCAAGAGAGACCAAGCATGCCAGACGCGTGGAACCAGCCAAGGCCCTCTCAGCTGCACGAAGCAGTTGCGCAGGCGCTGGAAACGATGCTCTCTCGGCCTGAGTACCTTTCTGACCAGGGTGAAATGCTGCGATTGCTGCGGGAGCAGCTTTCCACCATACTCACCGAGGCGCCGATCCAAGGAGACGTCGTCAACGCCGTCGCGATCCGCGCCCAGCTTGCTACTGTGATCGACGCCGAGATCGCCAAGCTAGCAGCTCGGGTCAGCTAGCCCCAGGGCTAAACTCGGCAAGTTGGTCCCCATGGGGTCGCCCCCCTTACGACCACGCACGCTGCTTTGCCTTTTCTGCCAGTGCGCCCTGCACGGCTAGAGGTTGATCCAGATCAAGCCGTCCGCGTTCACACAGGTTGAAGCGGGGGCGCGCACGAGGCGGTCACCATGGCGACATGGCCGCAACCGACACCCTCGACTTTGCCGAATGGCGCACCCGGATGGCGCACGCGCTGCGCAGGTCTTCTGCTGCCGCAGCAGCCTATGCGCCTGCGTCCGAGATCAGGAAGCTGGAGCAGCGTGTGCGCGCTCTGGAGCAAGAAGGAGCGGCGCGCGGGTTCCTGCCAGCCGATGGAGCGCACGGGTAAACAGATCGCGAATTACGCCCCTACCGCAAACCCCTGGTCTGGTCGCCTGATTGGACACGGGGCGACTCCCTCCTTCTTACGTGAACAAAGAAGCTGTGGACGCGACTCCTCCAGCTAGAGAATAGTTTCGGCATCGGCGCGCGGGAGAGCCTGGAGGCGGGCTCGGCAAGTTGGTCCCCATGGGGTCGCGCCCCTTACGACCATGCCCGCTGCCTTACCTGATCTCAGGACAACTGCTCTCCAGAGTACGTTGTCAAATTGATAGGCATTCGCAGCAACGTAGGCCTTGTGACGCGGTTATCCCCACGCGGCAGGAAATTAGAACCGCAAACCGGTGGGTAGAGCAGATGAGGGCGGTGCGGGTTCTACTCGCGGAGGACGAGGGCCTGATCCGCCTGATCACGGGGGAGTTTCTCCAAGAGAATGGCTTCGAGGTAACCGAGGCTTGGAATGGCGAGGAAGCCACCCGGCTCCTCAACGGGCCCGACAGCTTCGATGTGCTGTTCACCGACGTCCGCATGCCGGGATCCCTCGATGGCATCGCCTTGGTCGAGCACGCCCGCCGCCGGCAGCCGGAGATCCCGGTGCTGGTGGTGTCCGGCTATGCGGAGAACCTGATGAGCCGCCTCCGCTCTCTGGGCCCGCCCACAGCCTTCCTGGATAAGCCCTACGACCTCATGGAGGTTGTTCACACCTTGAGGCGTCTGACCGCCTAGCCGTCGCTCAGCCTTCAGTTCGTCAAACCGCTAGGCGCGCCCTGCTCATCCTCAGCGTGGCAGGCATGCCGCTAGTGCACTGACACAGACGTAGGATTCACAAGGGGGCGCTGCTCTGAAAGTCTGGTGGCATGGCCCAGACCGTCAG
>NZ_JBHLVZ010000057.1:0-15985 GCF_042433125.1 Muricoccus vinaceus | reverse complement strand
GTTCACCGGCCACCCCTCACGTCGCAGCAGCACGTGGAGGCGCCGGTAGCCGTACCGCACCCGAGCCGCGGCCAGGTCGCGCAGCCGCATCCGCAGCTCCGTCTGTGGATCCCGCCGCGGGCGGTAGCGCTGCGAGGAGCGGTGGAACCCCGTCGCGTGGCAGGCCCGCCGCTCGCCAATGGCGTAGGCGCCCTGCAGATGGCGCACCACGTCACGGCGCAGGGCGGGCCTCACCATTTTCTACGCAGCACGTCCTGCAGCATCGTCTTGTCCAGGCTCAGGTCGGCGACCAGCCGCTTGAGCTTGGCGTTCTCTTCCTCCAGCTGCTTCAACCGCCGGATCTCGGCCGTGCCCATCCCGGCGAACTGCTTCTTCCACCGGTAGAAGGTCGGCTCCGAGATCCCGAGCTTGCGGCAGATCTCGGCGATCGCCGTGCCGCTCTCCGCCTGCCTCAAGGCAAAGGCTATCTGTTCGTCTGTGTACCGTTTCTGCTTCATGGCACCGCCCCCTCCTCAGGGGCTTACAGTGCCCAAAAAACTTGCCCTCCCGCCGGACCAGTTTCAGGGGTTAGGACCACCTCGCACTCCGTTTCGACGAGGATGTAAGGCTAATGGACCTCCGGCTTGTCGGTCCGAGCGGTCTGATCGCCCTGGAAGGACCGGCGCAAGGGCCAGGCGATCTGCTCTCGACAGGTCTGCCGCCAGATCTGCCGGACGGCACCTATCTCGCCAGCTGGCGGATCATCTCGGCCGACGGGCACCCCGTCGTCGGCAGCCTTGCCTTCGGGGTGCGCGCAGCCGCCGTGACCCCATCAGCACAACCTAACAACACGGGAAGAGCCTGGAACACCGCAGGCGAGGTGCTGCGGTTTCTGTTCTATGTCGCCTTCGCGCTCAGTGCAGGAGGTGCCCTGTTCCGGGCGCTGGTGCGGGAGGTCGGTGGACGCCAACGGCGCGGCATGGCGGTGGCGGCGCTGGCAGGTGCCGTGGTCGCCTTGCTAACCATCCCGGTCCAGGGCGGGGCGATGCTAGCCGCCTCTTTTCCGTCAGCTCTGTTCGACCCTACCGTGATCGTGGCGGCCTCAACGTCGACGGTGTTCCTGCGCTGCGTGGTCACTGGCGTCGGGATGGCTGTCGTGGCGGGATCCCTGGTTGTTGCCGGGAGAACCGCCCAGCCAGCGGGCCTTCTCGGCGTGGTCATCGCTGCGGTCGGGCTGAGCCTCTCGGGCCATGCCGCTGTCGGGGGCTGGCCGATGCAGGCGCTGCTTGCGGCGCACGCGCTCGTTGCGGCCTACTGGCTCGGTGCCTTCTGGCCTCTTCTGGTGCTCCTGGCCCATGAAGGCGGCGAAGCTTCACCCGCGGTGCGGCGCTTCGCCGCCCTGGCCATCCCGGCCGTCGCCATCCTCCTCGTCAGCGGTGCGATCCAGGCGCTCAGCCATATGCCGGGCTGGGCCGCCCTGGTGACCACCACCTATGGCCAACTCGTCCTTGCCAAGCTCCTCGGCGCTTCCGTGCTCCTGGCCCTGGCCGCCGTGAACCATCTCCGGCTGACCCCGACCTTGCCGACGCAGGGACCTACTGCCCTGTCTCGGAGCATCCGAGCCGAGGGGCTGATTAGCATATGCGTGCTTGGGGTAACCGCCGTGCTGAGCGTGACGCCGCCTCAAGTGGCTACGAGGCACGACCCTGGTCACGAGCATAACGCACACCACCAGGCAGACGCCAAGCAGAACGCTACCGCCCAGCTAGGGGCGTGGACTGTCCACCTCCTGGTGGATCCGGGCCGCACTGGCTCGAACCGCCTAATCCTGCACGTCGAGCGGGATGGTCATCCTGCGGTGCCCGCCGAGGTCTGGCTCGAACTCTCGAATGAGGGGACAGGGGTAGTCGGACTTCGCCGCAGGATGGTGGCGACACAACCGGGCACCTTCGTTCACGAGGGGCCGGAACTGGCGGTCCCGGGACCATGGAGAGCTAGGGCTGAGCTGTTGGTGAGCGATTTTGAGCAGATCTCAATGCATCTCCAATTCGAGGTCGCTCCCGCAAGGTGAGCAACCCGACTTTCAAGGCCGGAATGCTGCAAGGGCTCTGTGCCGCTCTCCAAAGATGTGAACGACTGCCAGTCCCTGGCTGAGGCGATCGACTACGTAGCCTGCAGCATGCTGTTGTCCGGCGTCACACGGCCACGAGCCTGCTGGTCCTCCTCCTTGATCCCCACCCTCGCATGCGGATGCGGGCTCCCGTAGCGTTTTCAATTGGCGGACGTGTGCCTAGCCAACGGGTACTTGACGCCCGCTTAATCATGTATCACTTGAAGATACATGATGCGAGATAGTCGCCTTTCAGCTGTGCTTCACGCACTCCTCCACATGGCGGAGCGAGATGGGCCAATGACCTCCGAGGCACTGGCCATGTGCATGAACACCAATCCTGCCGTTGTCCGTCGAACCATGGCAGGTCTGCGTGAGATGGACCTGGTCCGGTCTGAGAAGGGGCATGGTGGCGGTTGGCATCTTGCCCGCGGCTTCGAGACAGTGACCCTGCGCGACATCTACGACGCCCTCGGAGCGCCGCAGGTCTTTGCCATCGGGAACAAGACGGAGAGCCCGGTCTGTCTCGTGGAGCAGGCCGTGAACGACGCCTTGAGCGATGCCATGAGGGAGGCGGAGGCCCTCCTCGTGCAGCGGCTAGGCGACGTGACGCTCGCTGCGCTCTCCGCGGATTTCCACCGCCGCCACGCAGACCACAAGAGCAAGCGAGGAGATGCCCACCATGCAGCATGATGTCGTGATCGTCGGCGGCAGCTACAGCGGCATCGCGGCCGCGCTCCAACTCGCCCGGGCGCGGAAGGACGTCGTGGTGGTCGATGCGGGCCAGCGGCGCAACCGCTTCGCCAAGGCATCCCACGGCTTCCTTGGTCAGGATGGGCAAGCACCGGGAGCGATCGCCGACCAAGCCAGGGCCCAGCTCCTGGCCTACCCGACGGTGACCTGGGTTGAGGGTAAGGCAGTCGCTGCAATGGCCAAGGACGGCCAGTTCTGTGTGACGCTGGAGAACGGCGAGGAGCGCACGGCGCAACGCCTGCTTCTGGCTACCGGAGTCGTCGACAACCTGCCGGATGTTCCCGGCCTGCAGGAACGTTGGGGACGAGGTGTCTACCAGTGCCCGTACTGCGACGGCTACGAGCTGGATCAGGGTCACCTTGGCGTGCTGGCGACGAACGGCTTTTGGTACCATCAGGCCATGCTGATCCCAGAATGGGGAAGGACGACGCTTTTCACCAACGGCATCGGCCACCCTGACGCGGAGCAGCGGGCCGCCCTCGCACGACGCGGAGTGACCATCGAGGAAGCGACTGTCAGCGGCATCGATGGTGAAGGGGTCACCGTGCATCTTCAGGACGGCCGCAGCATTGCCTTGGCAGGTCTCTTTCTGGTTCCCTGGACGAGCTTCGCAAGTCCACTTGCTGACCAGCTGGGCTGTGTTCTCGAAGACGGACCAATGGGCCCCTTCATTCAGACCGATGTCCGGAAGGCGACGAGCGTCCCTGGTGTTTTCGCCTGTGGCGATGCGGCGCGCGCCGCCGGGTCGGTATCGCTGGCGGTAGGCGACGGGGCCATGGCTGGCACCGCCGTCCACCAGTCGCTGGTCTTCGGGTAGCAGTCGATCACCTCTGCGGTGTAGGGATGCGCCAGAACATTACCATGTTGCCAAGTAGCGTCAGCACCAGCCCGGTCAGCGCCGCCACGCACAGTGGTTACCCTCGAAGATGCACACGAAGGTGCCCACCGTCCTGGCGGCTCTTTCCGCCGCCAACGCCCGCATGCTGCACAGCATGGAACTCGGCTTTGGGTGTTCCGGCGCCAAGAGACCCCGGAGCGGAGGCGCCGGGAAGGGAGGCACCCTCCTGAACAGGGGGGCCTGTGAGCTACCAGGGTCCGGTGCCAAAGTGGTCGCTGGTCCTGACCACCTTGCCGACCCTGGGGCGCCTGATAGCCAACAGTCCGGATGAGACTCGAAGATTCCAAGCAAACGCTGTCTGATCCCGTGGTGCGACGTGGCAGGGTAGGAGATCCTTTCAACCAACACCTCCACCCCACGTTGGCTATGCATTCTCTGGAGCAACCACGATGGCTCGCCCAAAGCACGTCCTCCCCTTTCTGTGCGGCGCGGCGGCCGCATTATTCAGTCTGCTCACCTCGATCCCCTTGTCGGCTCAGTCCCGGCAGGACGGCGCTTCTACAGGCAGCGGATCGGCCACGCTCGAGGCCGTTCGCGCCCGACGTTTGCTGTTATGTGGCGTGTCCGGTGAGTCTCCAGGCTTCTCCCTCCCCGATAGCCGCGGTGAGATGCGAGGCCTGGATGCCGACACCTGCCGTGCAGTCGCTGCCGCCGTTCTGGGCGATGCCAAGCTGGTTCGCTTTGTCCCCCTCTCACCTCAGGCACGCTTCACGGCCTTGCAGTCGGGCGAGGTAGACCTGCTAGTCCGCAACACTAGCTGGACGCTGACCAGGGAAGCCTCACTGGGGCTGAGCATGGCCTGGGTTAACTTCCACGATGGTACCGCCTTCGTGGTGCGTGGGGATGCAGGCGTGACCTCAGCAAAGGGGCTGGACGGGGCCACGGTATGCCTGCTGCAGGGCACCACCACGGAACTCGACGTTGCGGCGTACTTCCGGGCGAACCGGCTCAGTTTCACGCCTGTGCTGTTCGGTGGCGTCACGGAAACCGGGACGGCCTTTTTGGCAGGACGTTGCGACGCTTGGGCCAACGACGCTTCCTACCTGGGGGCATTTCGAACCACCCAACCTGACAAAGGGCTGGTCATCTTGCCCGAGCGGATCAGCTCCGAACCAGTGGGTGCTATGGTGCGCAAGGGCGACGATCGTTGGTTCGACCTGGTGCGCTGGACGGGTGCAGCACTGCTGGCAGCCGAGGAAGCAGGCGTGACCAGCACCAACGCCGCGGAACAGAAGCGCTCGACCACCGATCCGTCGGTGCAGCGCCTGCTGGGCGCTCAGGGGGACCTGGGAATTGCGCTCGGAGTGGACAACGCCTGGGCGTTCAACGTGATCAATCAAGTCGGCAACTACGCCGAGATGTGGGAGCGCAGCTTGGCGCCACTCGGCATCGAGCGGGGTGCCAACCGCCTCGCGTCCCGGGGTGGGCTTATGTATGCGCCGCCCGTGCGCTGACACAGCCCGGACCTGAACCATCAGTGGGCAAGCAAGTCCAGTGAATCAATATGGTGGGGCTA
Source organism: Muricoccus vinaceus (assembly GCF_042433125.1). Classification (NCBI taxonomy): domain Bacteria; kingdom Pseudomonadati; phylum Pseudomonadota; class Alphaproteobacteria; order Acetobacterales; family Roseomonadaceae; genus Muricoccus; species Muricoccus vinaceus. The sequence goes on along the minus strand of NZ_JBHLVZ010000057.1, from coordinate 10,729 downwards.
AGGGGCGCGCCCGCTGCCCGCCCAGCCCTCCTTCCCGATCTGCCATCGCTTCTGGCGCTGTTCGCTGCTTCCCAGGTCAGCAGCACCGCTCAGCCGCGGACGCAGGCCGAACGTCTCTAGCAGGAGACTCATGCTGCTGCCCTGCATCGGCATCCTCGCGCTCGTGACTACCGGGACCGTCATCTGGTGGAAGCGGCGCTCGAAGGGCGAGACAGCCGCTCCGCCACGAGTGGTACGCAAGGTTCCTCCAGTGCTGCTGGGCAGCATTATGCAGCATTATAGCGATGGGCGTTCTCTTCCCGCTTGCCGGGACATCGATGCTTCTGGTCGGTTTGGTGGACGCCGTACTTGGGGCGAGCCGTCAACGGTCAGTGTCTACTACTCGGTCCTGAGGGTTACAGTTGGCGTTCGGCAGATCAGTACGGAGCCGTCCGCGACATTGTATGCCTGCCTATGGAAAATGCCATCAAGCCGGTGAAAGGCTGAAATGAGCGCCGTTGCGACCACCGGATCCCGGCCTCAACCTTCCTTATACTTCTCGAAACCGGCCAGGATCCTCAATGCCGAGTTTGGCACCTTTGGCATCAAAGGCTGCTTCGTAGACCAGGGTCAGCTGCGTTCTGGGCGCCTGATCACCATTTCCCTCACCCACCAGTTTCGGTGGGGCGAGGACGTTGGCCTCGATGGCGACGGCAAGCAGATGGGATGCCTGAGCCGCGAGTCCCGCAGAGTGCATGGTCTCCACGGCCAGCTTCGCCTCCGCGATGGCGAGTTGCCGCTCAAAATCTGCTGCCTGCTGCTCGATCAGGTCGGCGTGTCGGGCATGCTCAGCAGCAGCAGCCCTCAATTCCTCCACCTTGGCCGCCAAGCCGAGTACTGCCCGGTCCAGACGGTCGAGTGGAAGGAGTTCAAATCCGTCGGACATACCTTCCGTCTGTGGGATTGTCGTGTCTTGCTTCTCGGGCATCGGAACTCACTGGGCCAGAAAGGCTCAAGCCATAATGTGGTCCGGCCGCCGGGGGAACGGTCACGGTGGTGGATGACTGGTTTCGATTAGAAGCAGCCCCTGGTCGTCTAGCCACCCAAGGTCCGCCCACCCACCTACTACGGATGCCCCGCTCACCCACGGCCGACCTCGCCCCTCTCATCAAGCTTCTGCAAGCGGGTGTTCCACCCGCCCGCGCGGCCACTGAGTTTTGTCGTGTCCTGGCGATTTGGAAGGCCGAACTCAGGGACGACGACGAGGAGCTACAGGAGCGGCTATCCGGCCTGGCCGAGCAGATGACAACTGGGATCGAAGAAATGCACGAGGGTATCTCCGAGGCGAGCGACAAGGGAAAGCCGACGCTACGGCGGATACTGGCAACCCATGAAGCGGTGCTCGACGAGGTGCGAAAGGCACAGCAGGCCGGGTAGGCATCATGACCGAGCAGAGCGCGGGGTCGTCCTGGGCGGAGGAGGAGCGCTTGGCCGCCTTCTACTGGACCGGGCTTCTCGATACCCCTCCCGAGCAGGCCTATGATGACTTGGTGCGCCTAGGGTGAAAACCTAATCAACCACCGCTGCTCTCGACCCACGGCAAACATTCGATGCTGCCTGTGGGTGATCGGTCGGCCGCCGAGCGGCTAGCCGCTCAAGCGGGGCTGATTGCCTCGGGTTCAGCAAAGACGAAAGATACCCACGTTCTGGCTATCCACGGCTCGCACCAGCCATCCAAGTGAGAATCAGCCGACTTGACTGGAAGATTAGCGGTCGTGGTCGTGCCGCCGACTGTACAGCAGCAGCCCGACGAGCACGCCGGTCAGCAGGATCTCCAGGACTGTCGCTCGCGACCGGACGGTAGTGTCCGAGCGGGCGGTCGCGCGGCCCCTCGCTAACGGACATACGATGTGCGCCCTCTTCGAGGCTCATCGGCAGCACCCTTCTGCACCGGCCTGTGATAACCGGAAACGACCTCAGGAAAGCGATGAGGAAGGTGGCAGGAACCGCCTAAGCCGTGTTGGCCTGCACCCAGGTCGCAGCAGCCTTTGTCCAATCGTCAAACATAAGCGGGCGCTACCATGGGCTTCTCCTACATGTTGCGAAGCCAATGTTTGGCCCGTGACCGCTGGAGTGGGCGCTACGGATTTATCGCACGGGTGGACCACCACCAAGCCTGTAGGTGGCGAGCACGCTGCCTGCCTCGATTGGCGCGGCGAGTACCTTGTCGATCCGGCGACCGTCCAGGTCTACGACCTCGAACCGCCAGCCATCGACCTCCGCCGCCTCGCCCACCTGCGGAAGGCGCTTCATCGCGTCGAGCAGGAAGCCCGCGACCGTCTGATAGGAACGGTCTGAGGGAATCGCGAGCCTGAGCGTGTCGACCATCTCGTCCGCGGGCATCCATCCCGCGAGTAGCCAGGAGCCGTCCTCGCGCTGGACAGCCGCATGCTCGTCCCCGGGATCCTCGTCGGAGCGGAACCCACCCACGATGGCGCCCGTCAGGTCCGTCGGCGTCACCAGCCCCTCGAAGTGGCCGTACTCGTCGTGGACGAGCGCCATCGGCACCTCGGCTTTCCGAAGAGTGGACAGGATCTCCAGCGCCTCGGCGGTGTCCGGCACGATGGGCGCATGGCGGGCCATGATACGTGGATCGAGCGCCTCGCCGCGGAGCATGGCCGCCAAAAGTTCGCGAGACTGCACGACGCCGATGATGCGGTCGGGGGAGCCGTCGATGACCGGCAGGCGCGAGTGGGCCGTCCGCATGAGGACCTCCTTCATGGCGTCCAGACTACCCGCGGCATCGATCCAGTCCACCTCGCCGCGGGGCGTCATCACGCCCTTCACAGGACGATCGCCCAAGCGCAGGACGCCCGCGATCATGTGACGCTCCGCAGTCTCGATGGAGCCGTGCCGCTCCGCTTCAGTCACGAGCGAGCGCACGTCGTCCTGGGTGACCGTCTCCTCCGGCTCGTCACCGCGCCCCATCAGGCGAAAGATGAGTTTCGTCGAGTTGTCCAGGATCCAGACAACCGGGGCAGCGACCCTGGACACCACGTTCATGAGGGGCGCCATCGTGCAAGCAAGGCCCTCGGCGTTGCTCAGGGCCAAGCGCTTGGGCACCAGCTCGCCGACCACGATGGAGAGGTAGGTCACGACGGCCACAATGCCACCGAACCCAGCCGGGTCGGCGACGGATTGAGGGACACCAAGCCCGACCAGCCAAGCCGTGAGCCGCCCGCCGAGCGCGGAACCGGAGAAGGCACCTGCTAGGACGCCGACCAGGGTGATGCCAATCTGGACGGTGGACAGAAAGCGCCCGGGATCCGAGGCAAGGGCAAGAGCCGTCTTTGCTCCTGGCCGTCCTACTTCCGCCATCGCCCGGAGCCTGGGGCGGCGGGCCGAGACCACCGCAAGCTCGGATAGGGAGAACACCCCGTTCAAGGCAACGAGAACGAGGACGATGGCGATCTCTAACAGAACAACCTCCAGCTGATGCGGGTGACCGAGATGCGCATCCCTGGCCTGCCCAACAGTGAGAACCAACGGTCCTCGACCTGACACTTTCGCCAGACAAGCTTACAGCCACCTGACTTAAAGGTTAACTTCTTGCAATATAGAAGAGTGGGGGCCATCTGGCGGCGCTGCGGGCATCCCCCCGCAACAAGGAGCTGCAAGGACCGATGAACGAGGAAGAGCGCCGCATCATCACCGGCTATGTGGAGCGCGTCGCAGGCGTCGCACCACAGCCGGTTGCGACGTCGTCCAGCACCTGGGGAGGGAGTTCCTCGGGCACGCCGGTGGCCCGCCCCAACTTGCCGCCGGTGGACCCAGAGGCCGATCGCCTGATCTCCGACCTGTTTTCCCGCCACCCGGAGGCGCGCTACCGCATCACGCAAACTGCCTTCGTGCAGGAGGCGGCGCTGGTGCAGGCCCAAAATCGCATTCAGGACTTGGAATGGGAGCTGGAGAATACCCAGCGTCAGGCCCAGGCCGCACAGCAAGGCGGGGGTGGGTTCCTGGGAGGCATGTTCGGCGGCGGCAACCGACAGCAGGTTCCCTATACTCCGCGCCCCGAGCCGATCCAGCCGCCACCGGGCGCGATGAACCCAGCCATGATGCAGCAACAGGGCCGCGGCTCGGGCTTCCTTGGCACCGCCCTGACCACGGCAGCAGGTGTCGCGGGCGGCATGGTGCTTGGCAACGCGCTCATGGGCATGTTCTCGGGGGGCGCTGCCGAAGCGGCTACTACAGCAGCCGGAGCGGTTTCCGATGCAGCCGGAGTTGCCACGGGTGCCGCGGGGTCCTTCGCGGAGCAGGCTGTCAGCACGCCTGCGTCCTCTCCCTGGACGGATGCGACCGGGGATGATGCTGGCGCCTTTGACGAGGATATCTGAACCGAAGCGGGCCGGGCATCTTGCCCGGCCCGGCGGGTGCTTAGCCAAGGATGCTTCTTGGTGCGGCATACGGTCTAGAGCAGCCAAGTCGACCCGAAAGGGCATTACGTTGAGGATCAGGGGCTACATTGCAGCAAGTCTGGACGGCTACGTCGCGGACCAGGACGGCAGTGTCGAGTGGCTGAAGCCCTACGAGGAGGTGGAAGCAGACTACCAGGCGTTCATAGATGCCATCGGTACCGACCCCTCATTGAAATTTGCGTGCCAGCCGTGGTCTCAACGGAGGCGACGTCGCATCTCGGCCGAGGCAACCCTGGTGCAAAGCAGGTAGATCAGAGCCCGGCCGCGAGACCATAGTGATTGCGGCCGCCGGGCCAGCTGCTTGCGCATGGCGGCTGCAAGCCCCTCGGCGTCCTGAAGCATGACCCGGATCTGAGTGTGGCTCAGTGCGCTTGGCCTGGTTGAGGACGTCATGGTCCGCGTTGGAGCCCCCCCTTGATCTACGTGCCAACGATCTCCGATCCGATCGTTGCGCAATCAGCTTATTAGCTGAAGATCGAATCGATGTCGAACAAAAGTGCTGGAGTCTCAGATCACGAGATCTCTAGCTCGCCTAGGCCCGGGTAGCTGTCTTCGCCCCGAGCTGGACCTCAACGGGCGGGACAACGCGGTGGCCCTGATCGGCATTGGGTTTGAGGACAAGAACCAAGTGATAGCAGGCCCTCGCAACGCCTGATCTCCCAGTGTTGCACTGGGCACCTTTTATTTACGAATTCGCATCGAAAGGAGGGGCGGTCATGGTAACGTCGCTGGATAAAGGAGATCCCTGATGCGTGTTCTGGCCACCTTTGCTCTCGCCGTCCTTCTACTCACGGGTGGCTGCACTGACCGAAATGGTGAGTTTGATGCGGGTAACACTGCCCTGCTCGGGCTTGGTGCCGCTGCTGCCGTTGGAGCCGCCGTTCTGCTGTCTGACGACAACGACAAGTCCCATGACCGAGGGCACCGGGCGCGGGTTGCGCAGCGGCGGGATAGCCGCGCCTATCAGCGTGGATACGACCGCCGTGATGACCGCCGTGGCTGGCGCTGAACACCTCAGTCAGAAGCCTCGGCGAGGCAGAGCCAGGGATCGAAATCTAGGCAGCCGGTGGTGTTAACCGCCGACCGGATCAAGGCGCCGTGGTCGAGCCGACGGTAGGCCCATGGCGAGGTTAGCCGTCCCCGGGAACCGGAGGGTGGTCGTCTGGCCGATTGCCCACGTGAGCCCTGGGAAGGGGCATCGGGTTGGGTAAGGCGGCAGCCCTGGTGATGGGGGTGGCGACATAGCCAAACGAGGAGGGGGACCTCTCCACGGAGGCGGCGTCTGCACACCCGGATGCATCCTCTAGCCATTAAAGATTCAAAAGGTGTTCCGAACGTAGGTGTTGAAGCCAGTCACCATCGGTGATGATTGGGTTCAACCGGTAGCGGGACGTCACGCCGACATTGTTCTCCAGTTCTGCACGCTCGAGCGCTCCTGCATCCTCGTGTACCATGCGACCAGCGCCTTGCACTCGTCCGGCACAGAGACCTTGAGCTGTTCGGCGAAGATCAGGCCACCAATGAGCGTGATGTCAGCCATCGAGAAATCTTGCCCTGCCACGAAGGGCTGCCCACGCAGAGCATCATTGAAATAGCGCATGCCACGCAGGGCCTTGTCGCGCTGGTACAGGCCCCACTCCTGGTTCTGGTAAACCTCCACGTGAGGGCCAAGACCGGGCGTGGCGTGGTGGAAGTAAATACTGATCGCGTCGAGCACCTCCAGCTCAGCCCGGCGGCTCATCATGTGGACGACGCCCCTTTCGCGGGGCGTCCTACCCGTGAGCGTCGGCGTGCCATCGAGCGCGTCGAGATACTCCGTGATCGCTGTGCACTCAGCGACAAGCGTCCCGTCGTCGAGCTCCAGCACGGGCAGGGTCCCGGAGTAGTTCTTCGCGCGGAACTCTTCCGTCTTGTGCTCCCCCTTCCTCAAATCGATCGAGACGAAACAGGTCTGGGACTGCAAGCCCTTTTCGGCCAGAGCGATGCGGACGCGTGCTGGGTAGGGCCCATTGTGCCAGTCGTAGATCTTCAGGGTCATGTTTCCGCTCACGTGCTGCTGAGGCCAACCAGAAAGGATCAGGGCCAGATAATAGGTCACCGTGGACGGCGATGATGACACGCTCCTATGGGTGTCGCCATTCTCGCCGACCCATACCTTGCTGGTCGGCTCACCACCTCGAAGGGGGCGTACCCTGGGTGCCCCTAAGGGACACCATTGAGGAGCACTACTTCGGAGTACGGTCGCTCAGCCTTGCGGCGGCAAGGATCATATGAGTTTCACATAGAAACCAGTTCAGTACGGAAGGTGCGATCCCTTGCTCCATCCACCCGCCTCCAGAGGTGACGAGGCCCACGGCACGCCTAAATTCATGGCTGGGACGCCCGGAAAGGAGTAGGTTGAGCGAACCTTGAATGGAGGTCACATCCGGTAGAGGAGGCGGGCATGTCCGACGTCGTTCTGGTAGTGCTTCAGCGCCTTGACGCGGCCGCCCACCTGCTACGTGCGGCAGAGCGCCTCGCCGCCCTTGCTGGCGCGGGCCGCGTCAACGTCCTCGCCGTCCACACACCACCCGGCTACGTAACGATCTCCCCTGAGGCATCTGTGAGCCCTCTGCTGGATGAACTCCTGGCGTTTGAGGAAACTCGTATTGCAGCGTTGCATGAAGTCTATCAGCACTGGGCGGCGGGCGTAGTAGACGCATCCCTCACCACACACTGGTCGTCGGTTCAGGGTCTTGCCGATCCTATTGTGAACGAGGGCCGTCAGGTCGACTTTGTCGTGGTTGGTCGCCCGGCCCGAGATGACGACCCGCCGACGAAGCGGGCGTTCCACGCTGCCCTGTTTAAGACAGGGCGGCCTGTTCTGGTGGTTCCGCGCCGCTGGGATGCCGAGTTTGGTCACTCCGTAGCGGTCGCGTGGAGGGAGGACAGCCGGGCGGCCAATGCCGTCCTTCCTGCCCTACGCTACCTCCAAGGGGCAGCGCCGCTGCATGTCCTTGTTGGCCTCCGCCAGGGCACCGCGCACCCTCATCTCCCGCGGATCTTCGCCGACCATGGGGTCCAGGCGGAACTGCACGTGCTCCCTCTTGGTCCCGAGGTATTCGGCCAGAAGCTCCTCGATAAGGCTCGCGAACTCGACATCGACCTGCTGATCATGGGTGCCTACGCGCACAGTCCTCTGGTCGAAGCACTCCTTGGCGGCGTCACCCGCTACGTGCTGGCTCACGCCGACCTTCCCCTGCTCATGCGGCACTGAGCCGGGGGGGGGGCCAAACACGAGCGCTCGGTATTTAGGGAAGTGATATCCGAAGCCTGGCTGGGTTTCCATTCGGCGGCCCGTCCTGGACGATGACCACACTCAAGGCGCCTCCTGCCTGTTCCAAGACGACCACACCCTCGTACTTGGCACTGTTGGGTGTCGGAGCAGGGAGCTTGGCGAGTTCAGCGAGAGAAGCAGCTCCCACCAGGGGATCGAACGCCATGAGCCGTGCCTGGACGTCTGCTTCGTTGGGAGCGGGGCCGGTGAGAACAAGCAACCGCCCATCGGGGATAGAGGCAAGATCGCGGATGCCCTCGGCTCTACCAAGGGGTAACTCGATCAGCTGCTCCGGAACTATGGCTCCCCCAAATACAAACAGCGATGCCAGCGGCACAGGTAGAATGAACGCATTCCCGCCAATGTTCGGTGCCCTGAAGCCGACGAGTAGACGACCACGATCGACTGCGATGCCCTCGATATCTAGACCACCATCTCCGCCAGCGTTGTCGAGGAGGTGACCGAATCGCTGGCCCAGCGTGGTCGCCGCGCGCAGGGCTTCGGAGAGCCGCCACGTGCGGGCGGCCTCCCCGAACGTGTCGGTTTCTGCGTCATAGATGATGCGGGCCAGGATGAACTGGGATGGGCGACCTTGACCGGAACTTCGCGAGCAGCCGTGAGAACCGGTTACGTAGAAGACGCCGCTCCCATTCGCTCTGGTTTCCTCGAAGGCAACACCTTCGCCATCCAGCTGAGTGAACCTGTCCGTGTCTTCCCGGCAAGCCAAACCAGTGGGACGCTGGCCATGGATATCCGGATCGTCCAACCGCGTCAGGATCTGAATTAGGCTAACGTCCGAGTTGCCTACTCGAATTGTATTTCCGTCCAGCGTCACCCGTTGGGCGAAGCCCGCTTCATCGTCGACCACGAGGCAGGTCCGTTGTCCACCAGACCGTGGACGTGCACAGGCTATACCGCTCACGTCTCGGGCAGGCTTCGACGCATCGCTTACCAACGTGCCATCAACGATGATCGGGGTGGAGATTACTGTTGGTGCAGTGGCAGGCTGTGCACATGCCGCTCCGGTCCAGGTCACCGCGAACACCAGGATTGACGCAAAGACCCTCGACTTGCCTGCCCGAGAATACGAGATCTTTGTCATGGTGATGGCTCCTTTTGCACTGCGCGGACTGTGATTCTGCATCGCCATAGCAGCCGCGAGCCCAAGACTGGCCTACGGACGCTCTATTGGCCTCAGGACGGCGGCCGAGATGACACGCCGCCTGCGGTGCAATGAGTGTGGACGGTTACCCGAAGATGCGGCCCTTGTCCTACCGCCAGAGGTCCCTCGACGACGCGCGGTGGTCGTCTACTTGGCCGGTAAGGGTGTTCCTCCCTGATTGTCGCCTAAGCCTGCGGCAGCCACCCGAACCCAAGGACGACCCACCCGAGTGCGTAACCCAGGGCGGCCACCCCGATCGGCGGAATGAGGGGTATGAGCAGCGCAAACTCAAGCGCCTTCCATCGCGATGCCCGTTCACCTCTCCCAGTAGGCTGTCGAGCCTGACGAAGCTTTTCCTTTCCAGCAGGTGCATCAAGGTAGCGGCATCATCCTCTCAGCCCTGGTCTACTCCGTGTGTCTGCTCCGCACCACTGCCAGTCCCTATCACGCTAGTCTGACGGCCAGCATCGGGCGAAGCGTCCGGTTCAACACTGTTGACTGATTCCCGTTCTCCGGTCTCAGAACAGTTGGTCGCGGTTCGTAGTTATGATGGAGGAGAGGCACGGTGCCAGGGATGGTGAGGGCGAGATTTCGCGAGGGCAGCCTACTGGTTGCGATGTTGGGTGAGCACGCGCCGATGGACGTCCGGCGCGCTGCCCGGCGCCTGCGTTCGGAGGGGGCGCCTGCGGTCGCGGTTGACGACGAGGTTGCCGAGTTGGCACGTGGGCTGGCCGCCTCCGAGGTATCGCGCTCGCCCGCTGTGCTGGACGTCCTGCCGCCGCTGTTTTGGATCGAAGCCCAGCGGGAGGCTAGAGCCGGTACCCGCGGGATCGCCGGATGGATCGTCGAAAAGAGGGGAGCCAGCCTGACCATCTGGGGCTTTGATGTCGCCCCGGAAGCTGGGGCCTTACCGGAGCCGCGTGGGACTACGACGTTGACGTTCGGCCAAGCCGTCGCTGAGGAGGGCGAGGAGCTCTGCTACGCGAGAGGCCTGATCGCTTCCATCGCCTTGCCGGAAGTGCTGACTCAGATGGGCGAGGCTTCACCTGTCTTGGTGCTTCCAGCCGAACCTTGCGTGGGGGATGCGAGCCTCGTGCGCGGTATCAGGCTGTCTGTCGCGATTCCGCCAGATGCAGCACCGGGCTGAGGCGGTACCGGGCTTCGCTGATGGCACCCCAGCGTCGTCACGCTAACTAAGGGACGGCATCGACGAGGCCGGAGTAGACCCTGCCCCAGGGTTCCTCCTCCCCGACCTGGACCCATCCTCCGGTACGGGAGAACACGCGCGGCCTCCTCCCTAGGCCCAGATGGCATCCTGGCCGTTGCGGGTAGCTACACGGCAGTCGGACACACCACCCAGCACGGCCCGCGAGCTCTGCTGGCAGCCGCCCTGACTGTCCACCTCCTCGCGGTCGCGTTCTGGGCAGGAAGCCTCTGGCCCCTGGCGCTTACCTCCAGGCGTGGTGGTGCAGCGGCGGCCCACCTCGTTGACCGGTGGGCACACGCTGCTAGCTGGATCGTTGGCAGCCTGGTCCTGACCGGTGCGGTGCTGGCCTGGTTCCTGGTCGGGAGCCTGGAAGTACTTCTGACCACAGCCTATGGCTGGGCCCTGCTATCCAAGGTCGCCCCGGTCGGCGTACTTCTCAGTTTTGCGGCTTGGCACCGGTTCCGACTCACTCCCGAGCTGGCGGCAGATGCCCCTGGATCCGGCAGGCGTCTAGTGCACTGACGCAGACGTAGGATTCACAAGGGGGCGCTGCTCTGAAAGTCTGGTGGCATGGCCCAGACCGTCAG
>NZ_JBHLVZ010000056.1:0-4989 GCF_042433125.1 Muricoccus vinaceus | reverse complement strand
ACTGCCCTACGCCGTGCCCCTCCTCGCCACCCTTCCTGGCGTGCCGCTCTGGGTGGTGGGCGAGAGGCTACTCCAGCCATGCCTTCCGCCAGCACGTCTGGGACCTCGGCGCACGCCCCGCAATACCGCCCAAGAGGAACGAGGTCCCAGTCGCCTGTCCAGATTGGATCCACAACAATCGCAACCGCGTCGAACGCCTCTGGGCCAAGCTCAAGGAGTGGCGCGCCGTGGCGACGCGCCACGAGAAAACTGCCTCGTCCTTCCTCGGCGTCCTACAGCTCGCCGCCACAATGAGGATCGGGTGCGCCATCATCGCGTCGAGCAACTGGTCATCGGTCAGGGACAGATCGCCCAGGTCGAGTTCCGCGTAGGGCGGAAAGCGTCTCCGAGCGCGTAGGTAGCCACCACAGCGGGTTCCGCCCTGTCAGCGTCCGGGTGCGTGATCACGTAATCAACGATGATCCGTGCCAAGCTCCTGTAACTGAGGGAGGTGGGGGAGCAGTCGCGGTAGAGGCCCGGCGTGATGCGGTGAAAGGAGAGCCCGGTCACCGCGTTAATTACTCCCACTCAGGCTGCGAACTTAGGACCGGAGGCGGCCGAGCACATCTCGGTCAGTTCACGGCCGGCGCGAAGAAAAGACTGGCTGCTTCCAACGGGATTCCAGGCGGTGGGGTCGGTCAACGTTTGCTGTCGCCCCTGCTTAATACCCCAGTGAAAGCCGACCTGCTGCGCACCGGCTACAAGCAGTACCTCGATGGACACGATCACGGCGAATGACGTGATGACGCAGGCACGGCGGTTCATCAAGCCGCCGTCAGCGCCCGCGCCGCTGCCTCTGGCTCTCTCTCGATCACACGTAGGTAGGCCAGCGCAGTTGCATCGGGCACTCGCTGGCCTTGCTCCCACCCGCGCAACGTCTTGAGTGGGATGCCGTAGCGGGAGGCGAACGCGGGCTGAGAGAGGAGCGACCGCTCGCGCACAAAGCGGACGCGGGCCGCTATGGCTTCCTTACCGGCGCTAATGGGCGTTAGGTCGGGATCGGCCGCGATCTGCTGGTCGATCTGCTTGTCTGTGGTAACGTCGAGCGCGGCCCAATCAATGTCGCGGAGGGCTTGATTGGCCATGTCCTTGGTCACGCGGGTGGTTGCCATAGCTTCTGCTCCTTCGTGCTTGCCTTGCGCAGCGAGATGATCCGGTAAACCGAGCCCCTCATCGTGTACGTCATGGCAAACAGCCGTCCATTGATCGTTCCAAGGCAGTTGATGCGGGTCTCGCCGTAGTCGCGGCGGGTGTCTTCAAACTCGACCACGCGGTTTTCAAGGACGAAGAAGCCGAGCGCCAGCGACAGATTGCGGAGCCGGCGGTTGGTCTCGTCCTTCGCGGCGTCGAACTCGATCTCCATACCCAGACAGTACGTCAATGAGGTACTGTAGACAAGCGGTTGTTGCGAGGTCAGATCGGCGTGGCGCTTCAACAGGTTGTGTTGCAAACTTCGCGGCGGGCCACGGGTGGCCTGAATAGCAGGCAGATCAGGCAGCAACCTGGAATAGCCCGGCGACGAAAGTAGCTTGGGCCTGCATGTCGCGTCCGCCGATATCTCGAACTTGCCCCTTCCTCACCATTGCCATCACCTCGTAGCCCGCCAGCGTTCGTCGTGCCCTATGGAAACCGCCGAAGCCGAGCCCTGGTCTGACCAGGCGATTCAAGCGCCGATGGTCTTATTCCATGATGTTGTTGAGAAACTTGATTTGGCGTAGCCGCGAGCGTCTCCACAACTCGCCGTCCTCTTTCATCTGCTCGATGGCACACGGGTAGGCCGGGTTCTTGTCCACCGTGATCGTACGCGGGTTCACCGTATGCGGCTGCCCTAGCGCGGCTGTGGTGCAGCAACCTTGCGGGTGGTGCCATGATGAGCTCGGCTTGCGGCCGAGCAGACGGGGTGGAGCGGGCGATGGCGGTGCGGTGTCGTCGGGGCGAGCCGCGGGCGCGGTACAAGGTCCGCGACTGGGCGGCGTACGACCAGGCGCTCGTGCGTCGGGGCGACATCACGGTCTGGGTCTCGCCCGAGGCAGTCGCGGGGTGGCGGGCTCCTGCCGGCCGCCGCACCTTCAGCGACGTGGCGATCGCGGCAGCCCTCACCGTGCGCGCCGTCTACCGGCTCGCGCTGCGGCAGGCCGAGGGCCTGATCCGCTCAATCTTCGCCCTTCTCGGCCTGGCACTGCCCATTCCAGACCACACCACCCTCTCTCGCCGCGGAAGAACACTGCGGCTCGACGGGAGGTCCGATGCGGGCCGCGGCCTCGACCTCGCCATCGACAGCACTGGCCTGCGCCTGGCGAAGCCGTCGGGCGCGGGACACGAGGGCTGGCGCAAGCTGCACGTCGCAGTGGATCCGGACACGGGACAGATCCTCGCCGAAGAGCTGACGCGCTCGGATGTGCACGACACCGTGCCCGTGCCGGCCTTGCTGGACCGCGTCACCGGCTGGATCGGGCGCGTCTACGGTGAGGCCGCCTACGCGGGCAGGCCCACCTACCGGGTGGTGGCTGAGCCCCGGCAGGTTCTGCCGAACGCCGAGGGCGTGTTCAGGCCGAAGGCGCCGGACGTCAGAGCAGCAGACCAACTCGACCCGCTGACCGGGCGCGGGCGGCACGCGCGGCACGTCGCCCGCGACGGTCGCCGCGCGTGGGAGCGCGCGACCGGCTATGGCCGCCGAAACGCCGCCGAGTGGACCCACTCGCGATGGAAGCGCGTCCTCGGCGGCGGTCTGCGGTCGCGAGGCCTCGAAGCACAGCGGGCCGAGGCCGCCATCATCGCCGGCGTCCTGAACCGCATGGCCGAACTTGGCCTGCCTCGCGCGCAGCGCGTCGCCTGATCGGCACCTTCGAGGGCCACGCGTGCCCTCACGGCTGTTCGTGCACCAGAGCCGGCGGCCCCTTCATACGTGGCGTTCAACCAACGACCGCGATCCTGGCACATCGATGCCGTGAAGTAGGGGCCGTCCATCGCATCAGACCTCATCCGCCAACATTGGTCTGGGTACGGACTATTGCAGCCGGCGCGAGAGGGAGACAGCGTAGGCACCGGTGCGGGCGTGCAGCGTCGGGTCTTCGCTGTAGGTGACGCCCGGCGCCATGTCGAGCTGGAGGAAGCTGATGGGGTCGCAGGCGCCACCGGGGCCGGGCGCGACCTCGGTGACGACGAGGCGGCCGACCACCGCGCGCGGCCGGTCGTCGGGCCAGGCGATGGTGGGATTGGTCACGTCGTCGCCGGGGGCAGGGAACTGCAAGACCATGTCGAACTCAACCGGCGCGCGGGCGACGCGCTGCCGCAGCTCGTCGGCGAGGAAGCTGGCGGGCTTGGTGCGCGTCTCCTCCTCCGTCAGGCGCTGGGTGCCGGCGGCGGGCTCGAAGACCCAGCGGGCGTGGCGGACCTCACCGTCGGCGCCCTGGAAGCGGAAGGCGTTCACGCCCCAGTAGGGGGTGGTAGCCCAGCTCGCTGGCGGGAGGGTGGCTGCGAGCCAGCGGGCCTGGAGGGTCGTGGCCGGATTGGCCGCGACGAAGGCGGCGACGGCTTGCGGGTTGGGCTGGCCGGTCGCGGGGTCGGGCCGGCGGGCGAGGAGGCCGGCCACCAGCGCCTCCGGCGTGGGCGAGCCGAAGATGGGGGCGGAGATGTTCGCCATGTCCCAGGTGTCGCCGGACGGCATCTCGAAGCGGATGGACAGGCCGCGCGTGGTGCGGCCGGTGTCGGGGCCGGCCGGGTTCCCCACGCCCACGCCGAAACGGATGACCGTGGCCACGCGCTGGCCGTTGAAGACGGGCGCGACGGAGAGGCGGGTGCCCTCGGGCGTCGCGGTGAAGTGGCCGGCGGCGCAGGTGCCCTTGGCATGGCTCGGGCGGCTGGTGCGGATCGGGCCGAGCACAGCCTCGAAGGCGTTCACGATCTCCTCGGACGAGGGCGGCTCGGCGCGCGCGCCAGATGAGCTACCCAGAAGACCCACTAGGGCACCAGCAGTCAGCATAGCGGTGAACAGGTGTCGGGCCATGTGCAGGCGTCCTTTGAGTGATCCAGCTTCATACCGAGAGGGCAGCGTAGCAGGCTGAAGCAACCTTCTGGCGTCAAAACCTTGCGGCGACGTGACTCTGGCTTGCCACAAAGCGTGTCGGCGCAGCCTTCAGAATCAACCGTATGTCCCATCTGCGTAGCGGCTCCGCTCTGGAAGCTCTGCCCTTCTGCCGGCATTGGCAAGTTGTTTGACGAGAGGGCAAGTTCGGCCGCGTGACTGCGGGTGCGGCAGGATCATGATGTCGTTTGGGCGCAGGGTACTTGGTAGCCGTCATCAGGTGCCGGCGAGGACGGAAGTGGCCATAGATCATGCTGTGTGCCGAGAGGAACCGTTGGGCCTGCTCGGCCGACTTGAACCGTTGCATCTGCCGCTCTCGTCGTCGGGTGGGCCGGTGCGAGTTCTCCGCCCGGTTGTTCAGGTAACGGCTGCTCCGATACCGGACCTTGGGCAGGAGTTCGCGCTGGGCTACCCCGTAGCTCTTCAGCCTATCAGTAACCAGCCGGCGCGGCTTGTACTTCAGGCCGGAGAGCAGCCGCTTGAAGAACCGCTTGGCCGCACTCCCGTTCCGTCGGTCTTGCACCAGGATGTCCAGCACCACGCCATGCTAGTTCACTGGCGGCCCCAGGTAATGCAGCACGCTGTTTATGCGCAAGAACACACCTGATACTGTCGGTGAATCCGGAATCGACATTATTTGGCCTTGCAATGTCTGGGGGCGATACGGGGTCATCAGAACGGGGCGAAGTTTTGGAGGTCTGGACCGGTTGCCCGGTCAGGGCGCGACCCACAAGTCTCGCTCATGAGCCTGCACTCGACGCCCATAGGCGAGATCCCGACCGAGACGGCACGCGTTGCCAAAGCCGCATTCCCCAGGGGCACCCTGGTGATGCGCTTTCGAGAAGAGTTTGCCGGTCTCTTCGAGG
>NZ_JBHLVZ010000055.1:0-8063 GCF_042433125.1 Muricoccus vinaceus | reverse complement strand
CGAGGCGGCGTAAACAGAACCCGGCCTTCACCTCACACCGTCAGGTTGGGCGCGAGCACTGACAGATCCAGTCCATCTGCGACAGCGTCCAGCCGCCGAAGATGCTGCCTCCGGCGTTGGTGTCACGTGGCATGGCGATGGTCCGCAACTATGCGCCGCCGGGGATCTCGGGGGGCTTTCCGGTCAATGCTCGGTTCCTCTGCTGGAAGACGGTCGATTTGCGTGGGTATCTGAACGCTGCCCTTCCCCCCGTCGCCGCATAGCGGAGGCTGCAGACATATAAGGGAACGCGCCCGCCACGATCAGGTTATCGACCCCGGCATCCTGCCGAGAAACTCGGCCGCCGCCCCGAGGCTCAGGAGCACAGAAGCCAAGTTGTCGCGGAGGAGCTATCCCGGCCGCCTCGCGTTTCCTCTGTCACGGCTGGGCTGCCGAGGGTGGCTAGGACAGGAGCGTCAGCATGGGCACCATCGAGTTTGTCGCCCTGCTTCTTGCCGGCATTGGGCCGCTCCTGGCGCTGGCGCACTTCCTTAAGCTTCCCGCGACAGTGCTCCTCTTCGGTGCGGGGCTCGCGGCTGGGTTCCTCCCCGGCTCAGCACCCATCCGGGTGGACCCGGACCTCGCGATCGGGCTGTTCCTGCCGCCAGTCATCTACGCCGCCGCCGTCCGGATCACGCCGCACCTCCTGCGCCACCTCCTTCTGCCGGGCGTCATCGTCGGGGTGGCCGTATCGCTCCTGACGGTGCTGGGCGTCGCCGCCCTCTCGCGCTACGTCCTTCTGCCTGGCATCACATGGACTGCGGCCCTCCTCCTCGGCGTCGTTGCCGCGCTCTTCGACACGCGGCTGTTCCAGGAGGCCAAGGGCGCGCCTCACGTACCCCGCGCTCTCACAGACGCGCTGAAGGCGCGGGAGATGGCATCACGCGTCGTGGCGCTGACCGCCCTCGCCCTCGTCACGGGCGCCATGCGGGAGGGTGCGGCACCGGAGGTAACGGAGGCGGCCCTTGAGGTGGCCTGGGCTCTTGCCGGTGGCGCGGCGGCCGGCTTCATCATCGGCCGCGGCGTGCTGTGGCTCCGCGATCGGGCAGGACCAGCACCAGTCGAGATCGCGGTTTCCCTCGCCGCGCCCTACCTTGGAGCGCTCGCGGCCCGCGGTGTCGGCCTGTCGCTCGCCGTCACGATAATCGCGGCAGCGCTCGCCGTCTCGGCCGCCCGCGTCGACCGGGAGACAGGCGAGGCCCGCACCTCGGCCGAGGCGCGCATCTCCGCCATGGCGTTCTGGGAGGAGGTGAGCCTCCTCCTCTCCTCTCTCCTGTTCTTCCTCGCCGGCCTTGCCGTGCCGGAAGCGCTCACCGGTCTCGGCGGATGGCATACTTGGCAGGCAGGAGTAGCAGCGGCTGGCATTCTCGCCACGGTGATTGCGCTCGGCTGGCTTGGTTCCCTAGTCTCAACACACCTTCCTCCGCTTGCGGCCGCACTCGCCGGAGAAGATGCGGCAGGGCGGGCGGCGGCAGCTGGGGTGATGGCCTGGGCTTCGACACGCTCAGTCCTCGGCCTCGTTGTCGTCCTCTCCGTTCCCCAGGCATGGCCGGATGGCACCCCATTTGCGGAAGGTGGTCTGCTCCTCGTCGTGGTTGCCCTGGTCGTGCTTGGTTCCGTTTGTCTGCAGGGCCTGACGCTGCATCGCGCTGCGCGGGCAGCAGCCCTACAGAATGGAGGTGACACCGAGCGGGAGGAAACGCGAGCTCGGACGCTCGCGGCAGAGGCGCGGGAGAGTGCTGGAGCAGGGGACGACGTGGCGGACGCTGCCGGCTTGGCGGCGGAGCGGCGCGCGCTGCTTGACCTCCGGGAACGCGACGAGATCGGCGATGAAGGGCTTCGGACCCTGCTGCGCGAGGGCGACCTCCGGAAGCGAGCCGCTGAAGGTGATGCCGAGCCGGGCGCGCCTCCCCCGCAGCCCTGACCCTTCCCAGCAAACGTCTTCTAACACAGGTAGGAGGAACTTCGAGGGAGATGTGGCAGGTCGGGCGCGGCTTGCAGCTTTGCAATTAGGCTGGCGCAACCATTCACGTGGATGGCTTGCCACACGGTGGTCCATGTACGGGCTGATCCAAGCTGGCACGGAGCCTATTGGAGCAGAGTGTAAAGGCGTTCCCCAACGTGGCCCACTCCGTCAGAGGTTACAGCCTATATACGACCAATCTGCTCGTGCTCCGAAAACTTGTCAGGCTTGTTCTCAGGGAGGAACAGATGCACCAGTCGCGACCAATGAGTGGCGTGCGAATGGGTTGGGGCGTGTTCCTTACCTGCTGGGCGCTGGCAGCCGTCGTTGCGCTCGTGCTTGGCCGTGACGCCAATTGGGACCTGCGCAACTACCATTACTACAATGCTTATGCCTTGCTAGAGGGGCGCTGGAGCCTGGATCTTGCGCCGGCAGGGAGCCACACGTTCCTCAACCCCGCCCTTGATTTGCCATTCTATATGATGACCCAAAGCGTGCTGAACCACTCGCCGCGTCTCATCGCCGTACTGCAGGCAGGCCACCTTGGCCTGCTCGCATTCCTTGTCCTCCTCACCACCAACATTGTCTGCCACGGTAATCCGCAGCGAATGACCGGAACGAGCGCGCTGGTCGCCGCCTTCGGGTTGACAGGAGCGGCGACGCTGCCAGAGGCGGGCACCACGTTCAACGACCTCCAGATCGCCTGTCTCGTAGTGGGGGCGGTGCTCGCGCTACTCCTTGCCGCCGGAGCCGATGACGTCCTCGCGACAGGCAGGGCGACGCGCCTTCGTCTGCTGTCCGGCGTGCTTGGAGGAGCTGCGGTTGGCTTGAAGCTGACCGCGATGATCTTCCCGCCCGCCTTGGTGGTTGTGGCAGTGATTGCTAGTCCACTCGGCATGCGGCGGCAGTTGCGCATCCTGGTCCTACTCGGAAGTGGTGGCGCTGTTGGCTTCCTGCTCGGGGGAGGACCATGGGCTTGGTTCCTGCTTGAGCGCTTTGGGAACCCTTTCGGTCCATTCTTGAACGAGGTCTTTCACTCGCCCTGGTTTCCGCAGGAGACCATCCGCGACACGCGCTTTCTCCCAAGTGGTGCTTGGCAGGCTCTCGCGTATCCGCTGCTCTGGGCGCGCCGGTCGACTTGGCTGGTAACTGAGTGGCCCGTAGCCGACCCTCGCTTTGCGGTCGGCTTGATAGCGCTGCTGATTGCTTCCGCAGCGAAGATGTGGGGACGCCGGGCCAGATCAATGTACGCTGTGTCTGACTACCAGATCCAACAGCAGCTGCCGATGGAGAGTCTGGCTGCGCAGCGAGCCTCATGGGCTGTCATGGGGTTTATCGCCGCGGGCTATGTCGCTTGGCTCGCCATGTTCAGCATCCTGCGTTACGCAGGTCCAGTTGAGGCGCTGCTCGGCGTGCCTGTCTGGGCGATGGGGCGTGATCTGCTGCTACGCAGAGCGCAGGCTATTGCTGTCGCATATGGACTGCTAAGGACAAAGCTGTTCTGCCGAATGGGAACGGTGTGGGCCGCCATCGTGCTCGGTGCCTGTGCCCTGGGCACTCTGTATCCCGAGTGGAACCGGCAGCCCTTCGATTGGGCTCAGGAGCCACACGGTGCAGCTGCGGTTGCTGTCAGGCACGTCAATCTGCCCTCCGGATCACTGGTCGCGATGGTAGGACCCGCGGTGTCCTTCACCGCGCCATTCATAACAGGCTCTGGAGTGCGCTTCATCGGTGCACCGCATCCAGGTGAAGCTGGGCCAGCTGTCTTTCGGACAGCGATGGCCGAGACGGTCCGAACAACGGCGCAGTCACACACAGGTCCAGCTTTCGCGATTGTGGAAGACCCAGACGACTACGACCGCGAGGTGGCTGCGGCTTATGGAATCGCACTGGATCTCGCTTCCTGTGTCAGGCTTCCGAACAACCTGACCACGCTCGTTCACCTGTGCCGCTGGCGGTGATGCGAAATACCCGTCAGGACTACGTTGATCGATCTGCTCGCCGATGCAAGTGTTGCATCGAGGCGCTGCCTTAAAGACCGCCTAACATCGGGTTTCCCTCTCCTTGGCTTGGTCCAAAACCTTAACCCGAGTTGCGCCGCATATCGTGCCAGCTCCGAGCCGGCCTCCTTGGCTCGCTTCGAGACTGGCGAGGATCAAGAGCTGTGCCTTGAACAGCAGGATATTACCATGGACATGACCCTCCCCTCTGAAACCGGAAGCGACGAAGATGGTGGTCGATGCAGCTTAATCCCTCCGGTTGCGTTCTGTAATGAAACAGGGCTGGAGGCATCAACATCATGTTCCTGCCGCAGTGGCGCCCTGCCCTGCCCTTCCCAGCGCGCTTCAGGCCGATCTTGTCTCTGCTCGCGCTAACAGCCTCTTCGCCCGCCTTGCCGGCTCGGCCAGCGCTCGCGCAGCCCCGACATGCGACCGGAGACAGTAGCGACCTTTGGTTCGATCCAACCCAGTTGCCGTCGTTCACGGGAATGGTTGAACGCTTTTTGGTGAATCCGCGAGGCGAGGTGGATGCGCTGCTGTTTCGCGAAGGGCCGCAGGTCTCCTTCCCACCGGACGTAGCCGATGAACTCCGTCGGGTCGCGGTGTCGGGGCGACCCTTGATTGTCTGGGGAGTACGCGCTCGTAGGGCGCCGGCGATCACCATGCTCGCATTCGCGCCCAGCAGTGAAGTCACGCCAGTGGTGCTGGATCGCTTCTACTGGAGACGCCAAGGCACAGGCGTGAACGAGGGGGCGGCGCGGCTCTCGGTTACCGGGGCTGTCCGGTCACCCTACTATGCTCCGCAAGGCGAGATCATTGGCGCGATCCTTGAGGACGGAACAGTGGTGTTGCTGCCCCGCGGCGTTGCGACAGCAGAAATAGCCCGGCGGTCGTTCAGACCGGGTGCACGTCTCGAAGCCGAAGGCCTTGGCTACCAAGGCGAGGTCGGCCGCGCAGTGCTGGCGGATCGGCTAGGCGAGCCTGGTGCGATGCAAGCGGTATCGGGCACCAACGGCGGGCCAGCGATCAATTCTCAGCCGCCCTTAGGGAGCCGCTAACCGATGAGCGAACGTCGCCGAGGCCCGGGCAGCCCCGTGGAGGGCGAGGAGGGCTACGGCCAGGAGGGCTTCATCCTCCGCTTTTGGCGGCTGGCTCGTGGCTACTATACGGGCGACGAGCGCCGCTCCGCTTGGTTGCTTACCGCAGGGGTAATCGGGCTGACGCTTGTGCAAATCGGTATCCAGGTGCGCTTCAACCTCTGGAATCGTGACTTCTTCAATGCCTTGGAAGCCCGGGACCGAGCGGCCTTCTTCGGGCAGATGGGCACCTTCCTGCTACTGACTGCTGGCAGCATGGCGGTGGCGGTGTTTCAACTTTACGTCCGCCAGATGCTGCAACTCCGCTGGCGAGAGTGGCTGGTGTTTCGCCTGCAAGCGCGATGGCTGGCTGGTAGCCGCCATTACCAGATGAACTTCCTGCCGGGCAGCGCCGACAACCCCGACCAGCGGATCAGTGAGAACACTCGCTGGGCGACGGCTATGGCCGTCGACATGGCAGTGGGACTTTTTCAGTCGGCGGTGATGCTGGTGTCCTTCGTCGGCATCCTTTGGACGCTGTCCGGTCCGCTGCTCGTCGCCTTTGGCAGTAATGAGTTCGAGATTCCGGGCTACATGGTGTTCGCCGCGCTCATCTATGCTGTGATCGGCTCGACCCTGACTTACTTCATGGGCCGGCCTATGGTGGACATCAATATCCGCCGCAATGAGGCAGAATCCGATCATCGCTTCGCCCTCATTCGGATTCGCGAGAACAGTGAGGGTGTAGCCCTTATCCGCGGAGAGGCTGACGAGGATCGCGGATTGCGGCGATCGTTCTCCCACGTCGTTCTCGTCATGAAAGACCTCATGCGAAGCGAGCGGCGGCTGATGTGGCTGACCTCGGCTTATGGCATGGTCGCCGGGGTGTTCCCGATCCTGGTCGCCAGCCCGCGCTACTTCGCCGGGGCGATCACACTCGGTGTACTCATGCAGATCGGCTCTGCCTTCGCCGAAGTGACACGGGCCTTGAACTGGTTCGTGGATAACTTCCCACGCATAGCTGACTGGCGCTCTCACCTTGAGCGCGTAGTCGCCCTCGAGGACAGCCTGGACGCGGCTGACATCCTGGATGCAGGAGAGGTCCGGATCAGCGTCACTGAGGGCCCTTTGCCGGACGGACGGGAGGTCTTGGCCTTCCGCGACCTCCAGATCGCACAGGCCGACGGCAACATCCTGGTTGGCGAGGCAAATGCTGAGATCCAGGCAGGCGAGAAGGTCCTGATCGTCGGCGAGAGCGGTACCGGCAAGTCAACCCTCTTTCGGGCTATCTCCGGCGTATGGCCATGGGGATCCGGGGAGATCAGGGTGCCGCCGCGAGACCACATGATGTTTATGCCGCAGCGCCCCTATCTGCCACTCGGGACACTTCGCGGCGCTATCGCCTACCCTGCTGCTCCCAAGAAGTTCCCCGACGCTGCCGTGACAGCCGCCTTGGAGCGCTGCGGGCTGGCGCACCTGATGGGTCGCCTGGACGAGGATGAGCGCTGGGACCGTATGCTTTCACTGGGAGAGCAGCAGCGGCTTGCCTTCGCACGCCTCTTGCTGCACCGCCCAAGGTGGGTGTTCATGGACGAGGCAACGGCCGCTCTGGATGAAGCCAATCAGGACGCCATGATGGGGTTGTTCCGGGAACAACTATCGGATAGCGCTCTTGTGTCGATCGGCCACCGCCCGGGTCTGGATCTTTTCCATGATCGCACGCTGACGCTCATGCGGTCGCCTGACGGGGCCAAGCTCATGGCGCCGCGTCGGCAGCGCACCGTCAGTACGCGCCGGCGCCGCAGTGGCGCTGGCGGTCCTGTAAACGTGGCCGGCAGAGGCGTGGCACGGATCCTTAGAGGCCGACCCAAGCGGACTTAATCCAAGAAGGGCGAAGGTCCCGTGGGCCGCTTGAGCCGTGTTTGAGTGCGTACTGGCTGCCAAGCAGGGTCCCGTGATTCGGGGTCATACGCTCGATAAAGGACGTAGTCGCCGCCTCCGTGAACCACACGGTCAGCCTGCCACACCTGCGTAGGGGGGTGGGCTGGGCCGACCTGCCCATCCTAATGCCCCAGCTCCGGCCGGCGCGCTGCGCCCCATTGTCATCGACAGCGAGCACCGGTCAGCCCTGTTCCCCGATGTCTCGACGACGGAGGCCGGCCCACCCGGAGTGCGCGCCGGCAATTGGCACGGCTTCGTCGCCCCTGCCCGTATGCGGTCCGCTATCGTCTCGGCAATGCAGGACATCATCGCGGCCGCCATGCGGAACCCCGCCGTTGCCACGGTGCTGCACCGTGTTGCGTGGCTCGCAGGTGTGGACGGACTGCGCCCTAACCCCGATCTGGGCTCATGTGAGGCGGACGTACTCCGGGCGCCCGAGTTCGAGCATGCGGTTCAGCACGTCGACGGCGATGGCCACCTCGGCTTCCTGACGCCCGCCGGTCTGCGAGCGTAGGCCGTCGCCGATGACGCGCTTCCATCGTGAGATGTCGGCCTCCATAAGGGCGCGCCAGTTGTACCCTGATGCCCGCTGCCAGCCCATGCGGCCGCGCTCGGCAATGGACTGCAGATGTCGGTCCCGCTGCGTCGGCTCGGTCTCTGCCGTATCGCTCCTCACCGCGCTCGAGCGGGGTGGGACGATGACGCTGGCTGCTGGGTACCGCGCGGCAACTCCGGCGTAGACGTCGTCCCGGTCGTTGGCCCCGCCGCCAGTGAGGGACGCCACCGGTCCGTTGACCTGGTCGAGCAAAGGCCCGACCCGCGAGCCGTCATCGGTATCCTTGTCGGTCAGCGCCGACGCAACGATCCGCCCGGTGTCGGCGTCGGTGGCAAGATGGAGCTTGCGCCACCCGCGCCGCGTCCTCGAGCCGTGCTTCACCACAAGCCACTCGCCGGGGCCGCAGAGCTTCAACCCTGGGATCCGTCAGTGCTCGCGCCCAACCTGACGGTGTGAGGTGAAGGCCGGGTTCTGTTTACGCCGCCTCG
>NZ_JBHLVZ010000054.1:0-11434 GCF_042433125.1 Muricoccus vinaceus | reverse complement strand
GCGAGGAGGAGGAGAGCGAGGACGCGGCGGGACATCGTGCCTGCCCTTAAGGCGGGCAAGCGCGGGGCGCCAGGGCGAGGCGCGTGGGCGGCCAATCAGGGCCCGTCCTGCCCGCGGCCACTTCTCCGGATGCTCCACCGAAAAGCGGCATGCCGCTTCCGGCTAAACTCCGCCATGACACCTTTGCGCTGATCCCGGCCATTCGCGTGGCGTTGTCGCCCTCCGGGAAGCGGTACTTCATGGCACAAACCGAGTGGAGAGGGTTATTGGACCGACACCCGCCCAGCTACCAGCCGAGGCGGGAGGCTACCGTATCGGCCTTGATCGCGCCGAGGGTAGGGGCGAGCCGCGTGCGCGACGCGGCCTGCCACTCCGGCCGCGCCTCGAGCCCCTCCTTGTAGACCTTCTCACCGCCGCCCTCGTGCACGGCGCCGATGGTGCCCAGGATCAGCGCCGTGACGAACACGTCCGCGAACATCGGCTCCGGCTTCCATGAGCCCTCCCCATGCTGCGCGTGCAGGACCGCCCCGCTCGTTTGGTCGAGGATGAAGGGATCGCCCCTCTTGGTCGGCCACGACCAGCCACTCGTTCCGCCATTCCGCCACGCGCTCACCGCCCAGGCCATGCCAGCGGCAGCCAGCCTGCCGTTCCCAAGCCGGGCCAGCGGAGCGATCTCGAACGGGTTGCCGGTGGTTGGGATAGTCAGCCCATCGGAGCCATGCAGCCCGTCCTCCCCATGGGGACCGACATCCTCGTAGAAGCGGGTCAGCGAGGGATGGAGCGTGACCTTTCCGGTCCAGTCGAAGGGAAACTGTGGGCGGAGCGCTCCGAATGGAGCCAGGACGTCGCGGATAGCCCGGGGTGTGATGTCTGAACCGCTCATGGGAGGCTGATGCTCCCGGTTTGTGTTCGGCAGGAAGTGGGGCGGGGAGGTCCTAAAAGGGTCGGAAGCGGCCGAGGACTGCCCGTCCCCTGCTAGCGGGAGGTGGTCCGCGACGCCGGCCGAACCTTCCGCCTTGGACCCGGTGCCGACATACGAGCCGCGCTGAAGCGGGCTGGCTCTGGCTGCGGTTCCGAAGATCGAGGGCTGGACGATGTGCGTGTTCACCCTCGAGCGGACGAAGGAAGGCGAGCGGGTCACTGCGGTCCTGGATCGCCCCGCGCGCTGGGATGGGCGGCCCCGACTTTGCCGCCGCTCTGACCACAGCGCTTGAAGGTGGCATTGTCGTTCTGGCCGTAGCGGTCAAAGATCACACGCGTGTTGAATAGATGAGTGCCAGGCCCAGCAGGGTAGGGAGCTCGCCCGGGTTCGGCTTGCGAAGGCTGCCGAAAATTCAGCAAAAGCGGGCAAAACTCACACTGTCAGCAGCCCCTCAAGCACGATGACCAACCGGAAGATGAGGCTCAGAGATGCCTTGAACCGTTTCCATTGCCAGATAAAGGCTGCGGCAATGCGGTAGCAGGAGGTCGCCATGTCAGACGTCCGGAGTGAATGCGAAGAGCGCATCCGCAAACACGCATACTTCCTCTGGCTTGAGGAGGGACGTCCTGAAGGACGGGCGGACGTTCACTGGAGATGAGCTTCTCAACGTCCGCCTCGGTCGCCTTTGCGCTCTTCTGCACCGCCGACTTGCCGGAAAACACCGCCGTCAGCCCTCCATGGCCTGCCGCTTCCACTCACCCGCCAGCATCTGGTGAATGCCGTGCTTGGCCGCCAACTGTGCGGTCACACAGTTCACCCCGCAGCGCTTCCAGCGCCACTTTGGCCTTGAACTCCGCCGAATACCGCGTCTGCTTGCCCGTCATCCGGGTCGGTCCTTCTCGCAGGCGGACCGAGCTTGACCACCTGTCCGATATCCGGAGACCACCTCACTCCTCCTAATCTGCCAGCAGCGGCTTGCGGTAGCCGCCGATCTTGGCAGGAGCGGTGCTGCTGGTCTGGCGCACCCGCTGCGCGAGCTTGATCGCTGCCGAGGCACTGACGACGAAGCGGGCTGCCGCCTCCCGTGCCGAAGCGCCCTCCTCAACAGCCCGGACCGGGCGCTTGTGCAAATCCTGTGACAGAGGTGCCGTCATCACCAGCCTCGCTGCTTCATCAACAGCTTCGAATCAGAACCCGCGCGTCCGTGCAAGCATGAAGTGCTCTAGCCGCAGCAGCCGAACAGAACGGCGAGGCCGGCCTCCACCACCTGTCCTCACCAAGCATCGCCCCTCTCACGCGCGCCGCCGCCGGCGCCACCCGGGTGCGCTCCGAGATCAGCTCCCGCTCCTTTTATGCCATCGTGGCGTAGACTCGCATCATCAGGTCGTCCGCGCCCGCGCTGAAACTCCACTTTTATTGTCACCAAGCCGACACTGCTCGCCACGCGCTCTCGGCCGCACCGGGTGCGACCTTGCAGGAGGGCGGACTTCCTGACTGACCCGACAGCTTCAGGAGCGCCCAAGACCAGGAACTGTGGCCTTCAGAAGGTCCACATCATGAGGAGTGACAATGCGCCGGTAGGCTGCTTCGGCAAATTCGAAAGCCCCGAAGGCCATGAGCCCGAGGGATACCAACCCGAAGAGGATGCGTCCAAAGGGCTGCTCCTGCAGGGCAAGTAGGGCTCCTCCAAGGCCGCGGGCCTCGTTGGGATCGGATTGCCATGCGGCGACAAGCAGAAAGCCGCCAATGATGAGGAACACCGCCGCCCGTGCGGCATAACCGGCACGGCCCAGCGGGATGACCCAGGCGGCGACGTCCGGGCTGCAGGAGAGGTGTTTGCGGAAGGAAGCCGTCCAAGCCTTGGCGACCATACCTAGGGAAGCTCCGAGGACGGCCAGCCCGACAGCACTGACCAGCCAGCGGCCGAAGATCTGGCTGAGGAGCCAACGCGTCCAATCTCGGGTTGCCTGTTCCTCCTCCCCGCCAGAACTCGTTCCCACAATGAGGCTCACCGCGAAGATGCCAAGGCCGACATAAACGCCGGCCGAAACCAGCTGCCCGGCACGAGTGACGATGGCCCGCCACGACCGGCCCAGCCCGTCGGCATCCAGGATCGACTGGAGTGCGCGCCAGAGCGCGAAACCGAGGAGGCCGAGCGCCACAACTGCGAGCAGGGCAGCCCCTGATGGCTGTGAGAAAAGCGTCTGCAGAGCGCCCTTCGAGCCGGTCACCTCACCGCCCTGACCCATCGCGGCCAGCAAAGCCAGCACTCCGATGATCAGGCTGACGAGGCCGCGGGCTGCGTACCCACCGCGGGCGAGCAGTTCAAGGCGATTGCGATTTGCCAGCATCGTGACCCCCGGTCTGTGCAGCCGCCGTGAACCGGGGGTCACGATGCCTGCACGGTTCTTCTGCTTATCCTGGAAACGCGATAGGGCGGTGCCGGTTCGGGTGCACAGGGGAAGGTAGATTTGGTTTAGCAGAGCCCACTGCGACTGCCGAAGCCGACCGAATTGCATGGCATAGCTCCCGAAGCTGAATTCATGCCGGACGCAGAGCGCTGAACACAGGATGGCCGAAACGGGTGGCGCGGCGATGTACCGGGTGTCCATGGCCGAGCAGGGGCACTCAGGTCTCGGGCTGGAGGCACGGCAGGCCAGCGTCCGTGCCTTCGTCGAGCGGGAAGGCTGGGCGCCGGTCACCGAGCACCAGGACATTGTCTCGGGCAAGGACGACCGCAGGCCAGGGTTTCAGGCGGCGCTAACACGCTGCCGAAAGCTCGGGGCGGTGCCGGTCGCAGCGCGGCTCGATCGGATTACCCGGGGCGCTCACACCCTTTCTGGGCTGTTGACGGAGGGGATCTCGATCCGTGCGGCCGACATGCCAGGCGCGGACGGCATGATGATGCGGGTCTACGGGGCCATGGCGCAGAAGGAGCGAGAGCTCATCTCGGAGCACACCCGGGTGGCGTTGGCTGCGGCACGGGCGAGGGGCGCCGTGCTGGGCGGGGATCAGGGGTGGAAGCCACCTGCACCGCCCTGTGCTGCCGCAACTGCAGAGCCTCGCAAAGAGAAGGCAACTCGCACGGCGCATCGGCTTGCGCTGGAGGTGGGGGCAATCCGGGCCAAGGGCGTCACCACGCACCAGGGACTTGCGCGGGCACTGACCAAACAAGGGGTGCCGACACCACGAGGAGGGACGGTGCGGACGCATACCACCTTGGCGCGAATCGTCGAGCGGCTCGCGGCGTAGCTGCCGGTGAGCCCAGCTGAATGGCACTGGCACAAGTATTGTCGATAGCGGAAAGGCATCTTTTAGGCTGTTGCCGAGTAACGCAGCCTGTCGCATGTTTTGATCTAGCAAAAACAGCGAATACATTCCCGCGACTGGCGTGACCATCATCTAGAGGCTGTTATGGACCGGTGGCCAGTTGAGCGGCCTTGCTGAGCATGAGGCAGACGAAGGCGACGCGATGCATGTCTGCGAGTGTTGAGGCGTAGCGCTCGTAATCCTTGACCAAGCGACGGAAGCGCGTTGCCCAGGCAAAGGAGCGTTCCACGACCCAGCGCCGTGGTAGCAGCACGAAACCCTTCTTGGCTTCGGGCAGCCTGACGACTTCCAACTCGATACCGTGCGCCTTGGCAGCTCCGGCCGCGCGATCACCCGTGTAGCCCTGGTCCACGTAGGCGAGGCTGACGCTGTCGCCCGTGGCCTCCTGGACGGTTTCAACAAGACGGCCGACCTCGGCACGATCATCCGCACTCGCCTTGCTGACGTGCAGCGCCAGCAGGTGCCCCAGCGTGTCCACCGCCAAGTGCAGCTTGGAGCCGCGCTTGCGCTTGGCTCCGTCATACCCGGCCCGCTCGCCGGACTCGGGCGTGGAGCGCAGCGTGCGGCTGTCCAGGATGGCGGCACTCGGCTCTGCCGTGCGCCCGGCAGCCAGGCGCAGCACAGCCCGCAGATCGTCGGCCAGGGCGTCAAAGCAACCGGGCGCCAGCCAGCGCTGAGCCTGCTGATACACGGCCGCCCACGGCGGTAGATCATTGGGCATCCAGCGCCACGGCGCACCGGTTTTGAGGATGTGCCGCAGGCCGTTGAACGCTTCGCGCAAGCTGTGCTCGCGCTGGCCCGCATCCTGGGTCAGCAACGTTAGGTAGGGGGCGACCAGTGCCCACTCATCATCGAAAACGTCAGAAGGATACGGCCTGCGGGCACTCACGCCTGTAAACCTGAACGTTACACCAGGGCAGGTCCATAACAGCCTCTAGCAGAACAACATCAACTGCTTAGCAAGGTATGCCGACGCTATCGTGGTCGATACAAGCAACTTCCCGCGCAGTTGTCGGGCTGGTAGCCTCCCCAACCATAGCCTCAAAGGTCTCCTTGCCGCCTCCTTATGCTAGAGTGCCCATCCCCTGTGAGAGTGCCACCTTTGATCGAACAGTATGGCTGGTCCGATGCGCTGCGGCTCTCCTTTGAGCCGCATGCGCACGCTGGCTACCTTCCCGGGCGTATCATCCTTCAGCAGCGCGAAACGAATTTGGTGGTCACGGGTGCTGGCAATCTGAGTGCCAGACTCTCCGGCCGCCTGCGCCACGAGGCTCGGGAGGCAGGTCATCCGGCCGCCGGCGACTGGGTGGCTTTGTCCGCGAACGCCGACGAAGGCACCGCCATTATCCATGCCGTCCTGCCCCGCCGCACGGCCTTCGTCCGTCGAGCGGCCGACAGCGTGCAGACACTGCAGGTCATCGCCGCCAACATTGACGTCGTTTTCGTCGTCACCTCGATGAACGCGGAATTCAGTCCACGTCGCCTCGAGCGCTTCCTCGCGGCTGCCTGGCAGAGCGGTGCGCGGCCAGTGGTGGTGCTGACCAAGGCCGACCTGTGTGAGCAACCCGAGGCCGAGGCCGCCAAGATAGCCACTCTGGCTGCGGGCTGCCCGGTGCTGGTCGTTTCGGTCCTGAAGGGCCTTGGCCTGGGCGGCCTGCTGGATCACCTTTCGCCAGGGGAGACCTGCGTGCTGATTGGCTCGTCCGGCGTCGGCAAATCCACTCTGGTGAATGCGCTACTGGGTGAGGAGCGCATGGCAACCCAGGAAATCCGTGCTGCAGACGCCCGGGGGCGTCACACCACCAGCCATCGCCAACTCGTCCTGCTACCTGGCGGAGGGCTGATCCTCGACACGCCTGGCATACGCGAGGTGGGACTGATTGACGCAGATGAGGGTCTCAGCACGGTTTTCGACGACATAGAACACCTGGCCCAGAATTGCCGGTTTGGCGACTGCGGGCACAGCAGCGAACCAGGCTGTGCGATACGCAAAGCGCTGGACGAAGGCTTCCTCGACGCCGGGCGCTGGGCGCATTTCCAGAAGTTAAGCATGGAACTGGCAGCGTTGGCGCTGGCGAAGGACCAGATGTCGCAGGAGGTTGAACGCCGTCGCCTGGCTGCGCTGCAGAGGTCCTATCGGTCCAGCAAGAAAGATTTGCGGGATCTGCGTTCATAAACTCTGTCGACAATCAGGGCCTACAGGAATGGCCGCATTCTGTGGGACTGGTTTTGCTGCATAAAGCTGGTTTTCTGGCCGGCAGCATTTTCCTCGCTCGACTACAGAGTGTGGTCATAGCTCGAACTTCATCTACTGCGGCGGCCTCCAGGGACGTAGGGGGGCTCAGGACAGGTACAGACACTTGGTTGATCTGAGCCTCTCATCCGAGAGCGGCCGAGTGGGAGCAACCCGATCCTGTCAATGTGCACTTCCTGAAAAGCTCAACCCGAGCGCGGCCGGTTCGGGCTGGGCGCTTTGCGGCAGGGTCAGGGTGAGCCGTAAGCAGCCGTTCCGCTTTCCGGAGCACCAGGAAACGGAGCGGACGTTAGGCGCGCCGGGCCGTCGATTTGATTGCGAGGAGGGGCGTGGCGAACGGCGGGGCAGGCGAAGGGGCGGTGCAACGCGCCGGGTAATGCTTGCCATGTGTGAGGCAATCAGGGTCGAGCGGGCAGGGGTGAAGCGGCCTTTCACCGAGCCTCAGGTCCGCCAGAGCGGGTACATTTTTCAAACTTCGGCGCAATCCGTGCTACGTCCTCGCTATGGAGACCAAACCACCCATTCCACTCGCTGTTCTAGTTGGCATTCAAACACCGGAGGTTGGTGACGTCGCGCATGCTGCCAGTCTTGAGGAACTGGGACGCCTGGTAAAGACGCTGGGCTACGAGGTGGTGGGTACCGTATCGCAGCGCCGCGAGGGTACCGGCGCTGGGTCGTTGCTGGGCACTGGCAAGTTGGCGGAGCTCGCAGCATTGACAGGCGGCACCGGTGTGGTCGGCTCGATGGCACCGCCCCCAAGGTCAAAGGCACGGCAGCGGTTCGAAGGTGCGGCCGACGCCGACGCCGCCGACCTCGCCAAGCCTGATCCCGACGCTGCCCGCAAGCCCGAGTTCGTCATTGTCGACCACGAGCTGTCACCCAGCCAAATCCGCAACCTGGAACGGGCAACCGGTGCTCAGGTGCTGGACCGCACCGGTGTTATCGTCGAGATCTTCCACCGCCACGCCAACACTCGCGAGGCGAAGCTCCAAGTGGAGATGGCGCGCCTGAAGTACGTGGCGCCCCGCCTGCGGGAATCCTCGGGCGGCGGCGGACGTCAGCAGGGGCCCGGCGCGGGCGAAAGCACTCTCGATCTCGACCGCCGCAAGATCCGCGACCGGCTCGCGGAGCTGAAGGACCAGCTGGAGGCGGTGCAGCGCGACAGCGATCATCGCCGCTCCGCCCGTCGCGATCAGCTGCGGGTGGCGCTGGTTGGCTACACAAATGCGGGTAAGTCCTCCCTGATGCGGGCTTTAACCGGCAGTCAAGTGCTGGTGGAGGACAAGCTGTTTGCCACCCTCGACACGACGGTCCGCATCCTGCAGCCGGAAACCCGGCCGCGCGTGCTCATTTCGGACACGGTTGGCTTCATCAAGCAGCTGCCACATGACCTGGTCGCCTCGTTCCGCTCCACCCTGACAGAGGCGTTGGAAGCCTCGCTGCTGCTGTTCGTGGTAGACGCGTCTGACCCAACCTATGAGGCGCAGTTGGAGGTGAGCCGCAGCGTGCTGCGTGAGATCGGGGCGGATGTGGTGCCGTCCCGCCTGGTACTGAACAAGATGGACCGGGTGGACGCTGCCGGGCGTGCCGCGCTGATCGAGAAGCATCCGGACGCGATCCTGCTGTCCGCGCATGCGTCCGATGATGTGAGCGTGCTGCGAGACACCCTTATCGCATTCTTCGAGGCGGAAATGGTCGAGGATGTATTGGTTCTGCCCTACGCGAAGCAGAGCTTGATCGGCGAGGTGTATGAAAGCACGCGGGTCCTGTCCGAAGACTATGGCGAAACCGGTCGGGTGCTGAAGGTGCGCGGCCTTCCTGGTGCCATCATGCGGCTACGACGTAGTCTTGCCGCGCCCTGAGGCTCGGATACCGGCAGTACCCAGGGGCGTCACCATCACCATGGCGGCTGTAGCATCGGCAGCCGCTGCGCTCAGGTGTGAGGAAAGTGTTTCCCGACGGCTGGGAGCAGCCTATCGGCTTGAGGTAGCGAGATGCCGGAAGCCGTTCAAGTTTGGCGCTGAGCCGGCCTGCCTGCCGCAAGCTTTGAGCAGTCGCGTTGGAGGCAGGAGAGGTGTTCACCACCGAGCAACGGTCGTTGGTGGGTGGTGAACACTGGCTCGCGGTCTCATACTGAGGCTTCCGAGAACGATGGAACCTGGTAGGTCCAGCGCCTCCGTGCCGGGGCTCCCCCGGGGAGAGGGTCGACCCATGACGGCGAGCAAAACCCCAGTTGCTGCAGACTTGGCTCTATCCCGCCGCCGCATTCTGCGGACAGGGTTGAGCCTGACCGCCTTCCCCGCCATTGTGGCGGCTGCCCCGCATGAGGCCGCCCTTCGACCCGTCCAACTGACTGTGGATGGCACAACGAAGCCGCGCGTCTTTGTCACCACCGATGCCGGTGGCTCGGACAAGGACGACCTGCAGAGCCTCGTCCATCTGCTGCTCTACTCCGACGTGCTGGACATCGTGGGTTTGGGCTCGTCCGCGGCGATGCTGGGCTCGGGGCGGGTGTCTGCAATCCGCTCGGTGATCTCGGCTTACGAGGCAGATCGTGGCAGGCTTCTCACCCACTCGGCAGACTATCCGAGTGCCGCTCGGCTTCACAGTCGTGTCCATGAGGGCTCATCCACCCTACAGCCAGCGGCGGGCTTCTCCAGGCCGACGCAAGCGTCTCGGGCCATCGTGGCGGCTGCGAGAACTGCCAGCCCGAGCAACCTGCTTTACGTCCTGACCTGGGGCAGTCACGCTGATCTGGCGCAGGCACTCCACGACGATCCATCGATCGTTCGAAACATTCGGCTCATCTCCAGCGGCGTGGATGGTCAGGACCCGAACGCGCATCGCTACCTCCAGGAGCACTGGAAAGGCCGGCTCTGGTGGATCGATGGTGCCACCAGCGGGCGAGGCATCTACGCTCCGCCCAGTGGCGCCAACACGCCTGACCGCGCCTGGCCTGCCGCGAACGCCGAAGGCCACGGCAAGCTCGGCGACTTCTTCATGGCGTCCACGCAGGATCTCTACGGCGATTTCGACGGCACCCGGCGTACCGATGGCTTGAAGATGGGTGACAGCTTTTCCGTCCTCTATCTCATCGACCCTGGGCGCAATCCCGACCAGCCGGAGGCACGCGGCTGGGGTGGCTCGTATGTCGCCTCTGGGCCGCTCTACTGGACGGACAGCCGTAACCCTGCACTGAGCTATGGCAGCTATTATGGTGCCAAGACGGTGGCCGACCACAAAGGCGCCTTCCTGGCCGACTTTGCGGCTCGGTTCGACCGTGCTCAGGCCGCCAAGAGCAAATGAACTTGTAACCGCCGTTCTGTGCTGGCTGGTGAGGAAACAATCGGCATGACGGTGGGGTCATCAGACGGTCTTCCACGACCTGCCCACCTCGTCGTAGTCGCGGCCGAACAGGCGCGAGTATCCGTCCCGGCGTGCAGGCTCCTGGCGCTTGGCGGGGGTGCCGCGGACCATGCGGTCGAGCAGCTGCCCCACCAGCCCGAGGGCATCCACCTGGTCGTCGTGCTTGCCGGCGGGAAAGCTCAGCAGCTCCGCCTCGAAGGCTTGGCGCCAGGGTGCCGCGCGCGGCACGTGCAAGCCATCCAACGCCATGCGACCTCGGAGCGACTGCGCCCGCACGGCCTTGTCCCCGCGGGTGGGGAAGGGATGTCGCGCCACATAGGCGCCGCGCTCCCTCATGCGCCTCTCCAGGAACGGACCCACACCGGCCCTGATCTGCCCCGTCTCCTCGGCCCAGCCAATCGGCCGCCAGCGTCGGACCAGGTCGCAGAACGCCTCGATCCAAGCGTCGGCCACCGCCTGCCCGCGCCAGAGATCCAGCAGCCAGAGCCGTCCTTGCGGGTCCATGCCGACCACCACATGCACGGTCGAGTCACCCCTGCCAGAGGTGACCGCGTAATCCGAGCCGCCATAGACCCGGAGTGTGGTGCGGTCGGGCAGGCTGTCCGTCGGGTGCAGCCAGGCCGCCTGGAAGTAGTCACCCGTGTCCGGGACAGGCCGCTGCTGGTAGAGCGCCGCCCAGCTGCGGGTGCTCGCCTCCGCCTTCACGCGGGCGAGGGAAGCGGCATAGCCGTAGGTGTCGTCGGCCCAAAGCATCTCGCCCGGTGCTCGGCCCAGCGGGTCACCCTCCTTGGCCTCGGGGGGGAGCGACACCACCCGCCAGTGCTCCCGCTGCGCCTCCAACAGCCGGCCCGAGAGGTCGTCCTGGTGCTACCGGGTCTGCACCACCACGATGGCGGCGCCGGGCCGGAGGCGGGTGCGGAGGTCGTCCTGGTACCATTCCCAGACGCGGTTCCGTCTGGCCTCGCTGTCCGCCTCCTCCCTAGAGCACTTCAGGCTTGCATGGACTCGCGGGTTCTGATTCGACGCTGTTGATGGAGCAGCGAGGCTGGTGATGACGGCACCCCTGTCACAGGACTTGCGCAAGCGCCTGGTTCGGGCTGTGGAGGAGGGCGCCTCGGCACGGGAGGCGGCAGCCCGCTTCGCGGTCAGCGCGTCGGCGGCGATCAAGCTGGTGCGGCGAGTACGCCAGACCGGCAGCACGGCTCCTGCCAAGATCGGCGGCTACCGCAAGCCGTTGCTGGCCGGGCAGGAAGAGTTCCTGCGGGAGCTGACGGCCAGCCGGAAGGGGATCACCTTGGCCGAGATCCGGGCAGCCCTGATCGAGCGCGGCGTGGCGCCGGTTTCGCTGATGACGATCTGGACCATGCTGAAGCGGCTCGACCAGTCGCATAAAAAAAGAGCCTGAGGGCGGCCGAGCAGGACCGGCCCGACGTCGCGGCCCATCGACACCACTGGCGGGTCTGGCAGCGCTACATGGACCCCGAGCGCTTCGTCTTTCTCGATGAGACCGGCGCGGCCACGAACATGATCCGCCGCTACGGCTGGGGACCACGGGGCGAGCG
>NZ_JBHLVZ010000053.1:0-12351 GCF_042433125.1 Muricoccus vinaceus | reverse complement strand
AATGCCCGGCCAGCTTACCCCAGCAGGAGTGAGGGGCGGGCCATCCCATAAATTTCCGACAGTTCCAGGGCAGCAGGGTGAGATGCGGACCTACAATGCCGCCGTGACCACGCAGCGCCCTCCTACCCCCAGATCACGTACCTTCGTCAGGCGGCAGCGCTGCCTGGTACCCTGCATAGCCCGTCAACAAACACATCCAATAGCCGCAACACGTTCTCCTGCCAGCCCGGCGCATCGGAGCCATAGCACAAGGCAACCAGCATACGCAGGACGTCACCAGGGCTCACATCATCGCGCAGGTCGCCAGCGGCAATGCCGCGGTTCATCAACCCTCCCACTGCGCCTGTCAGGCGCTCGGAGGAGTAGACAGCCAGTTCCGTCGAGCCACTCGCCACGATGGCCAACGCTGCAACCATGCCCTTCTTGGTCGCGACGAACTCCACGCTTGCGTGCAGCCAGCGCCGCAGGGCCACCACGGGTGCGGGATTGTCTGCCATCTGACCGGCAAACTCCACAAGCTGCTCGACCTCCCGACGGTAGACGGCCTCGAACAAAGCCTCACGGGTCGGGAAGTGGCGGTAGAGCGTCCCAATGCCGACACCGGCCTCGCGGGCGACAGCCTCGAGGCTGGCGTCCGGCCCTCCAGCCCCCAGGACGATTTTTGCTGCTTCCAGCACGCGCTCCCGGTTGCGCGCCGCATCAGCTCGCAGACGTCTGGGTTTGATCGTTGACAGCTCCCTCAACATTTTCCCCCTTGAAAACGGAGGACCCCTCCGTATAACATTAGGCGTGCTTCCGGGGTAGCGACCGGATGCATCTGTCTCATCGGATCGTCGCATGACCCTGTCAATTTCTCTCACCCTCAACGGCACCTCAGAAGTCATCGCTCTCGAGGATCCTCGGGTCACGCTGCTGGACCTTCTGCGGGAGCGCCTTCACCTCACCGGCACCAAAAAGGGCTGCGATCGTGGGCAGTGCGGTGCCTGCACGGTTCTTCTCGACGGGCGCCGGACCAATGCCTGCTTGGTGCTCGCAGTGGCGCAGGACGGCGCTGCCGTGACCACGATCGAGGGGCTGGCGGTGGGCGGCCAGCTGCACCCCGTGCAGCAGGCCTTTATCGAGCATGACGGCTTCCAGTGCGGATTTTGCACCCCGGGCCAAATCATGAGCGCGGTCGGGCTTCTCGCCGAAGGGCAGGCGGGAGACGACCCCGAGCGGGTACGGGAGGGCATGAGCGGCAATCTCTGCCGCTGCGGTGCCTATGCTGGCATCACGGAAGCCGTGCTGGACGCCCAGGCGCGCATGACCGACGACCAGAGGGACGCGGCATGAACACCTTCGAATTCCTCCGTCCCACCACGATCGCCGAGGCGGTTGCCGCCGCTGCCGTACCGGGCGCCGCCTACCACGCCGCCGGCACCAACCTGCTCGACCTCATGAAGGGCGGCGTGATGCGTCCCGGGCGGCTGGTGGACGTGAACCGCATCCCGGGGCTCGACCGGATCGAGCATGCGGCGGATGGTGGCGTGCGCATCGGCGCCCTCGTGCGCAACGCCGACCTCGCCCATGACGCCCTCTTCGCCCAGCGCTTCCCAGCGGTGGCGGAGGCGCTGCTCTCCGGCGCCTCCGCGCAGCTTCGCAACGCCGCCACCGTCGGCGGCAACTTGCTGCAGCGGACCCGTTGCCCGTATTTCTATGACGCCGACAGTGCCTGCAACAAGCGAGCGCCCGGCACCGGCTGCGACGCACGCGGCGGCGAGAACCGGCTACACGCGGTGCTCGGCTGGAGCGATGCCTGCATCGCCACCCATCCGTCCGACTTCTGCGTGCCGCTCGCTGCCCTCGGTGCCATCGTGGAAGTGGTGGGGCGTGACGGCGCGCGGGACGTGCCGCTGAACGGGTTCCACCGCCTGCCCGGTCACGCACCAGAGCGCGAGACGGCGCTGGCGCCTGGCGACCTCGTGGTGGCGGTGCGCCTTCCGGCTGAGTCGGCGGCCTTCGCCTCCCATGCCCGCTACCTGAAGGTGCGAGAGCGCACCTCCTATGCCTTTGCCGTGGTCTCGGCCGCCGCGGCCCTGCGGATGGAGGACGGCAGGATCGCTGAGGCGCGTATCGCCCTCGGCGGCGTCGCCCTGAAGCCCTGGCGCGCTGAGGCGGCAGAGGCGGCGCTGGCGGATGCGCGGCCTACGGAGGACGCGTTCCGCCAGGCCGCGGAGGTGGCCCTCACAGAGGCCCGCCCCTCCGGTGACAATGCCTTCAAGATCGAGCTGGCGCGGCGGATCGTGGCGCGCGCCCTGTTGCTGGCCGCCGCCGGGACTCCCGAGCGCATCCCCGCCCTTCCTGCCTCTCCTTTTGCATCCGCCCCAGGAGGCCTGGTCCATGTCTGACATCGCCCTCA
Source organism: Muricoccus vinaceus (assembly GCF_042433125.1). Lineage (NCBI taxonomy): Bacteria > Pseudomonadati > Pseudomonadota > Alphaproteobacteria > Acetobacterales > Roseomonadaceae > Muricoccus > Muricoccus vinaceus. The sequence goes on along the minus strand of NZ_JBHLVZ010000053.1, from coordinate 9,953 downwards.
CCTCCGACGCCGCGCATCTCCGCCAGGGGTCGAGCATCGGCCAGCCGCTAACCCGGCGCGACGGCCCGCTGAAGGTCACGGGAGCGGCCCGCTATGCCGCCGACAACCATCCGGACGGCATGCTCTTTGCCGTGCTCGCCGTCAGCAGCATCGCGCGCGGCCGGGTCCTTGGCCTGGATGTCGCGGCGGCCAAGGCGCATCCGGGCGTGGTGGAGGTGATGACCTCCACCAACCGCCCGCCGCTCGCCGGTGATCCGGAGGCGAAGGACTCGCCGTTCATGTTCCGCATGGAGGTGCTGCAGAACGACCTTGTTCGCTACCCGCAGCAGCCGATCGCCGTGGTGATCGCCAAAACGCTGGAGGCGGCGACGGAGGGCGCCTTCCTGCTGACGCCGCGCTACGAGGCACAGATGCCGCGCGTCGGGCTGGATGGCGCCGAGGTTTTCGTCCCGGATAGCGTGGGCGTCGGCAAGCCCTCCGCCATGCAGCACGGGGATGTCGAAGCAGGGCTGGGCGCCGCGAGCTGCCGGATGGACGCCACCTACGATACACCCGCGCAGTACCATAACGCGATGGAGCCGCACGCCATCGTGGCATCCTGGAACGGCGACACCCTGTTACTCGACACGCCGAGCCAGGGAATGGCGATGGCACAGGCGCGGCTTGCCACGCTCTTTGGCATTCGGCCCGGGGATATCCACATCCGCAGCCCTTTCCTGGGTGGTGGCTTCGGGTCCAAAGGCCTGGTGAACGGGCCGCAGGTGCTGGGCATCCTCGCCGCACGCCTGGTTGGCCGGCCTGTGAAACTCGTTCTGCGGCGTGAGCAGATGTACGGCCCCGTTGGCCACCGCGCGCCAACGCGGCAGATGATCCGCATGGGCACGGATGCGGAGGGCGGCTTCACCGCCATTGCGAACCATGTGCGCACCGCGACCAGCACCTATGATGACTTCATCGAGCCCGCCGGAGACGTGGCGCACACGCTTTACGCCACCCCTGCCCTGGCCACGAGCCACGAGGCCGTCCGGCTCGACACCGGCACGCCAATGTTCATGCGCGCGCCCGGCGAGGCGTCCGGCTCCATCGCGCTTGAGAGCGCGGTGGACGAGATGGCGGAGGCGTGTGGGATGGACCCACTAGCCTTCAGGCTGAAGAACTATGCGGAGGTGGAGCCGGCCTCCGGCAAGCCCTTCTCCTCCAAGGCGCTACGCGAGTGCTATGCCCAGGGCGCCGCACGTTTCGGCTGGTGGGAGCGGCCCGTGCGGCCACGCCAGATGCGCGACGCGGACGGGCTGCTGGTCGGCTGGGGCATGGGGACCGCGACCTTTCCGGCGCTGATGTTTGCCGGGAACGCCCGGGCGACCCTGCGCGCCGACGGCACAGGCCTTGTGGAAACCGGCGCCCACGACATGGGGCAGGGCGCCTGGACCGCGCTGGCCCAGGTGGCCGCGGATGGGCTGGGACTGCCACTGGACCGGCTGGAGTTCCGGTCCGGCACGTCCGACCTGCCGGATGCGGGGATCGCTGGCGGTTCGGCGCATATGGCGACCGTCTCCACCGCCATCCACAAGGCGGGTGGTGAGGTGATCGCCAGGCTGGCCGAACTCGCGATGGGCGATGAGCGCTCACCGCTGTTCGGCGCGGGCAACATGGGCGTGATCGCGCGTGGCGGAAGGCTGCACCGCCTGGACGACGAGGGGCGGAGCGAGACCTATGCCGAGATCCTGGTCCGCGCCGGACTTTCGGAAATCGAGGGGAATGGAACCGGCACGGCGGACCCGGCGGCACAGAACGCCTTTGCTATGCACGCCCACGGGGCAGTGTTCGTGGAGGTGAAGGTCGATCCGGAGTTTGGCCAGATTCGCGCAACGCGGGTCGTGGGGGCCTTCGCGGCCGGCCGGGTGATCAACCCGCGGATGGTGCGCAGCCAGTATTATGGCGGCATGATCTGGGGCGTCTCCTTCGCGCTGCACGAGCACGCGGTGACGGACCGGCGTTCGGGCCGGATCATGAACGCCAACCTCGCCGAGTACCATGTTCCGGTGAACGCCGACGTTCCCTCGCTGGAGGCGATCCTGGTCGAGGAGCACGATCCGCATGTGAACCCGCTGGGCATCAAGGGCGTGGGCGAGATCTCTATCACCGGCACAGCGGGGGCAGTGGCCAATGCCGTATGGCACGCGACCGGGGTGCGGGTGAGGCGCTTCCCGATCACGCTGGAGGCACTCATCGAGGCATGAGAGCGCATTGCGTCGCAGGGCATCAGGAGGGTGAAGCAGCCTTGTGATCGGTCACGGCTTGAGTGCTTCCTTTCCGATTGCCCTTAAATCCATCGTCAGTAGCTGCGGTGCACCATCAAACCCCGGGTATGCTTCAGCGCCGCATCGGGATCCCTGCTGCACCACGGTGGAGGCCCGCTCAAGCGCAGGCAAAAGAATGTGGGCCGGGACCCTGGACGGAAAGTAGTTCCAGCGCCTCTTTCCCTGTCATTGGGCGTCCGAAAAGATAGCCTTGTGCTTCCGTACAGCCCTCAGCGCGAAGCTGCGTAAGCTGCTCCGCAGTCTCTACGCCCTCCGCGGTTGTACGCATGCCCAAGCTCCGGCCCAGACCAGAGATGGCGCTGACAATCGCCTGCGCGCCGCCTTGAGATGTCAGATCTCGGATGAAGGATTGATCGATCTTGATCTTATCGAAAGGAAAGCTTCGCAGGTAGCTCAAGGATGAATAGCCAGTCCCGAAATCATCCATCGAGATACGGACACCAAGGCGTTGCAGCCGGCGCAGAATGCCGAGAGTGGTGACATTGTCCTGGAGCATGATGGATTCCGTGATCTCAATCTCGAGCCGCGCTCCTGCAAGGCCCCACCTCGCCAGAGCGGCGGTGACGACATCCACCAGTCCAGGAGTACGAAACTGAACCGCCGATACGTTAACAGCAACGGATATGTGTTCTGGCCATTTGGCAGCCTCCTCGCATGCGCGCTCAATCACCCAAGCACCGAGCGGCACGATAACGCCCGTCTCTTCAGCAAGGGGGATGAATTCATTAGGCGGCACCATTCCTCGCTCCGGATGCCGCCAACGGAGAAGAGCCTCGAAACCCGTGATTTCGCGGGTGCCGATCTGAACGAGGGGCTGATAGAAGAGGTCGAACTCACGCTCAACCAAGGCGCGGCGCAGGTCGAGTTCCAGCCGGCGACGGGCCTGCATCCGCGCATCCATCTCGGTTTCGAAAAATCGCCAGGTACCCCGGCCTTCGGCCTTTGCTCGATAGAGCGCGAGATCAGCATTCTTCAGCAACGTCTCGGGCAAGGCGCCGTCCTGAACGCCGATCGCGATTCCGATGCTGACACCGACAGCCACCGTATGGCCCTGGATCTCGTAAGCCTTGCTTACCTCTTCGATCAGCCTCCGCGCCAAGGCGGTTGCTTCCTGCGGCTGCTCCACGCCGACTTGTACGATGGCAAACTCGTCGCCTCCGAGGCGCGCCGCCGTGTCTATTGCACGGATGCAACTGCAGATCCGGGCCGTGACAGCCCGCAACAGCTCGTCACCGACCGCGTGTCCGAGTGTGTCATTCACCGCCTTGAACCGATCGAGGTCGAGGCAGAGCACCGCGAAGCTCTCGCCTCTGTTGGCCCGCGTAAAGCTCTCCTCAAGCCGAGTCCGAAGCCGGCTTCGATTGGCGAGATTCGTCAATGCGTCGTGCTGAGCCATATGCTCGACCTGCGCCTCCGCTTTACGGCGCTCGGTCATATCTTCAAAGGTCAAGATGCACCCACCATCGTTGAGGGCGCGGGTGGTAACGGCAACGATGTGATTGCCGCGAGGCTCCTCAAAATGGTAGGCACTACCGGTTTTGAAAACGCGCCGCCGAACGTCGTAGATTTCCTTCGTCAGGGCGTCCCCGAAGTGCTGTGCCTCGGTGCAGACGGCGACGACATCACGATAGCTCATCCCGACAGAGAGGCTTCCAGGTGGAACGCAGAGCACGTCGCAGAGGCGTTGGTTGGCAACGACCAGCCGCTCGTCCGCATCGTACATGGCGATGCCGAGAGACATGTTATCGAGAGCAGCAGAGAAGCGGTCATTCTGAACTTGCAGGGCTGCGATAGTCTTCCGAAGCTTTGAATTCGCCTCTTCAACTTCCTCTGCCATTAGCCGCATGGCCCGTTGGGTGCGAGTCCGGTCTCGATCGGCTTCTTCATAGCTTTGGCTGACCACCTTAGCGAGATCAGGGAGATTGACCTCGCCTGCGGCGGAGGTGACCTTCGTAAGCTGTGCCGCATAAAGTCGATGCATTCGCCCGTTCTCGCTCAACCAGGAGCTTCAGAAATGACCGTGACGGTCATCGACTGGTTGTGTAGCTCGCAGACACCGCTGATGCGGTGCGGTGCGACTTCACCATACGAATAGAAACCTGTTGTCATCGTGCCAGGTGGAAGACGCGCTGTCGCCGCTTGGATCTCGTCACCGGTCGCCTGCCCCATTGCTAAGCGACGGCCGATGCAGCTGACTAGGATGGCAAGCTGCTGGCGGCTTTCCGCTGTTGGCGGGAGGCTGCTGGACGCGTGGGTGGCCGCTTCGGCCGCGGCCGCGACTAGTTCCTCGAAGCGGCCGTGCATCAGTTGGGCGTTGAAACCCTGCGGGATATCCCCGGCAAACGTCATCGTCTTCGCGTTGCGGTCCACAGCGAGGACAGTGCGTACAACATCATGCTGGGGCTTAGCGGGGTTCCAAACTCGTAGCGGGTAATGCAACCCCGTTCCCGGCAGCCCCGACGCCTCGTCGCCCAGGTACCGCTCATAAAGGTCGAGCGCCGAAATACTGTCTAACTGGAGGAGCAGATTGCTGGCCGACCGGGTGACGAGGCGGCTTGGACCGAAACTTTCCCACCCGCCTCCGCTGCCGTAGCCAAGGCGGATCGCCGAGCCATAGAAGCCAACTGCTGCGACGCGCCCCTCGCGCGGCGTATCGGTACCGACGCCCACCGTCGTTGCCTTGAAGTGTGGCCCATCGCCGGCCAGCCCGCCCGAGATCGGAACGGAAGGACCAAGCACTGCACCGAGGCCGGCGACGAGACTGCTACCGTTGACAAGCAAGCCGTCCGACAGCACGAAAACTCCCGAGAGGTCATCTGCGGCTAGCGCTTGGCCGATTGCCTCGCCGGCAGTTCGGGAATCCGCCGGCCCAGAAATTTCAAAATCAGCCAGGCTCACGCGAGTGGCGGCGAAGCGGACCGCAATGGCTACCAAAACTCCGTCGAGCAACTCATTGCGGGCGATCTGCCCGCCGGTGCTACATCCAATGAAGCACGCCTTAGGGTAAGTACCATGTAGATCCTCAAGCCAAGATCCTTCAGCCAGGACCTCCCGGTCCCCGAAATACAGAACTAGCCCTGCGTCACGGAGATTCGGGGAGCGGCCTACCCAACCGCCGTCTGCAGTCCATGTCCTCTTCTCGCAGAGCACTGACGACTCTCCTGAACTGAACGTAAATTGGTGCGGAGACGTAACTTTATCGATGGTTTGTTAAACAAAGCTTACCTTCGGTGAGCGATGCAGACTGACAGACCGCCGTGGCGCGGGTGCACTCACCCCTGGCGGACGAGCGCTGGGGCGCGATGTCCCTTCAAGCCCTTGCGAGTGGCGAACTCGCCGCCTAACCGGCGCGCGTCAGTCTGTCCGGACCGGATGCGCGGCTGGAACCGGATGCCGTGCAGCCCGTGGCGATGATCCTCCGCGAAATCCCCACGAATGCCGCCACGGGCATTGTCTACTTGTCCGGCGGCAGGCCAAGTTCGCTGGCGCGGCATAAGGTGAGCGGCTTCACGCCACAGTCTGGGCACTCGGCGTCGGGCAGCCGGCCGTCTCCAAGACAGTCGCGCAGCTGAAGGAGCGGCTGCTGCTGCGCTCGACGCGCGGCCTCACGCCAACTAAGGCGGGGCTGCGCTTCCACGAGTGCGCGCGAATTGCGCTGCAGGAGGTGGAGAAAGCCGAGCTTGAGGCACGGGGGGCTGGCGCGGGCCTGTCCGGGCGATCGATTTGGTGTCGGAAGGTATCGATCTGTCGTTGCGGGTGGGCGCGCCCGCCTATTCAACGGCCGTGGCCCGGCGGCTCGCAACCGGCCGACGCCCGGTGATGGCGACGGCGGCCTACCTGGCGCGTGCGGGATGCCCGCAGCTCTTTGCGTTCCGGTGCGCTTGAGTCGGATAGGTTAGTATGCCTTGTGGATGGCTAGCGAACCCTGCTCCATTCAGCGTTCACGAGGTGAAGTACGCCAGAAAATCACCAGATTGCCGAGCAGCGTCAACGCCAGCCCGGCCAGCGCGGCCATGTCCCAATGGTAGCCCTCGAAGAGGGTCGACAGCGACAAGGCCACGACCGGGAACAGCACGGTGGTATAGGCCGCCCGAGATGAACCGATCCGCGAGACCAGCATCAGGTAGGTAGTGAAGCCCACAACCGAGCCGATGACCGAAAGATAGAGCAGCGCGGCGAGGTAGCGCCCGTCCGGAGGGGCAACCAGGGGTGTGCCGGTCAGTCCAATCAAGCCGAGCAGCACCGCCGCGCCGTAGGTCATACCCCAGGCATTGGCCGTCAGCGGCGCAACTCCGGCGGCGCTATTACGGCGCGATGCCATGTTGCCCAGAGAGAAGAACAGCGTGCCGAGGGCTCCGAACGCAATGCCCTTGAGGGTGTCGCCATCCACCCGAACGAGGACGTCGTGCCCGAATAGCAGGAGCAGGCCGGCTACACCGAGCAGCGCCGCAAGCACCGTGCGGGCCGTGATGCGTTCCCCAAAGAACAAGCGCGCGTTGACCGCGTTGTACAGCGTCGCCAGCGAGAAGATGACGGAGACGAGCCCTGAAGGAAGATAGGCTGCGGCGTTGTAGAAACAAATGAAGTTGAAGCTGAAAAGGCAGAGCGCCTGGGCCAGGATGAAGGGCTGGTCCCGCCACCCCGGCAGCGGCAGCCGCCGCAGCGCTGACAGCACCAGCAGCAGGATCACCGCCGCACTTGCGAAGCGGTAGAACACGGAAACCAGCACTGGCACGGATCCCACCTGCCAGGTGATGGCGATCCAGGTGCTACCCCAGATCAGCACGGTGGACAGAAAGAGGAGCGAGTTCTGCATCGACGGGGGCCATAGCACACAGGCGTGCCCTTCGGGCTAGGCTTCACAAAGCACCGGCGGCGCGGTCGAAGTGGAACATAGCAATGCCGACCCTCAGCAAACTGACGAACGGTGTCGGAGATCTGGCAAGGCACCAGGTCGACACCACCAAATCGGGCCGGAAGCAGCACCTCTGCACTTGGATAAATGGCGGGAGCATGCAACCCGCTGGGCAGCTAATCTCTAGCCGCGGGGTTCAACCCGACCCAGGCACTGCATCAGTCCTTAGCCGCCCCTCATAGCCCAAGCGTAACCCGGGCGCTGATCCCTGTTTCGCGCATTATCTGGTTTCCCTTGAGGCACTCGCACGTCGTTGGCCAATCGTTCGCTATGAAAGTCATCTCTCGCGGACGGACGAAGCTCTTGCTGCCGTTGATAGGCGGCGTGGGGTAGTGAGGCGCTCAAGCGGGAAGTGACTGCGCGAGGACCAGGCTGGCAAGGTGGGCGGTCGCGAGGAGGCGGTCCAGGCTGTGTCCACTGCGAGCCTTAGCGGAAAGGCCAGTCATGGTGGTGCAAACAAAGTCCGTCAGGCACTCAGCCTCCTCCGGATGGCGGGCAGCGATGTAGCGGCGGATCACGTCCTCGGCCGCGACGTTCGCGGCACGGGTCGCCTCGCCTGCTTCCGGGTCGTTGCAGCGGGTGCCTTCCAGCACGAGGCAGCCGGTGGCGGCGGGATCGGCGGCGTAGCGCCGGGCGGCGGCCTCCAACAGGGCGGCCAAGGCTTCGGCCACCGGACGATCAGGGCGCAGGATCTCGTCCAGAGGTATGGCCCCGGTGCCACTGTAGCGGCAGAGGACCCGAGCGTAGAGGCCGGACTTGCTGCCGAATGCGGCGTAGAAACTGGGCGGGTTGATGCCGAGGGCCTGGGTGAGGTCGGCGATGCTGACCGCGTCGTACCCGTAGGCATGGAAGAGGCGCTGGGCCGTCGCGACGGCTTGCTCCGGGTCAAAGCGGCGCGGGCGGCCACGGGGGCGCGAAGTATTTGTAGCCATTATTACAAAAAAACCTTGACGGGGTCTCCTGGGGTTTTATGTAGTGCATACTACAGCGAAATGCGAGGAGAGCCTGATGGCCAGTTTCCAGGGTAAGTCCGTTCTGGTGCTCGGCGGGAGCCGGGGGATTGGGGCGGCGATCGTGCGGCGTCTGGCCGCGGATGGCGCTGCGGTGACCTTCACCTATGCTGGATCGCGCGAGGCGGCGGAGCAGGTGGCGGCGGAGACGGGTGCCACGGCGGTCGTGACGGACAGCGCCGACCGGGACGCGGTGATCGCGCGGGTGCGGGACAGCGGGCCACTCGAAGTGCTGGTGGTGAACGCGGGGGTTGGCGCCTTCGGCGATCCGCTGGAGGCGGATCCGGACGCCGTGGACCGGCTGATCCGCATCAACGTGAACGCGCCCTACCACGCGGCGGTGGAGGCGGCGCGGCGGATGCCAGAGGGCGGGCGGATCATCGTGATCGGCTCCGTCAACGGAGATCGGATCCCCTTTCCGGGCCTGTCGGCCTACGCGATGAGCAAGTCGGCGCTGCAGGGCATGGCGCGGGGCTTGGCGCGGGACTTCGGGCCGCGCGGGATCACGGTGAACGTCGTGCAGCCCGGGCCTATCGACACGGACCTGAACCCGGCCGATGGCCCGATGAAGGACCTCCAGCACGCCGTCCTCGCCATCAAGCGTCATGGGCGGCCGGAGGAGGTGGCGGGCATGGTGGCTTGGCTGGCTGGGCCAGAGGCGAGCTTCGTGACCGGGGCGATGCACACGATCGATGGGGGCTTCGGCGCCTGAGTGGACGGGGTGCGGGGCTGGCCGGGGCACCGGCCGCCCCGACCGAGTTCTCTTAACTCACCTCAACGTCCGGCAGTCCCGCATCGCTGCCGGACACCCGAAGCAGCGACGAGCCTTCGTTCTCACCAGTCATCCAGCCCCTGAGGTACACCACCCATGGCGACGATTGGTATTATCGGCGCGGGCGACGTCGGCAGCCATATCGCGCGCGCGGCCATCGCGAGCGGCTACGACCTCGTTATCGCCAATTCGCGCGGACCTGACACGCTGAGCGGGCTCGTTGCCGAGCTAGGACCGCCAGCGGCAGCGTCGACGGCTGCAGGTGCCGCCGAAGCAGGCGACTTCGTCGTCGTCGCTGTTCCCCCTAGGTTGGTGAACGACATGCCCGTGGAAGCGCTCGCGGGAAAGATCGTGATCGACACGAACAACTACATGCCCTGGCGCGACGGCAACTACCCGATCCTCAATTCGGGCGAGAAGACAGAGCATGAGCTACATCAGGAGCAGCTTCCCCGATCCAAGGTGGTCAAGGCTTTCACGCATACCCAGGCTCCCCGGATCATTACCTGGGGCAGACCGCGCGGCTCCCTGGACCGACTAGCCCTAGGTTTTGTGGACACTGACCTGAGGCAGAGGACGGTGGCAGCGAGGGTGACGACGGCGAGGTAGTTCCTTGCGGTCTTCTCGTAGCGGGTGGCGACGCGGCGGAACTGCTTGAGCTTGGAGAAGCAGCACTCGATCGGGTGGCGCTGGGCGTAGAGGTGCTTGTCGAGCGGGTACTTGCGGGCGCGGGACGGATTGCTGGGGATGACGGCAACCGCGCCTTTGGCGGCAATAGCCTTGCGCAGGGGGTCGGCGTCGTAGACGGCGTCGGCGGGCAGGCCTTCGATCAGCGCGTGGGTCTGCGGGCAGTCGCCGCGCTGGCCGCCGGCCAGGAGAAGGCGCACCGGTGCACCAAGACCTCGCACAGCCAAGTGGATCTTGGTGCTCAGGCC
>NZ_JBHLVZ010000052.1:0-9639 GCF_042433125.1 Muricoccus vinaceus | reverse complement strand
GGTCCGGCCACCGCCGCCAGGATGGAGGCGCTGGGCATCCGCACCGGCCGCGACCTCCGCGAGTGGAGCCTTGCCTTCCTGCAGGAGCACTTCGGCAAGGCGGGCGCGCACTTCCACACCATATCGCGCGGCGAGGACCATCGCCCCGTGGTGCCGAACCGGCCGAGGAAGTCCTCGGGCTCGTAGACCACCTACGCCCGCGACCTCGCCACCCCGGTGGAAGTGGAGGAGGGCATCGTGGCCCTCGCGGAAGATGTCTGGGGCTGGTGTGAGAAGACCGGCACCTTCGGCCGCACCGTCACGGTGAAGGTCAAGTTCGCCGACTTCCGGCAGGTGACCCGCAGCCGTACCTCGCCGGTGCCGATCACCAGTGGGCGGGAACTCGCACGGATCTCGCGGAAGTTGGTGCAGGGAGTTTTCCCGCTGCCGAAGGCGGTGCGCCTTCTCGGCGTGACCGTCTCCGGCTTCGACAACGTCGACGAAAGGCGCCCGGACCAGATCAGCCTGGAGTTCGGCTGAGGAACCATGCAGCAGTGGGCAAACTGGCCATAAGCAGCACCTCCGCTCCTGGGCACCCGGCGGAAGAAGGCCAACGGTAGGCAGCTTCTCTTCAGTCGCTGTGTTCGACGCTTGCCAGGCCATCGAGCGCCGGCCACCAAGGCAGCATTGTGGATAGTGATAAGCTTCCCCCAGGAACAGAAAGGAGTGCGGTGCATGGATCTGGGACTTGCGGGAAAGGTGGCGGTGATCACCGGAGGGACGCGCGGTATTGGACTGGCAACGGCGCGGCTGCTCGCGGCCGAGGGTGCTGACGTGGTCCTGGTCTCGCGCAACGCTGACGAAGCTGCCCAGGTGGCGGAGGACATTGCCAGCACCACGGGCCGTCGTGCTTTGGGAGTGGCCGCCAACACCACGGACGATGCCGCGGTAGCAGCTATGGCGGCCGTCGTGGAACGTGACCTCGGCGGCGCCCATATCTTGGTGAACTGCGCAGCCGATCCCGCTGGGCAGAAGGCGGTGCCCGTTCCCTCCGAGGCTGAGTGGGCTTCCCTGGCGTCGCACATGGATACCAAGGTCATGGGCTACCTGCGTTGTGCCCGCGCCCTGCTGCCGGCCATGCGCCGGGCTGGATGGGGCCGCATCATCAACGTTAGCGGGCTGGGCGCACGGCGGACCGGTGACGTGGTGGGCACCATCCGCGACGTCGCCGTGGTCGCCCTGGCGAAGAACCTTGCCGACGAGCTGTCGGGCACCGGCATTGCGGTCACTACCGTGCACCCCGGGATGACGCGCACGGAGAAAGTGGACGCGATGCTTGAGGCTCGTGCGAGGGCGGAAGTCCGAACCGTCGGTGAAGTGGAGGCGGCCATGGCACAGAACGTGCTGATGGGGCGCTTGCCGACGGCGGAGGACGTGGCCCAGGTGATCGCCTTCCTCGCGTCCCCTCTTTCCGTGACAATCAACGGTGTTGCGATTGACGTGGGCGGAGGCGCGCGCGGGTCCATCAACTACTGAGATCCGCGCCCGCTTTGGGAACTCGGCGGCGATACGCCCATAGCCACAATGGGCGCAGCGCCGCCGAAGTATCTGCGCAACTTGAGTGGGCCGCCAGCGGCCGATGCAGGCTGTGGGTGGTGCTGCAAGGGAGAGGGCGGGGATGCCGGAAGAGCTGCTCGATGCTACGCTCAACCCTCCTGCCCCTTTCCCTGGTCCCTTCCCCCTGAGCCAGACTACCGAACTCACCCGCGTCAAGGCGCGTATCCGGGCCCTTGCCGAGAAGACCGTCTCGAACGGCTGCACCGAGGCCGAGGCGCTCGCCGCCGCCGAGATGGTCGGGCGGCTGCTCGAGCGCTACGCGCTCAGCATGGCCGAGGTGGACCTCCGGGCCGAGCCCTGCGTGCAGGTCGAGATGCCGTTACCGGGCCGTCAGCGCCGGCCCATCGACGGCTGCGTGCCCGCCATTGCGCGCTTCTGCGACTGCAAGGTCTGGCTCGCCCGCGACGAGGATCGGCCCCGCTACGTCTTCTTCGGCTTCGAGCCGGACACCTCCATGGCCGTCTACCTCTTCGCGGTGATCGACCGTGGCATCCGCCAGGAGGTGCTGGGCTTCCGGGCACAGCATCCCGCCCTGCGAGGCACGGGGCTGCGGCAAGCCTCCACCAGCTTCGCCCACGGCATGGCCAGTCGCTTGGCCGAGCGGCTGGAGGCGCTGCACGCGGCCAGGGAGGCGGATGTAGCGGCGCAGCGCTCGACCGGCACCGCCCTCATCCTCGTCAAGCACAGCGTGGTGGAGGAGGCCTTCCGCACGGCGGCGGTGCGGCTGGTGGCGCAGCGCGGCGCCAGCATCCGCCTGAACGGCGCCTACCAGCACGGCTACGCTGCCGGCGAGCGGGTCAACCTCCAGCGGCCGGTGAGCGGCACCTCGCAAGACCGGCTGGAGGGATGAGTGGGCGCGATCGGCAGCGCGCGCGGGTCTATGCCTGGGAGGACTGGGTTGTGGCACCCCATGCGCCGGACCTGGTCCCCTTCTCCGCCGCTTCGGCCATGGTGGATGCCATCTGGGCCGAGATGGGCTTGCGCTGGCCGCCCAAGGTGGAGCGACTGCCGGCCCAGGCCACTGCCCGGCAGGCGGATGCCACGCGCCTGCGGCTCCGCTTGCCCGAGGCTCTGCCGTCCTGGATCCTGCTGCACGAGCTCGCCCATGCCATGACCAGCACGGCCGAAGGCGGGACGGACGGGCATGGTCCGCGCTTCATGGGCCTCTACCTGCAACTGCTCGAGCGCTACCTCCGCCTGCCCGCCGCCGCGCTGCTGCCCTCGCTGAGAGAGGCGCGCATTGAGGTGGACCTCGCGGCACGACCGGTGTTCCTCGATGCCGCTGCACCTTGAGCGCCTGAACCCGGCCCAGCGCGCGGCCGCGACCACGCCGGCGCCGCTCCTGGTCCTGGCTGGGGCGGGCTCGGGCAAGACCGAGACGCTGATTCGGCGCGTGGCCGACCTCATCCTGTGCGGGGAGGCGCCTGAGCGCCTGCTCTGCATCACCTTCACCGCCAGGGCAGCCGGCGAGATGCGCGACCGGCTCGCCGCCCTGCTCGGACCGGCGCGGACGCCGCGTTGGGTCGGCACCTTCCACGCCGTCATGGCGCGGCTCATGATCGAGGACGCCGCCAGCATCGCTGGTCTGCCGCGGGGCTTCGCCATCCTGGGTCAGCGCGACGCCCGCGCCTTGCTGATGGGGGCCGCCGGCATCACGGACAGCAAGGAAGCAGGCCAGCTCGCGGAGGCGGTGTCGCTGCTCAAGAACGGCTTGGTCACCGAGCCGCGCAAGCTACCCCGCTCCTCCGCCCTCGCCCGCTTTGAGCCCGAGGTACTGGCCAGGGCTGCCACCGTGCTGCCGGCCTACCGCGCGGCGCTGGAGGCGCGCCAGGCGCTCGACTTCGACGACCTCATCGCGCTGCCCGTTGCCGCCATGCGCGCGGATCCCGGCCTCGCCAAGCGCTGGTCGGCGCGCTGGGCCGAGATCCTGGTGGACGAGTACCAGGACACGAACCATGCCCAGCACGCGCTGGTTCGCCTTCTTGCCGGCAAGGCAGAGCGGGTGTTCGCGGTCGGTGATGATCTGCAGGCAATCTATGGCTGGCGCGGCGCCGACGTCTCGCACATACGGCGGTTCGGGAAGGACTACCCAACCGCTCCCCCACCCGTAAAGCTCGAGACCAACTATCGCTCGACCGCGACGATCCTGCGCGCGGCCAATGCTGTCGCAGCACAGGATCCGGAGGCTCTGCCTAAGACCTTGCGCCCGGCCGAGCCGAAGGCGCCGCCAGGGCAGTCGATCACCGTCCGCGAGGCGGCCACTCCCGAGGACGAGGGGCGGGAGGTCGTGGCCTGGCTACGGGCCCTCAAAGGGAGGCAACCAGAGCCTCGCTGGCGCGAGTGCGCGGTGCTGGTCCGGGCCGGGTTCGTGGCCGATCCCATTCTTGCCGCCCTGCGGCAGGCTGCGATCCCCGTGCGGTTGGTGACCGAACGTGAGCCGGAGGCGCCGCGTGAGGTGCTGGGCGCCATCGCCTGGTTGCGGCTGGCAATGAGCCGGTCTGCTGCGGGGCGTCGTGGGACGGAGGCCTGGGACACCGGGGCGGACGACGCGTTCCGCCGCGCCTGTGCCTACCCGCCACGGGGCATCGGCGCCGTGCTGTTCGGGCGACTGCGGGAGCATGCGGCCGAGCGGAGCCTTGCCCTTGCGGGGGCGGTACCAAGCCTGCCGGCAAGTCCCGATGAGCGGCGCGCCCTGGAGGCGGTGCTGGGCATCGCGCGGGAGATCGCCGACGGCGTGGCTCGCCGGGCGCTCGGACCGGCGGACGCGCTGCAACTGGCCGCGGAGGCGAGCGAGATCGCCGAACGGCTGGAGGGCGGCGGCAAGCTTGGGGCGGCTTGGGGGAAGGCTCTGCAAGCGGCTGAGAAGGCCGGCAGCGTGGCGGCATTCTGCGAGGGCGCAGCTCTGACAGATGCGGTTGACGGAAGTGAGGAGGCCGATGCGGTGCCGGTGATGACGCTGCACCAGGCCAAGGGGCTCGAGTTCGATCATGTCCTGCTGGCCGGCTTGGAAGAGGGCGTCTGGCCGCATTGGTCGGCCGAGCAGAACGGTGCCCTGGCGGAGGAGCGGCGCCTCTTCTATGTCGGGCTGACCCGTGCCCGACACTCGCTGCAGCTGACCTGGGTCCGGCACCGACGTGAGTGGGAAGGCAAGCCGTCGCGCTTCATGGGCGAATTGCCCGGGCCGCAGGCCAGGCCAGTCGGCGCAAAGCCGACTGTGCCGTCACGGGCTTCCCCGATCCCGACCGGCACGGAGAAGGACAGGCTTGTCTCGAAGTTTCTTGCCCCTAAGGGGGGATCCAGGCGGTAGGAATTAGGCAGACGCTGGGCTTTGGAGACTTGCCGCCGCCTTCCTACGCCTTAGCCCGCGTCGGCCCCGATGAGCGACGCTGACGGCGTCCCGTCGAAGCCGCAGGAAAGGGTAGCTGCATGGCGGGCGCGTCGTTCCGACGCTCCCGTGCCCCGCGCGGCTGTGGCTCCGCGGCAGGCGTGTCATCGATCCCGGGCACCGGCCAGAAGCAAACCACCCGTCCTTCCTCGCCTCTGAGCGCCAGGAAGACCACGCGCGTTACCTCGCCCTCCTCACCGGTCTCCACGGCCAAGCGGAACATCAATCCCTCTGCCTCGTCGCCGCGGCCGAGCGCCAGCGCGAGCTGCTGCGCCTCGCTTTCCTGCTGGCGGAGCGTGCGCTTGCTGGGCTCGTCGGCATCGCCCCGGAAGAAGCGCACGGGCACCCCGTCGATCAGGAAGACAAAGTGGTGCGTCTCGTCGAGCACGCCGAGCCAGGGGTAGCGGCCCGCCTCAGCGGTGCGGCGGAGCCGGTTGCGGCTGAACGAGTAGGCGCGACAGCCAATCGACCAAGCATCGTCGCCTGCCCAGGTATCGGCCATGGCGAGCGCGTCGGTGCGCCCACGGGCGAGCAGGCGGGCGCAGGCGGTGATGCGCTCCTCCATCAACGCGGGATGCAAGTCCCAGGGGCAGCGCGCTGCCGGCACCGCGTCGGCCTCGTTCGTCATCAGGTCAAGATAACGCACGGACCTGCCCGTGTCACAGCACAACGAAGACAGCACTTCTCGGCCGGAAGCGGCAGGTCCGCTGTGGGGTCAGGCTAGAATTAGCGGCCATGCTGCAACGAAGTTGGGTCACAGCCGCCTGTTAGTTCCTGGCGGTCTGGTAGGCCCATGAGGTTAGCATCTAGGTGAACAGCTCGGGTGCTGTGCGGGCGGTCAGATGCCCTGGCCGCCGGAAACCTCGATGCGCTGCGCGTTGACCCAGCGATTGTCTGGACCGAGCAGGCTAGCGATCATCGGCCCGATGTCGTCGGCCACTCCGACGCGGCCTAGCGCCGTCATGTCCGCGAAGAACTTGTTGAACTCCGGCGTGTCACGCACAGCGCCGCCGAAGAAATCGGTCTCGATGGCGCCCGGCGCCACGGTGTTGACCGCGATGCCACGCGCGCCCAGTTCCTTGGCCATGTAGACGGACAGCACCTCCACCGCGCCCTTCACCGCCGAGTAGGCGGCCCAGCCCGGCGCGGAGACCCGCGTCAGGCCGGAGGACAGGTTTACGATGCGCCCGCCATCCGCCAGCATTGGCAGCAGCGCCTGGGTGAGAAAGAACACGCCCTTGAAATGCACGTCGACCAGCTGGTCAAACTGCGCCTCGGTGGTGTCGGCGATCAGCGCGTGGTCACCGTGCCCGGCATTGTTGACCAGGTGGTCGAAGGTATCGCGCCCCCAACTTTCGCCCAGCGCCGACCGAAGCATGGAAACGAAGGCAGGAAAGGTGGCGGCGTTGCCGACGTCGAGCTGCAGCGCGACGGCCTTGCGACCTGTGGCGGCGATCTCGGCGGCAACGGCCCGCGCCTCGTCGGCGCGACTCTGGTACGTGATGACGACGTCGCCGCCGCGGGCCGCGATGCTATGCGCCGTGCTGCGGCCGAGACCGCGACTGCCGCCGGTAACAAGCGAGATAGTGGTCATGGCTAGGCTCCTTGCGTGCCGCCACGATCATTGTCTCAGACCCGGCTGAAGTCCTTGCCGGAACTTCGGACTTGCTTGCCTAATCCTCCGAAACGGCTGCGACGGCGGGACGCTGCCGCTATGATGGCCGCATGAGCAGCCTTCTCGACCTGGTCCGCCGCCACGGCGAGGCGCATGCCGATGGCCACGGCATCGCCCGCACCGACATCCCTGGGCTGAGCACCGTGCACGCGGCGGCGCCCAGCGAACTGATGCACGACATCTCCCGCCCGCTCGCCTGCCTGGTGGTGCAGGGCGGCAAGCGCGTCACAATGGCAACGCGGGATTTGAACTTCGGCACGGGGGACTCGCTGCTGATCACGGCCGACGTGCCTACCGTCAGTCAGGTGACCCGGGCGAGCGAGGCAGAGCCATACCTGTCGCTGGTGGTCGAACTGAACCCTGTCATCATCGCCGATCTCGGCCTGCGGATGGAGGGGATCGCTGCCGCCGATGCCGACGCGGTCCAGGTCGACCCGACCGGGGCCGAGGTTGCGGAGGCAGCCACCCGGCTCATGCGCCTGCTCGACCGCCCGGCGGCATTGCCGGTACTGCAGGAATCCCTGATGCGCGAGCTGCACTACTGGCTGCTCACCGGGCGGCATGGGGCGGCGGTCCGGCGGATCGGCTGGCCGGGGGGGCATGTGGAGCGCGTGTCGCGTGCCGTGGCGGTGCTGCGCGCCCGTTTCGCTGAGCCGCTGCCGGTGGAGAGCCTGGCGGCCGTCGCCGGGATGAGCGCGTCCTCCTTCCATCAGCACTTCCGCAGCGTGACCTCCCTTTCGCCCCTGCAGTTCCAGAAGCAGTTACGGCTGATCGAGGCGCGGCGACTGATGCGAGGAGAAGGCCGCTCGGCGAGCAGTGCGGCCTTCGCCGTCGGCTACGAGAGCGTGCCCCAGTTCACGCGTGAGTACGGCAGAATGTTTGGTTCGCCTCCGGCCAGAGACGCAGGAGCGGCACGACTGTCTGCCGAGGCGCCCACATGACTTGCTCAAAGTGGGGCCGAACGCCTGTGGTGGACCAAGGCAGCTTTGGCGGCAGCACGGGCGCGTTGGGGATGCTGGACGCATGATCGGGGGGAGACCAACGTCGCCGCCCTGTGCCGCATGGGGCGCCGGCACCCGGCCTACCATGGCAGGTGCCAGCCAGGAGAAGTTGGTCAGATCGTAGCGTCGCCGGACTCCTCAGCACCGCCGAAGGCCACGACAACTTCAGGCGCGTCCATCAGCACCTCGGCTAGTGAGCAGTGCGATGTGATGGTAGCCCGGCATCCGTGTCAAACCACGTCGTGCAGGTGCTGGCGGCCGAGCGCCAAGGCCCCCGCCTCAGCCCAGGGCAGCGGAGGCCTCCGCGAGGGCGTGCGCCACCCGGTTGCAGGCCCGGCGCGCAGCCACGGCGGTATGCCGCGCCGCGTCCGAGGCCAGCTCCGACGGGGCGAGCCGGCGGAGCGGGTCCAGGACCGGCCAGGACGGAAGCGGTAGGGCCGGATCATGCGCGAACCGGTCGCCCAAGGTGCAGTCCAGCGGCACCAGGGCGCGGCAAATGCGTAGGATCACCCGGTTCAGCCGCTCCGCGTCCAGCTCCTCGCGCGCCCGGACCAGCCTCTCCCGCAAGGCCGTGGTTCTTTGAGCCAGCCCGTCCAGCGGCATGCCATGTTCCCGCACGCCATCGAGCCGGATTAGCTCCCCAGCTAGAGAGTCGAGCTGGGCGATGTGGTCGATGGGCAGCACCGCATCCGTAAGGAGACGGTGGACGGTCTCGAGATAAATTCGCGCATCCCGGGCCAAGTTCTCCGGGTCGATCTTGTCCAGCAGGTCGCCCGGCGTGTGCCACCACCAGCCGAGGGCGTGGCGCATCTTCACGCCTGACGGCACCTGCTCGCTGAAGGCCATGAACATGGCAGGCACGGGCATTTTCACATTGGGGATCTCTGGCCGTAACGAAGCGGCTGCGCCAGGATAGTGGGATGACGTCCGAGTTCACCACCTACCCTGGGTACCGTTTCCCGGCTGAGGTCATCCGGCATGCAGTCTGGCTTTATCACCTCTTCAGCCTGAGCTTCCGAGACGTTGAACTGCTTCTCGCCGAGCGAGGCGTGGTGGTCAGCCACGAGAGCATCCGCCGCTGGTGCCTCCGCTTCGGCACGGATTTCGCGGCCAGGCTGCGGAAGCGTCGCCCGAAGCCGGGCGATACTTGGCACATGGATGAAGTGTACCTGAGGATCAACGGCGAACTCTTTTATCTCTGGCGCGCAGTGGATCAGCACGGTGTCGTGCTCGACGTCCTTGTGCAGAAGCGCCGGAATGGCACGGCGGCCAAACGCTTCTTCAAGCGCCTTCTGGCTGACCTCAAGTACAAGCCCCGCAAGATCATCACGGACGGGCTGCGCAGCTATGGTGTCGCGCAACGGGAGATCCTGCCCGATGCGCGGCATCGGACCAGCCGCTACCTGAACAACCGTGCCGAGAATTCCCATAGGCCGACGCGACGTCGAGAACGCCAGATGCAACGTTTCAAGTCGTGCGAGCAAGCACAGCGGTTCCTCTCGGCACACGGCGTGATCTACGGCCACTTCCGTCCGCGGCGGCACCTGATGAGCGCCGGCGAGTACCGCCATGCTCGTGACAACGCCTTCCGGGTCTGGAAGCGGGAGACGTGCGTCCAAGTGGCAGCGTGAGGTTGCGCAAGCTCTGCCGCCAAGTCCAACGCGCCTCGTCGCCAAACAACGTGACAATGCCCCGGTGAGGGCCTTGTCAGGTTGGCGGGTCCGGAGGGGCGTGGCAGCCTGCGCCGCATGAACTCGCCTAATCCGTACCAAGGCTTCCGCTATCCAGCCGAGGTCATCCAGCATGCAGTGTGGCTGTACCACTGCTTCAGCCTCAGCCTGCGTGACGTCGAGCTGATCCTTGCTGCACGCGGCATCGTGGTCAGTTACGAAAGCATCCGCGAGTGGGGCCTGCGCTTCGTACTCATCCGGTGAGTACCGCAGTTGACGATCAGGCGGCGGCGGCCAGCGCCAGATTGGATG
>NZ_JBHLVZ010000051.1:0-42578 GCF_042433125.1 Muricoccus vinaceus | reverse complement strand
CCCTTAGCCCCGAATGCCCGGCCAGCTTACCCCAGCAGGAGTGAGGGGCGGGCCATCCCATAACCTTCGGCGCCCGAGCCCGCACCCTTGTTGGTCACCACGATCGAGGTGGGCACGAGGTTGTGGCGGGTGACGATGGACTGCACGGTCCGCGCGAAGAGATCCGTGCCGCCGCCGGCGCCGGAGGTGACGACGAACTCGACGGGGCGCGTCGGCTGCCAGGCCGCCTGTCCCGTCGTCTGGGCCGCCGCCGGCAGGGTGAGCGTCATGGCGGCGCCGAACAGGGCCGCAGCGGTTGCTTTCATGGTTTTCCTCCTTTGTTGCGTGCCGCGCGCCCGTTCCGGGTTCTGCGCGGAATCGGTAGGGGGTCAGGCCGCCGGAGCATTCCCCCGGGCGTGGGAGCGCGCCACCATGCGGGCGGCCAGAAGCACCGCGTTCCGCATGGCGCCGGGATGGGCGATGCCCTTGCCGGCGATGTCATAGGCGGTGCCATGCGCCGCGGTGCAGATCGGAAAGGGGAAGCCGCCCATCAGGGTCACGCCCGCGTCGAAGCCGATCAGCTTCATCGCGATCTGGCCCTGGTCGTGGTACATGGTCAGCACGGCGTCGAAGTCGCCGCGGCGCGCGCGCATGAACACCGTGTCCGCCGGGAAAGGCCCCTCGCAGCCGATCTGTTCGCGCTGGCCGGCCTCCACGGCAGGGGTGATCACGTCGATCTCCTCGCGGCCGAAGTTGCCGTGGTCGCCCGCATGAGGGTTCAACGCCGCCACCGCGATGCGCGGGCGCGCGATGCCGGAGGCCCGGAGCGCCTCGTCCGTCAGGCGGAGGTTGTCTAGGATGTTGTCGCGCGTCAGCAGCCCCGCGACATCCTTGAGCGGCACGTGTGAGGTGACGCGGGCGTTCCACAGCCCCTCCAGCACGTTGAACTCCTTGGCCACGCCGGAGAAGCCGATCGCTTCGGCCGTGAAGCCGATCTCGTCCTCGTAGCCCGGCGTGACGAGGCGCATGGCGGCCTTGTTGAAGGGGGTGAAGCAGACGGCCTCCACCTCCCCGGCCGCGGCCATGGCGAGGGCTCGGCGGAAGTTCTCCGTCGCGAAGCGCCCTCCTGCCTCGGAGATCTCACCCAGGGGGATGGTGTCCGGGTCACAATGGCCGAGATCCAGCAGGATGGGCCCGCCAGGACGGGAGCGCACGGATTCGCCCGGCTGCACGACGGCGACACCGGGAGCGACGCCCGCCGCCTCCGCACCCCGGGCCAGCACCCGCGCATCGCCGATCACGATCAGATCGGCCGCGGCGAGCACGGCGTCGTCCACCAGGATGCGGGCAGCGAGTTCGGGAGAAATTCCGGCCGGGTCGCCCATGGCGACGGCGATGCGCGGCCGGTGTTCCGGCATGACGTCCCCGCTCATTTTTCCTCCCCGCTCATTCACCTACACACTGCATACAGTATCAGGCATAATGATCGGGGCCGGTCAAGCAAGGAGAAAGCCGAACAAGCGATGGACAGCCCTGCCGCCTCGCCCCCCGAGCCCGAAGCCGCCACCATCGGTCCTATTGTCCGTCGCCCCCTGCAGGAGGAGGTGGCCGCGCGGTTGCGCGACCTGATCACCCTCGGCGAGATCCCGGCGGGCGGGCGCATCAACGAGGTGGCGCTGGGCACCCGGCTCGGCGTTTCGCGGACGCCCCTTCGCGAGGCTGTGCGGATGCTCGCGGGGGAGGGCCTGCTGGAGCTTGTGCCAGCGCGTGGAGCGGTGGTGCGGCGCTACACGGGCCGTGACCTCGCCGACAGCCTCGTCGTGCTGAAATCGCTGGAAACGCTGGCCGCCCGCCTGGCCTGCCGCGACGGCACGGAGGGCGGCATCGCCTCCGTGGCCGCCCTGCACGACGCCATGATGGAGCGTTACGCCCGACGCGACCGCCTGGCCTATTTCAAGCTGAACCAGGCGATCCACACCGCCATCGTCGCCCTGCCCGGCAATGCCACGCTGAGCTGGGCGCACGAGGCCATCCAGGCGCGCATGCAGCACATCCGCTTCATCGGCAACGCGGCACCCGAGAAGTGGGCCGGGGCGGTGGAGGAGCACGAGGAGATGATCCGCGCCCTCAGCACCCGGGACGGCGAGGCTCTGGCCGCGGTGCTCGCCCTGCACCTGGACCGTACCTTCGAGCGGGTGCGCGACCTTCTCTGAGCCCCCTGCCCCGCTAAGCCCCGGCCGGCGGGCGCAGGAACACGCGGTTGGCGCCGCCCTTTCCCTGCACCACCGGCAGGCTCATGCGCCCGACCTGCTCGATCTCGATGACCACCGTATCGCCGCCGCGGATCGGACCGACGCCTGCCGGCGTGCCCGTCGCGATGATGTCGCCGGGATAGAGGGTGGAGGCGCTGGAGGCGACCACGATCATCTCCTCGATGCCCACCAGCAGGTCGCGGGTGTTGGCCGACTGGCGCAGTTCCCCGTTCACCCAGAGCTTCATGCCGAGGCTGTCGATGCCGCGCACCTCGTCCATGGTGATGATCCAGGGACCCATGGGCGTGAAGCTGTCGTAGGACTTTCGGAACACCCGCTCCTCCGGGCCACGGATGGTGATGTCCATGAGGCAGGAGAGGCCGAAGATGTGCTCGCGCGCGCGCTCCGCGGGAATGTCCCGTCCCTCACGGCCGATCACCAGCGCGAGTTCGCACTCGTGATGGATCTCGCGCCCCGGAAGCGCCGGCAGAACGATCGGCTCCCCGGGCCCGGAAAGGGAGGAGTTCGCCTTCAGGAAGTAGCCCTGCACATGGGCGTAGCCGGTGGAGTTCATCTCCTTCGCGTGGTCGATGTAGTTCACGGGATAGGCCATCAGCTTGTTGGGCCAGGGAAGCGGCGCCAGCAGCCCGGCGGAGGCGGCGGGCACGGACAGGGCGCGGCCGGAGGCCAGCAGCGCCTCGATGTCGGGCCGAAGGCGGTCGAAGGCCGCGATCAGGCGGACCATGGCAACGGGCGGAAAGGCGCCGCGGTCGTCGCCGCCCAGCGCCTCGCCGATGTCGTGGACCAGCGTGCCGTCATGGACGCCGATACGCCCCCCATCAAACCGCACGAGCTTCATCCGCCATTGCCTCCTGTCGCCGTCATGCCGAGGGGTTGCCGGCAGGCGCCGCGGCGCGGCCGGTGAAGCTGGCCCCCGAGATCTCGGCGGCCGAGAAGCCCCGGTCCACGTCCAGGCCGCGCAGGCGCCAGTCATGCACGGGCAAGGGAAACGGCCGCAGCAGGTGCTCGTGGAAGCGCGTCGGCCAGAGCACGCCATAGGCCGGACGGTGATCGAGGCAGTCCACCTCCGCCACCGCGCCCCGCGTGCTGTCCAGGCCTTCCAGCGAGAAGCGGATGCGGCGCATCAGGCGGTCGCGGCGGCCGATGAAGAGCGCCAGCTCGTCCGCGCGGGACACGCCGAGGCCCGGGGCGATGCGGGCCCGCAGCACGTCGCAGTCGATGGCGCGCCCATCCTGGGTGATGCGCTCCGTCCCGCCCTCGCCCAGGTCCAGCGAACGGCCGGCGCTCCATGGTCCGGCCAGCAGCATCGGGCCGAGAAGGAACAGGGCGTAGCCGTCGGCCACCAGCGCGGCCGCAGCGCGCCGCTCGGTGTCCTCGGCTTCCTCCCCGTTGAGCCACACGCGCAACGGCGCCGAAGCGCCCGGCGCGGCCTGACGGACCACCTGCTTCCGCCCGGCCGGCCCCGTATGGGCCTGCGCCACCACGCGTTCACGCAGCAGGAGACGTTCCTCCGAGCCGCCGCGAAAGCCGGAATCCACCAGCGCCGGCTGGAGGCGGCCGATCAGGGCGGGCCATTCGCCTTCATAGCTCACGCTGATGTCGCGCAACCTCGCCAGGGCCGGCAGCCCATGCGCCGCCGCGCTTTCCTCCAGCAGCGCCCGCGCGGCCGGGGTGGTGCCCGGGACCTCCAGGGCCGGCAGCGGGGAGGCGCAGCCGGGCAGCAGGGCGGGCAGCATCGCCGAGGCCAGCGCCCGCCGGAACAGCCCCCGTGTCATCACCGCGGAAGCTGCGACACCAGGCGGAAGCGCTGCGCGCGCTTGCCCGTGTCCACCTCGGTCGTGAAGACGTTGCCGCGGCTGTCCACGGCCATGTTGTGCACCCAGTGGAACTCCCCCGCGTTGCGGCCGCTGCGGCCGAAGCGCCCGATGATCTCGCCGCCCTGCCGGGCGAGCAGCCAGACGGTGTTGTTGGAGCCATCCGCCGTGAGCAGCACGGACTGGGCAGCATCGGGAAGAAAGTCGATGTCCCATACGGAGCCGCTGCCCAGCGTGCCCGTGGCCACGAAGAACTCCCGCACGAAGGTTCCGTCGCGCCGGAAGACCTGGATGCGGTCGTTGCCCCGGTCGCAGACGTAAACCAGCCCATCCCGCGCCAGCCGCACGCAGTGCACGGGGTTGGCGAAGCTGGGCGACGGGGCCTGGCCCGCGACATAGGGCGCGAGCGGGGCATCGGGCGGCGGCGTGCGGCCATAGGCGCCCCAGTGCCGGATATAGGCTCCCGTGGTCGCATCGAAGACCACCACCCGGCGGTTCTGGTAGCCATCCGCCACGAAGACCTCGTTGGTGGCGGTGTCCACCTCGATATCCGCGGGGCGGCCCAGGCGCCGCGTGTCGTTGCTGCCGCCCGTTTCGCCGGTGACGCCGGCCTGGAGAAGGAAGCGTCCCTCCCGCGTGAACTTCAGCAGCACGTGGTCGCTGGCGCCGTTGCCGCCCACCCAAACATTGTCGGCGCCGTCCACGTAGATTCCGTGCTCGTTGGCGGGCCAGGAGGGGTGGTGCCCCGGGCCGCCCCAGGCCTGGACCACGTTGCCGTCCGGGTCGAACTCGATGACGGAGGGCGCGGGCACGCAGCACTCGGAGCGGGGCGGCGAAAGAGTCGCGCCGCGCTCGTCCTCGGTCATCGTGCGCGGGCGGTGAACGACCCAGACGTGGTCGCGCCCGTCCACCGCGACCCCGGCTGCCTGCCCGATGCCCCAGTTGTTCGGCAGGGTTTTCGGCCAGTGCGGGTCCACCTGGTACACGGGCGCCGCGGCCGTCGGCGCCTGGGCCAGAAGCGGCGGCGCGGCGAGAAGCCCGCCGGCCAGGGCGAGGGCCATGAGCCGGATGCGGCCAGGCGCGGAAATTGGAGGCATGGGGGGTTCCTCGGCCGGGAACTGTTCCGTTCCCTTCCCCGGGAGGCTCGGCCAGTCGGGGCGGCCAGGTCAAGCGGCGGGATGGAACGCGGGCGCTGGCACGGGCATTGCTCCGCCAGCGGGCACCGGGCAGGCCCGGCGGGACCCGCCGCGCGCGCCCGGCACAACGGGAGAACACCATCCATGCGCCGTCCCCTTCTCGCGGCTGCCGCCGCCAGCCTGTTGATCGCCACCGCCGCGCTGGCCCAGCAGGGGTTCGAGAAGCGCACGATCGACAACGGCAACTGGAACAGCGGCCGCTTCGCCGATGCGGTCACGGTGCGCACGCCCGCGCGCTTCATCTATCTCTCAGGCCAGGGCTCGGAGGACGAGAAGACCGGCGAGATCCGCTTCGCGGGCGACGTGGCGGCGCAGTGCCGCTACGCCTGGGAGAAGATCGACCGGATGCTGGCCCAGCAGGGCGCAACCGTGGGCGACATCGTGAAGGCCACCACCTATGTCACGGATGCCCGCTTCCAGCAGACCATCGGCGAGTGCCGCCGCGCCGCCATGAAGGGCGCGCCGGCCACGCCGCACACCTTCCTCGTGGTGCAGGCGCTCGCCTGGCCGGGCATGCTGATGGAGGTGGACGTGGTGGCCGCCGTCGCGCCCTAGCGCGCAGGCGGCCACTGCGCCCCTGGCGCGCAGGCGGCCACCATCCCTCACTCCGGCTGGTAGTTCACGCTCTTCAGCAGCTCGCCCGCGCGGACGATCTCGCTCGCGATGAAGCGGCGCGTGTCCTCGATGCTTTCCGTCACCGGCTCCAGCACCTGGTTGGTCAGGCGCTGGACCATGGCGGGCTCGCGCATGGTGTCCTGCATCAGGGCGTTCACCCGGCCGCAGATCTCGGCGGAGGTGCCCTTGGGAGCTCAGACGCCGTACCAGGACTGGAATTCGTAGCCGGGCAGCCCGGCCTCCGCCATGGTCGGTACGTCCGCCGCCAGGGCCGAGCGCTCCGGCGTCGCGATGCCCAGCACGTTGATCTTGCCGTCCCCGCGCGCGGGCAGGATGGCGAAGGAGGGATCGATGAGGAGCTGCACGCTGCCCCCCATCATGTCCGTCAGCGCCGGCTGCGTGCCGCGATAGGTCACGAGGTCGAGGTCGAGGCCCGTTCGGCGCAGGAACTCGATGGTGGCCAGGTGTCCGGCCGAGCCGAGCGAGGAGATGGCGAAGTTCCAGTCGCGCGGCTTCGCCTTCGCGCTGGCCATCATCTCCGCCAGCGTCTTCTCCCGCCTGATGCCCGAGGACGCGAGCACGAGCGGCGCGCGGGCCGTGCGCGCCATGACCTCCAGGTCCTTTTGCGGGTCGAAGGTCGCGCCGCGCAGCACCAGCGGCATCACCGCCGTGTTGAAGGCGGAGGCCAGGATCGTGTAGCCGTCCGGCGCCGCCTGCAGCACGGCGTTGGTGCCGATCAGGCCCGCGCCGCCCGTGCGGTTCTCGGCCACCGCCGTCGCGCCCAGCTTCTCCGACAGGCGGGCCGCGAGAAGACGGCCCAGCGTGTCGTTGGCGGCGCCGGGCGGCCAGGGAATGATCACGCGGATGGGCTTGCCGTGCGGCCAGGCCTGTTGCGCGCGCACCGCGGGCGCCGCCAGCAGGCCCGTGGCGGAGGCAGCGAGCAGGAAGTTGCGCCGGTTCATGGTTCTTCTCTCCCTTGGGCGGCCGGCCTCTTCAGGGCCGGCCGGTGTCGCATCGGTTCAGGCGGCGAGGAGCTGGGCGGATTCCTCCGCGGTCAGCGAGAGCAGCGGCGGGCGCAGTCGGGTCCAGCCCTGGTGGCCCGTCTCCTTCGCCAGCATCGCCTTCAGCGACGCCATCTGCGGGAAACGGGACGCCTGGTTGCGCTTGGCGACGACGCGGGCCTGCGCCGCCTCCACCTCGGCCGACTTCGACGGATCGGCGAAGTTGTGGAAGATGAAGGCAAGGTCGGCGGCGACGAGGTTGGAGGTGGCGGTGATGCAGCCCGCGCCGCCCTTCCTCATCAGCGGCAGCAGCAGCGGGTCGGCGCCGGCCAGCACGGCGAAGCCGGGGAAGCGCTCCACCAGCATCTCCATGTTGGCGAGGTCGCCCGCGCTGTCCTTGATGCCCGTAAAGGTGCCGGGGAAGCGCGCGCGGAGGCGCTCGATCACGGAGGCCGGGATCGGCACGGCGGACATCTGCGGGATGTGGTAGAGCACCACGCGCAGCCGGTCGTCCCCCACGCGCTCCACCACCTCGGCATAGGCGGCGAAGAGGCCATCCTCGCTGACGCCCTTGTAGTAGAAGGGCGGCAGCATGATGACGGTGTTGACGCCCAGCGAGAGGGCATGGCGCGTCAGGGTCACCGTCTCGGGGATCGCCACGACGCCCGTGCCGGGCAGCAGGCGGGACGGCTCGATGCCCCCTTCCACCGCCGCGGCCAGGATGGACTGGCGCTCGGCGGTGGAGAAGGAGTTGGCCTCGCCCGTGGTGCCCAGCAGCGCGATGCCGTCGCAGCCCTGGGCGATCAGGCGCTGCGCGTGCTCCACGAAAACGGGAAGATCGGGCTCCAGATCGGCGGTCAGCGGGGTGAGCGCCGCGGAAAAGACGCCGGTGGGGTGAAGGCTGCTCATGCGGAAGCTCCGGTCCAGCGCTCGTCGACGCGGACGTATTTGATGGCCTGGCGATAGTAGGTGTAGGCGATGTGCAGCGCGCCGTCGGGCGACTGCGTCACCGTGGGATAGGAGAACTCGCGGTTGATCTTCTCGCGCGAGTTGTTGGTCATGCAGTAGCCGTCGCCCGTCTCGAGGTTGCGGCGGTGCGGCCAGTTGCGGCCGCCATCCTCGGAGATGGCGAGCGTCATCGGCGCGCGGGGCACGCCCCAGAAGGTGCTGCGCCGCCCCTCAACCGGCATGGGCTCCGGCGTCGCATCCTCCACCCCGTCCTCGATGTCGTCGTAAAGGGAGAGACGGCGCTCGGTGGCATCGGCCGCGCTGCTCTCGTTGAACACCATGGCGATGTGGCCGTTGGCCAACCGCACCGCCTGGATCGACGAGTTGTTGTTGGGCAACGACGTCGGCTCGGGCGCGGACCAGGTCCGGCCGAGATCGGTGGAATGGCTGACATGGATGTTGTCGGCCCAGCGGCTGCGATAGAAGGCAACGAGGCTGCCGTCCTTCATGTCCAGCACGCTCATGTGCACGCAGCCCTTGCTCTCCGGAACCGCGTGCTCGGACCATGTGCGCCCCTGGTCGGAGGAGATCTTGACGGCGCTGTAGTCCTCGTCCCCGACCCACTTGCGGCCGGGCGTGGTCAGGCAGACCCAGATCGGCAGCAGCCAGTCGCCGTTTTCCAGAACCACAACCGGCTGCCGCATGAAGGTTCCGCCATCCGGACGGGGCCCGAACAGCGTCTCGATCGGCCCCCAGGAATGGCCATGGTCCCCCGACCTGCGGCAACGGACGATGGCGGTGTCCTGGTTGCCGGAGATCTGCGCGGTCCAGATCAGCCAGAGCGTGCCGTCGGGTGCGGGGAAGAGAAGCGGGTTCTGCTCGGAGCGGGCAGGATCGTCGGACAGGGTGTCCGGAACGCTCCATCGGCCGCTCCCCTGCGCGAGCCGGGAGAACTGCACGGAGATGTCCGGAACCCCTTCCTGCGTGCCGCCGAACCAGACGCAGGCAAGGTCGCCGTTGCCGAGCACGGTGAGGTTCGCCGCGTGGTTCTGCACGCAGAGCGCGGGGATGAAGGTCTCGGTGCGCGCGGCATCCCCTGGCGCGGGGGCAAGGGTGCCGTCGCCGGACAGGTCGGGCGGGGGGCTGGCGGTACGGGCCATGGTCAGAAGGCCGCCTTGTACATGGCCAGGATGCCGTCCCGGCCGAGGTCGCGCGGGTTGTTGTCCAGCAGGCGGCGGATGGCGTGCGCCTCCGTCGCCATGGCGCCGAGGTCGTCCTCGGGCACGCCGAGGCGCGACAGGCGCATCTCCACGCCCAGGCCTTCGCAGAAGCGGTGTGCCCCTTCCAGCACTGCCCCAGGATCGGCCGAGGCAGGCAGCCCGAGCGCCTGCATGACCAATCCCGTCTTGTCCGTCACGCTTGGCGCGTTGAAGGCAAGGGTGTGCGGGAAGATCAGGGCACAGGCCAGGCCGTGCGGGATGTGGTGGCGCGTGCCCAGCGGATAGGCCACCGCGTGGCCGGCCGTGGTGTTCACCGGCCCCAGGCAGAAGCCGCCATACATGGAGGCGAGCGCCAGCCCCGCCCTCGCCTCGCGGTCGCCCCCATCCGCCACGGCGCGCGGCAGGAAGCGGCCAACGAGGCGGATGCCCTCCAGCGCGTAAACGTCGATGATCGGGTGGGCGCGGCGGCTGGTGAAAGCTTCCGTGCAATGCGCCATGGCATCCACGCCGGTGGCGGCCGTGACGGCGGGCGGCACGGTCATGGTCAGGTCCGGATCGACGACCGCGAGATCGGCCAGCATGTGCCGGCTCTGCACCGCGAGCTTGTTCTGCGTGGCCGGGTCCGTCACCAGCGCGCGCGTCCCGCCCTCGCTGCCCGTGCCCGCGGTGGTCGGCACCTGGATCAGCGCGGCGCGGCGGCCGGCGACCTTCTCGGGCCCCACCACCTCATGCAGGGTCTGGCCGGAACCGGGCAGCACGGCGACGAGCTTGGCGAGGTCCATGGCGCTGCCGCCGCCGAAGCCGATCACCAGGTCGGGATTCATGGCCTCGGCCACCGCCAGCACCTTCTCGAGGTTCGGCAGGTCTGGCTCGGGCTTCACCTCGCCGAAGACGGTGACGGCGCCTGGCAGGCCCAGCAGGTCCACACGCCCCGCGTTGAAGGCATCCGCCACCACGAGGATGCGCCGGAAGCCGCGCTCCTCCACCCAGGGCCGGATCACGGAAAGGGTTCCACCGCCGAACTCGATTCGGGGCGGGCGGAGCAACTCGATGGGGCTGTGAAGGTCGGGCATGGGTTGGTTCCGCTCGAAGGGTTCAGCCCGCGCGGCGCACGCCGATGGCACCGAGGGAAAGGCGCACGCCCTCCGTCAGTTCGTCGGCGAGGCGGCGGAGATGGGGAAGGCCGTCCTGCACGAAGGCGTCGATGGACTGGCGGGAGGACTGGATGGTGAGGCTGACGCCCGCGAGCGGCAGGCCGTCGGTGCCGAGCACGGGGGCGGCGACGGTGCGCAGGCCAAAGGCGTTCTCGCCGTCCGAGACGGCGAACCCCTGCGCCCGCACCGTGTCCAGGCGGTCCAGCAGGGCCGGGAGGTCCGTCACCGTCCGTTCGGAGAGCATCACGCGCTCCACCCCCTCCAGATGCTCGACCTGGCGGTGCCGGGGCAGGAAAGCGAGGATGGCGTGCCCGAGGGCGGTGGCATAGGCGCCGACCCGGGTGCCCGGGCGACGCACCACGCCGTTCCGGTCCAGCCCGTGCTGCACGCGCTGAAGGTACACGACCTCCCCACCCTCGATCACGCCGAGCGACCCGGCATCCGCCACGCGCGGAACAAGCTCGCGCAACAGGGGCTCGGCGTGGCCCGGGAGGTCGTTGGCCGACAGGGCGGCGAAGCCGATCTCGAGACACCGCAGGGTCAGGCGGAAGCGGCGCGTGTCCGGTACCGCCCGGAGATATCCCAGCCCGATCAGCGTATGGATCAGGCGGAAGGCGGTGCCGCGGTCGAGCCCGGCGCGGCCCGCCACCTCGGTGACGGTCAGCTCCGGCAGGTTGGGGCCGAAGGCGCGCAGCACGGCGAAGACCTTGGCCGCGGATTGAACGAGGTTCTTGGCGTTGCCGGCCTGGCCGGACGCGACCGCATCGCCCTTCGCCTCCCCGGCCATTCTTCCTCCGCCCCGCCACCGATCCACGTTGATCGGAATGCGAACATTTGTTGTGGTATTGCGCGTGTTTCAGCAGGCGCGGGGCTGTCCGTCAAGACAATCCCGCGCCTGGGGGGCCTGCTTGTCTCAGTCCGCCTCGGCGCCCGATGCCTTGATGGTGTCGCGCCACATCGGGCGCTCCCGCGCGGCGCGCGCGGCGGCCTCCGCGGGCGTTGTCCAGATCGGCTTGGCGCCGACGCGCGCGAAGCGCTCGCGCTGCGTGGCGTCCTCCACCACCGCCTTCAGCGCGTTGCCCAGGCGTTCCACCAGGGCGTCGGGCGTCGCGGCCGGTGCGACGAAGCCGCCCCAGACGGTGACAACGAAGTTCTCGAGCCCGGCCTCCGCCATGGTCGGGATCTCCGGCAGGGTGGGCCAGCGCTCGGCGCTGGTCACCGCGAGGGCCCGGATCTGGCCGCTCTCCACCAGCGCCTGGTAGGAGGCTACGCCGTCGATGGCGAAGTCGATGTCGCCGCTGAGCAGCGCCGGCTGGATCTGCGCCGCGCCGCGATAGGGCACGTGCACCGCCTCGATCCCCAGGCGGTTGAACATCATCGCCGAGGAAAGATGCGTGGTGGTGCCGACGCCGGTGGAGCCATAGGTGATCCCGCCGCGCCTGCCCCTGGCCCAGGCGATGAACTCAGCCAGCGTCTTCGCCTGCACCTTGCCCGGCGCGACCACGGCGATGTTCGGGAACTCCCAGGCGAGCGCCACCGGGCGGAGGTCGCGCTCGATGTCGTAAGGCACGGACTTGTAGAGGTACTGGTTGATGGAGAAGTTGCTGACCGTGCCGGCGCCGATCGTGTAGCCGTCGGGCGCGGCCTTCGCCACGGCGTCGATGCCGATGTTGCCGCTGGCGCCCGGGCGGTTCTCGATCACCACCGGCTGGCCCAGCGTATGGCCCATCTGCTCGGCGTAAAGCCGCGCGATCACGTCGGTGGCGCCGCCCGGCGGGTAGGGCACGATCAGGCGCACCGGGCGTGCGGGCCAGGCCGCGCCCTGCGCGAAGGCGAGCGACGGCGTGGCGAGAGCGGCGCCAATAAGGGTGCGGCGGTTCATGGGACGTTTCCTTCGCTGAAGATGTGGCGGAACACGAGGCGGGCGCTCAGCCCTCCGGTGGCAGGACCTTGCCGGGGTTCATGATGCCGGCGGGATCGAGCAGCGCCTTGACGCGCCGCATGAGCGCGATCTCGCCCGGCTCGGTCACGCGGCCCAGCCGCGCGCGGTTGCTGACGCCGATGCCGTGCTCGGCGCTGATCACGCCGCCAAGCGCCGCGGTCTCGTCGTCCACCACGGCGTTGATGCGGGCGGCCACCGGCGCGGCGGCGGTGGCGTCGGGGAAGCGGGCGGCGTCCAGGATCGCCAGGACATGGATGTTGCCGTCGCCGATGTGGCCGTGCATCACCACCCGCGCGTCCGGCACCGCCTCCAGGATGCGGCGCTCCACGTTGCGGGCGAAGGCGGCCTGGTTCTCGAGCGGCACGACGCTGTCGTGGCTGACCACGTAGCCCGCGCGCTTGCTGCCCTCGGAGACGGAGTGGCGGATCTTCCACAGCGCCTCGGCCTGAGCCCCGCTCTCGGCGATCACCGCGTCCAGCACCAGCCCTTCCTCGAAGGTCTCCGCCAGCGCCGCCTCCAGCGGAGCGCGCAGGTCCGTGCCGGCCAGGGTGTCGGTGAGCTCGATCAGCAGGAACCAGGGGGCCTCGAGCGCGAAGGGAATGGCCACGTCCGGCACGTTCTGGGCGATCACCTCGATCTGCCCGCGCGACATCGCCTCCAGGCTGGCCAGCCGGTCTCCCACCGTGCCGCGCAGGCGGCCCATCAGGGTCAGCGCCGCCTCGATCTCGGGCAGGGCCACCATCGCGAGCGCCGAGGCACGCGGGCGCGGGAACAGCTTGAGGGAGGCCGCGGTGATGATGCCGAGCGTGCCCTCCGCCCCGATGAAAAGTTGCTTCAGGTCATAGCCCGAGGAGTTCTTGCGCAGGCCCTGCAGGCGGTTCAGCACGCTGCCGTCGGGCAGCACCACCTCCAGCCCCAGCACCAGCTCGCGCGTGGTGCCATAGCGCAGCACGGCGGTGCCGCCGGCGTTGGTCGCGATGTTGCCGCCGATCTGGCAGCTTCCCTCCGCGCCCAGGCTGAGCGGGAAGAGGCGGTCCACGCCCGCCGCGGCCTCCTGGATGGATTGCAGGATGCAGCCGGCCTCCACGGTGATGGAATTGGCCAGGGCGCTGATGGCGCGGATGCGGTTCAGCCGGTCCAGCCGCAGCACCACGGCCTGGCCGCTGCCGTCCGGCGTGGCCGCCCCGCACATGCCGGTGTTCCCGCCCTGTGGCACCACCACGACGCCCGCGCGCGCGCAGAGCCGGACCACCTCCGCCACCTCCGCCGTGTCGGCCGGCTTCACCACCGCCGCGGCGCGGCCGTGGTAGCGACCGCGCCAGTCCACCAGGTAGGGCTCCTGGTCCTCGTCAGGCGCGATCACGTGGCGCCGGCCGACGATCGCGGCCAGGGAGTCGACCAGCGCAGCGCCAGGCGGTGCGGCGACGATCGATGCTGGATCAAGGCTCATGACGCTGTGCAGCTCCTTCCCTGATGCTGCCCATGCGGCGCCCCCAAGGGCCGGGCCTGCCTCTCCGGCTGCCGCGGCGCTCGGCCCGCTCCGGCACCTGAGCGTTTCATTGCATTTGGCCGCCATGTGCGTGAATTGCGCAGAAAAGTCGAGACGATTTTCACGCCAGTTCCGTGTTTCTTGCACGTCCACCCAAGCCGTTCTGCACGATGCGGCTCTATTGCTCACCCTTTGAGGGAATTTCTGCGTAAATCGTGCAGAATATCATTGACACCCCTCTCGCATCGGCAGAAGCAGCGCCCACGTTTAAAGCGTTGTGTATCGGGCGCCCGAGCGGAGGCGCCGCCGGAGGAAGCGCCATGCAGATCCCCATCAAGCGGGCCATTGAACGGGTGCCCGGCGGCATGATGGTCGTGCCCCTGGCGCTCGGCGCGCTGATCGCGACCTTCTTCCCGGACACGCCGAAGTTCTTCGGCTCCTTCACCGGCGCGCTGTTCTCCGGCGCCCTCACGATCCTCGCCGTGTTCTATGTCTGCATGGGCGCGAGCATCGACTTCAAGGCGACGCCCTACATCCTCAAGAAGGGTGGCACGCTGTTCGGGGTGAAGATCGGCATCGCTGTCCTGCTCGGCGTCGTGTTCGGCCAAATCCTTGGCGAGGCGCCGGTGGAGGCCGGCATCTTCGCCGGGCTGTCCACCCTGGCCATCGTCGCCGCCATGAACGACACCAATGGCGGGCTCTACATGGCGCTCATGGGCCAGTACGGCGAACCGCGCGATGTCGGCGCCTATACCGTGATGACCCTCGAATCCGGCCCGTTCCTGACCATGGTCACACTGGGTGTCGCCGGCCTCTCGGCCTTCCCCTGGCCGACGCTGGTCGGCTCCATCCTGCCGCTGCTGGTGGGCATGATCCTGGGCAACCTCGACCGCGACATGCGCGACTTCCTCAGCCGTGCAATCCCCGTGATGATCCCCTTCTTCGCCTTCGCCCTCGGAAGCGGGCTGGACCTCGGCAAGGTCTGGCAGGCCGGGCTGCTCGGGCTCGGGCTGGGCGTTGCCGTGGTGGTGGTCACCGGCATCCCCCTCTTTCTCGCGGACCGCGCCATCGGCGGGTCGGGCGTGGCCGGCGTGGCCGCGGCCTCCACGGCCGGCAACGCGGCGGCCGTGCCGGCGATCGTCGCGGCGGCCAATCCCGTCTATGCGCCGGCCGCGGCCCACGCGACCATCCTGGTGGCGGCGGCCGTGATCGTGACCACGGTCCTCGTGCCGCTCCTCACCGCCTGGACGGCCAGGCGCTTCGGCCCCTCTCCCCAGCCAGTTGCCCGACCGGCCGCCGCGGAATGACCACGCGCTGGCTGATCCTGGCCGACGACCTGACGGGCGCCGCGGATTGCGGCATCGCCTTCGCCCGCCGCGGGCTGGGCGCTTCCGTCGGGTGGCACGGCGCGCGGGTCTCGGCCGGCACGCCGGTGCTGGCCGTGGACGCCGACAGCCGCCGCCTCCCGCCAGATGAAGCCGGCGCGCGACACGCGGCCCTGCTGCGGGCGCATCACGCACCCGGCGCGGGCCTGATCAAGAAGATCGACTCCACCTTGCGGGGCCAGCCCGCGGCGGAGCTTGCCGCCACCTGCCGCGCGCTGCGCGAGGAAGGGCGGCCCGCCCTCGCGCTCGTCGCCCCCGCCTTTCCCGCCACCGGGCGCACCACCGAAGAGGGCCGTGTTCACCTGAACGGGGTGCCCCTGGAAAGCACGGCCCTCTGGGCCCGCGACCACAGCTACGGCAGCGCCGTGCTGACCGATGTGCTGCGATCGGCCGGGCTCTCGGCCGGCCACCTGCCCCTGGCGAGCCTTCGGCGCGGCGAGGCGGCGCTGGCGGAGGCACTACGCGCGGCCCTTGCCGCCGGCCATGACGCGCTGGCCTTTGACGCCGCCTCGGCGGAGGACCTGGACGCGATCGCCCGGGCCAGCCTACCCCTGCTGGGGCAGGTCTTCTGGGTCGGGTCCGGCGGCATCGCGGCGGCCCTGGCTGCAGCCCTTCCCGATGAAGGGGGTGCCCCCTCCCCTGCCCTGCCCGCGCTGCGCGGCGGAACGCTGAT
This sequence comes from Muricoccus vinaceus, assembly GCF_042433125.1. NCBI lineage: Bacteria > Pseudomonadati > Pseudomonadota > Alphaproteobacteria > Acetobacterales > Roseomonadaceae > Muricoccus > Muricoccus vinaceus. The sequence continues at coordinate 26,889 of NZ_JBHLVZ010000051.1, read as the reverse complement.
CGTGGTCGGCAGCGTCGCCGAAGCCTCCCGCAGCGCCGCCCGGCTCGTGGCAGAGGACGGCGCCGCCGAGTTCAGCGTGGAACCGGAACTGCTGCGCGCCGCCGCCGCCGACCCGCGCCGCGCCCGCCTGTCGGCGGACATCGCCACAACGTTGCTCAGCGGGCGCGACGCGCTGGTGGAAATCGCCGCCGACGCATCCGCCGACCTGTCCCAGGGCGCAGCCCTGGCGGAAGGGCTGGCCGAGCTTCTCGTCCCCCCCGCCGCGCGCATGGGCGCCCTTTTCGCGACGGGTGGGGAAACCGCCTGCGCCCTGCTGACCCGCCTCGGCGTCCACGGCATCCGCCTGCTGGAGGAGGTCGAGCCCGGCGTACCGCTCGGCATCACGCAAGGCGCCATCGAACTGCCCGTCATGACCAAGGCCGGGGCCTTCGGCGATGGCGGAACCATCCTGCGCGGCCTCAACCGGCTGCGTGACCTCGCACGGGAAAGCGCGACATGACCCAGGACAACCGCCCCATCGTCGCCATCACCATGGGCGACGCCTCCGGCATCGGGCCGGAGGTCATCATGAAGGCACTCGCGCGGGAGGATGTCTACGCGATGTGCCGGCCCCTGGTGGTGGGCGACGCCATCCGCCTGCGCGAGGCCGACGCGGTCACGAAGACCAACCTCGCGGTGAACGCCATCCAGCAGCCGTCGGAGGCCCGCTACGCCCGCGGCACGGTGGATTGCATCGACCTCGGCATCATCCCGGCCGGCCACCCCTTCGGCCAGCTCTCCGCCCTCTCGGGGGAGGGCGCCTACCGCTACATCGAGCGCGCCACGCGGCTGGTGGAGGCCGGGGAGGCCGACGCGATCTGCACCGCGCCCCTGTCCAAGGAGGCGCTGCACGCCGCCGGCCACAAGTATCCCGGCCACACCGAGCTTCTCGCCCATCTGACGGGCACGCCCGAGGTCTCGATGATGCTGGTCGCGCCCAAGCTGCGCGTGATCCATGTCACGACGCATGTCGGGCTGATGGACGCCATCCGGAGGATCGAGCCCGGCCTGGTGGAGCGCGTGATCGCGCGCGGCCACGCGACGCTGGTGAAGTCCGGCATCGCCGATCCGCGCATCGGCGTCTGCGCCATCAACCCGCATGCCGGCGAGAACGGGCTGTTCGGCCAGGGCGAGGAAGAGGAGAAGATCATCCCCGCCATCAAGATCTGCCAGGCGCGGGGCTGGAAGGTCGAAGGCCCGCTGCCCGCCGACACCCTGTTCTTCCGCGCCGCCCGCGGCGACTTCGACCTGGTGGTCGCCATGTACCACGACCAGGGCCATGGCCCGGTGAAGGTGATGGGCCTGGAGTCCGGCGTGAACATCACGGTGGGCCTGCCGGTGATCCGCACCTCGGTCGACCACGGCACGGCCTTCGACATCGCGGGCAAGGGCATCGCCGACGAGGGCTCGCTGGTGGAGGCCTTGAAGCAGGCCGTGGAGCTGGCGCCGAAGCGGGAGCTGGCGGCGGCCTGAGGGCGCCGCAGCCTCCATGCGCCGCAGGCGGGCCCGGCACGACGAGATCCTGGCGGCCATCGCGGATGGCGAGGCGGACGTGGACGCGCTCGCGGCCCGCTTCGGCGTCTCGGCCTCCACCATCCGGCGCGACCTGGAGGCGCTTTCGGCCAGGCGTGCGATCGCGCGGACCTATGGGGGTGCCATCCTCGCCTCGACCGCGCAGGAAACCACCCTGCGCGCGCGCACGGCGCAGCACCGCGCGGCCAAGGCGGCCATCGCGCGCGCCGCGCTGGACCTGATCTCGGACGGGGACACGGTGATCCTCGATGGCGGCTCCACCGTGGAGGCGCTGGGGCGGCTGCTGCAAGGGCAGCGCCTGCGGGTCGTGACCAGCAACCTGCCGCTGGTGCCGCTGCTGGCCGACGCGCCGGGCATCGAACTCGTCGTGCTGGGCGGCGCCCTGCGCAGCATCAGCATGAGCACGGTGGGCCCGCTCGCCGAGGAGGCGCTGCGCCACATCACGGCGGACCGCGTCTTCATGAGCGCGGACGGCGTCGTGCCGGGGCGCGGCCTGTGCGAGGCGACGCTGGAGCAGGTGTCGCTGAAGTCTCTGATGATGCGGCAGTCGCGGGAGGCGGTGGTGCTGGCCGATGGCTCCAAGCTCGACCGCGCCGGGCAGCCCTTCTGGGCGCCGCTCGCCCCCGGCGCCGTGCTGGTGACGGAAGCCCCCGCCCCCGCCTGGGCGCCCTTCGCGGCCGAGGGGCTGCGCGTGGTGCAGGCGGGGTGAGCGGCGGCCGGCCCACCGCTTCCGGTGCGCGGCTGGCATGGCATGATCGGAGGATGCACCGCCGCTTCCTGCTTCAAGCCGCCCCCGCGTCCCTCACCCTTTCCGCGCCGGCCCTGGCGCAGGAGGCCTGGCCGGGACGGGGCATCACCAGCCTGGTCGGGGTGGCGCCTGGCGGCACGGCCGATCTCGCGGCCCGGCTGCTGGCGCAGGAATTCGCCCGCGGCCTCTCGCGCGGGCGGCCCGTGGTGGTGGAGAACAAGCCGGGCGCGGCAACCCAGCTCGCGACGGCGGAACTCGCCCGCAGCGCGCCGGACGGGCAGGTCCTCCTCGTCGCCGGGGCGCCCTTCGCCATCAATCCCGGGCTGTTCCCCCGCCTTCCCTATGACAGCCGCGCGGACATCGCACCGGTCGGGATGCTGGTCCGGAACGGGCTGATGCTGCTTGTCCCGGTCGCCTCGCCCGCGCGGGACCTGGACGGCCTGCTGGACCTCGCCCGCGCAAGGGGCGGGATCAACCTGGCCTCGGCGGGGAACGGCTCCATGAGCCACTTGGCCATCGAGTTGCTGGCCCAGCGAAGCGGCGCGCCGCTGGTGCACGTACCCTATCGCGGAACAGGCCCCGCCCTCCCCGACCTGCTCGCGGGGCATGTGGAGGCGATGTTCGACAACCCCTCCTCCGCGCTGCCCCTGGTGCGCGAGGGCAAGCTGCGCGCCCTGGCCTATACGGGCGGGACGCGCAGCCCCGCGGCCCCGGCGGTGCCGACCCTGGCGGAAGCGACCGGGGTCGGCGGCCTTGCCGCCGAGAACTGGTTCGGCCTCTTCGCCCGCGCCGGCACGCCAGCGCCGGTGCTCGATCGGCTGGCCGCCGCGGCCCGCGCCGTTCTGGAGGATCCCGCCGTCACCGACCGCCTGCGGCGGGACGGCACGGAGCCCTCGCCCATGGCGCGCGCCGCGTTCGCCGCCTTTGTTGCGCGGGAGATGGACGGTTGGGCCGGCGTGATCCGGGCGCGTGGCATCCGGCCGGGGTGAGCGGCGGCGCGGCTTGACGCACCCCTCCCGTCTCCGTGATCGTGGCGCATGGCCGCGAGATCGCTCGAATACCGCCACCTCGAGGTCTTCCGCGCCATCATGCGCTCGGGCACCGCCACCGGCGCCGGGCTGATGCTGGGCATGTCCCAGCCCGCCGTCAGCCGGCTGCTGTCGCAGACGGAAGCGCTGGCGGGTTTCGCCCTGTTCGAGCGCATCCGCGGGCGCCTTGTCCCCACCCCCCTCGCCCACGCGCTGCACGAGGAAGCCGAGCGCGTGTTCATCGGGGTGGAGGAAATCTCCGCCCTCACGCAGCGGCTGCGGCTGCGTGCGCCGCGCCGCATCGTTATCGCCTCCATTCCCGTGCTCACGCTGTCCGTGCTGCCTGGCGCCTCGGTGTCCTGGCGCGAGGCCAAGCGGGCCGAAACGCTGTCGGTGCATTCGCGCACCACCGGGGGCGTGCTGGGCATGGTGGCGTCGCGGCAGGCGGATATCGGGCTGACCACCGGCGGACCCCGCGTGCCGGGCCTGCGCTCCGTCCTGCTTGCCCGCGCAAGGGCCTTCTGCGCGATGGCAGCGGGCCACCGGCTGGCCGGAAAGGCGGTGGTGCAGGCCGCCGACCTGCACGGCGAGCCTTACATCGCCCTCTCGCGCGAGGAGGGGCGGCAGGCCCTGGTGGACGGTGCCCTGGAGGGCAGCGGCGCGCGCCCGGCGGAGCTGGTGGAATGCCGCATGACCACGGGCGCCGCCGCCATGGCCGCGGCCGGCGCGGGCGTGACCGTGATCGATGCCTTCGCCGCCGCCCCCTTTCTCGGCGCCGGGCTCGTGCTGCGGCCCTTCGAGCCGGCGGTGACGGTGGAATACCACCTCCTCTGGCCCGACGAGGTGCCTGACAGCTTCGGGCGAGACATCCTCCTCCAGGCCATCCGCAAGGCCGCGCGCGCCGTGGCCGGCCGGGTGGAGCGCCACCGCGGACAGGCATAAGCATCCCGGCGGCTCCATGCCGAATTGGTATGCGGGATGCGGCGTGGGGCCGTGCCACGCTCGACCCTTCATGACCGACTTTCCCTTCGCCCCCGGTTTCGTCGAGCGCCCCTATTGGTGGGAAGCCGCCCCACCCCCCGCACCGGCCGCCACGCTGCTGCCCGACGAGGCGGAGGTGCTGATCGTCGGCGGTGGCATCGCTGGGCTCTCCACCGCGATCGAACTGGGCCGCAACGGCGTGCGGGCCCTGGTGATCGACCGCGAGGCGATCGGCTGGGGTGCCTCCTCGCGCAACGGCGGGGCGCTCAGCGGCGCGGGGAGCCTGGGCAAGACGCGTTCCGACCTCGTGGAAAGCTTCGGCAAGGAATACGTCGCGGAGCTGATGGAAGAGGGCGAGCAGGCCTTCGAGGACTTCGAGGCCTTCGTTGAGCGCGAGCGGCTGGACTGCGACTATGTCCGCTGCGGCCGCTTCGTCGGCGCCCATGCCCCGCGCGCGCTGGAGGCGCTGAAGCGCCGCATCGACCTGATCAACGGCGCGGGCACGGAGGAAGCCTTTTTCGTCCCGCGCGAACGGGTGGCAGAGGAGATCGCGACCGACCGCTTCGTCGGCGGCATGATGCTGCGCCGCGCGGGCGCGCTGCATCCGGCGAAATATGTTCGCGCGCTCGCCTCGGCCGCGATGCGCTACGGCGCCACGCTGGCGGGCGGCGTCGCCATGCGCGGCCACCGCCGAGAGGCCGGTGGCGGCTTCGTGGTGGAGACCAGCCGCGGCCCGATCCGCGCCCGGCGGCTGATGATCGCCACCAACGGCTACACCGGCGGCGCCACCCCGTGGCATCGCCGCCGCCTGATCCCCGTGGCCAGCTACATGATCGCGACCGAGGCGATCGGCGAGGAGCGCGTGCGGCGCGCGCTGCCGCAGATGCGCGTTTATGGCGACACCAAGAAGGTGCTCTACTACTTCCGCCCCTCCCCGGACGGCACGCGCATCCTGTTCGGCGGCAGGGCGAGCTTCGTGAACGCCGACACCAGGCGCTCGGGCGCGACACTGCACCGCTTCCTGACCGACCTGATCCCGGATCTGGCGGATGTGCGCATCACCCATTCCTGGAAGGGAAACGTCGCCTTCGCATTCGACATGATGCCCCATGTCGGGGAACACGAGGGCGTGCACCACGCCATGGCCTGCAACGGCAGCGGCGTGGTGACCATGACGCATCTCGGCACCGCCACCGCGCAGGCCATGCTGGGCGGCGCCAACCGGCCCTCCGCCTTTGCCCGCCTGCCCTTCCCGACCAGGCCGCTCTACACCGGGCACCCCTGGTTCCTGCCGGTGGTCGGGCTGTCCTACCAGTTGCGGGACCGGCTGGACGGATGGCGCGTGCCGCGGAAGGACGCATCCTGATGGGCGAGCACCCTGCTTTTGGGCCCGCGGAGTTCGCTGACCGACTCGCGCGGCTGAAGGCGCGGCTGCGTGCGGCCGAGGTGGAGGCCGCGCTGTTCGACGAGATCGAGGCGATGACCTGGATCTCCGGCTTCGGCAGTTCCGCCAACCGCTGGCGCTGCGTGGTGATCCCGCTGGAGGCCGAGCCTTTCTTCCTCATCCGCGCGCTGGACGCCTCCGTCTGCCGCCAGCGGAGCTGGATCGGTGACGTGCCGACCTTCCGCGACTGGGAGGACCCGGTGCCTGTCCTCCTGTCCAGCCTTCGCGCGCGGGGACTGGAGGAGGCGCGGATCGGCCTGGACTTCGAGAGCTACGGCACCTCCATCGCCGGCTTCGCCGCCCTTCAGGCCGCCCTGCCCCGGGCGCGCTTCATCGATATCGGCCCCGTGGTCGCCGAGCTACGCCTGATCAAGTCGGCGGCGGAGGTCGCGTTGCTGCGACGCGCCGCCGCCATCGCGGACGAGGCCCTGCGCCGCGCGGCTGCCGCCTGCGTGCCGGGCGCCACGCAGCGGGATGCGGCGCGCATCGCGCAATCAACCTTCGTGGAACTGGGCGCCGATCCCTATCGCCCCGGCCCGATCACCGCGGGCCGGGGCTGGGACTTCCTGCACGGCCACCTGGGCGACGATCCCCTGTCCGAGGGGGACGTGGTGCATATCGAGCTCACGCCGCGCATCCACGGCTATTCCGCCCGTGTGATGCGATGCGTGGTGCTGGGCGAGCCGGAACCGGAGCGCCTGCGCGCGGCCGGGGTGCTGGCGACGTTGCAGGACCGGCAGATCGCCGCGATGCGCCCTGGTGCCCTGGCCGGCGAGGTGGACGCCATCCTGCGGGAAGGGGTGATCCGCGCGGGCCTTCGCGACAGCTACGACAACATCACCGGCTATACCCTCGGCCTTTACGGCGACGCCGGCCCGCGCACGAGCGACTTCACGCGCATCCTCCACCCCGGGGCGAACTGGCGGATGGAAGCGGGCATGGTGTTCCACGTCTATGCCTCGGCGGGTGGCGCGGCCTTGAGCGAGTCCGTCCTCGTCACAGAAAGTGGGCCGGAGCTTCTGACGCACCTGCCCCGCACGCTTCTCACCAACCGCCAGGGAGCCTGAATATGTTCGAAGCCGTGGAAACGGGCATCGCGAAGTCCAAGGGGCCGATCAGCGGCACGGTCCGCAAGGGCGGGCTGGTGATCACCGCGCAGATCCCCAAGGACCCGGAAAGCGGCGCGATCATCGCCGGCGACATCACGGCCCAGACGCACCGTACGCTGTCCAACCTCCGCATGGCGGTGGAGGCCGCCGGCGGCAGCATGGCGGACGTGATGCTCTGCCAGATCTACCTGATCGACCCCGCGGATGCCGCGGGCATGAACGCCGTGTACCGGGAGTATTTCCAGGAACCCTACCCCTGCCGCGCGACCGTGGTGGTGAAGGAGCTGCTGGCGCCGGGCATGCTGATCGAGCTGATCGCCACGGCCCAGATCGGTTGAGGGACGTCGGTTGAGGGATATCGGCTGATGCAGTCCGGGGCTGTCATCGTCCTCGGCGCGGGCGTCGCGGGGCTTTCCACCGCGCTGCCCCTGCTGCGTGCCGGGCGGCAGGTCACGATCGTCGACCCGCTCGGGTCCGCGGGCGGCGCCTCCTTCGGCAATGCCGGGCTGCTCAGCGCCGACACGGTGGTGCCGATCGCGCTGCCGGGCATGCTGCGCAAGGTGCCCTCCTGGCTGCGCGACCCGCTGGGGCCGCTGGTGGTGCGGCCTGCCTACCTGCCGCGCGCGGCGCCCTGGCTCGCGCGCTGGGTCCGCGCCGGGCGGATGGACCGGGTCTGGGCGATCTCGGACGCCATGCGCGCCCTTCACGCCCCGGCCTTTGACGACTGGCGCGACCTGCTGGGCGCGGAGGGTTTCTCCGCCTTCATCCGCCGTGCCGGCCAGGTGCAGATCTGGGACGAGGCCGAGGAGACTGCGGGCGCCGCGCTGGAGCGCGGCCTGCGGGAGCGCCACGGCATTCGCGCCGACATCCTCGGCCCTGACGACATCCGCCAGTTTTTCCCGGGCATCGCGCGCCACGTCTCGCGCGGGGTGCTGATCCCCGGCAACGGCCACACCGTCAGCCCCGCCGGCATCGTGCGCCGCCTCGCGGAGCTGTTCCAGGAAGCTGGCGGCTGCATCCTCCCCGAGCGCGCCATGAAGCTGATCCCGCGCGAGGGCGGCGGCTGGATGGTCATGACCAACACCGACAACCACGTGGCCGCCGAGGTGGTGGTCGCCGGCGGCGCCTGGTCACGCCTGCTGCTGGAACCGCTGGGCATCCACGTGCCGCTGGAAACCGAGCGCGGCTACCACCTCATGCTGCCGGCGCCCAGCGTGGCGCTGAAGCTTCCCATCCTCTACAAGTCCGGAAACTTCGGCGTCACCCCCATGGCGGAGGGGCTGCGCGTGGCCGGCACGGTCGAGATCGCCGGGCTGGACGCAGCGCCGGACGAGCGCCGGGCACAGCAGTTGCAAGGAAAGCTTCGCGGGTTGTTCCCGGGCCTCGAGGCCGGGGAACCTCGGCTCTGGATGGGCTTCCGTCCCTCCACGCCGGACAGCCTGCCGGTGCTGGGCTCGGTGCCCGGCCATCCCGGCCTGCACCTTTGCTTCGGCCACGGGCATTTCGGCATGACCGGCGGCCCACCGAGCGGGCGCTTGGTGGCCGGTACGATTCTTGGAGACAGGCCGCGCATCGATATGGCCCCCTACGCTATCTCCCGTTTCCACTGACACGATCCACCCCCTATCCCTTCACCGGAACAGGAGCGACGCATGTCCGACCGATTCCCGACCATCCGGCCGACCCGCCGCCTGCTGCTCGGCACGGCGCTCGCCGCCCCCGCGCTGCTGGCCCACCCCGCGCGCGCCGCGGGGGAGGTGATCGTGCGCACGCCCGGGGGCACCTATGACGACGTGATGCGCCGGCACGTCTACGACCCCTTCACCAAGGAAACCGGCATCGTCGTGCGGCCGGTGGCCGCGACCGCCTCCAAGCTGCTGGCCATGTTCCGCGCCAACAACGTGGAGCTGGACCTGATCGACACCGGCGACGGGCAGTTGCTGACGCTGGAGCGCATGGGCGCGCTCGCCCCCATCGCCTACGACAAGTGGCGGTGGTCGAAGGGCGAGGACATCACGCCGGAGGTGCGCCGCCCACAGCGCGTGGCGAACTTCGTCTATTGCACCGTGCTCGGCTACAACAAGGAGCACTTCGCGAGTGGGGCGCCCAATTCCTGGGCGGACTTCTGGAACGCCGGCAAGTTCGCCGGGCCGCGCATGCTGTCCGACATGGCATCGGGCTCGGCCAACCTCGAATTCGCCCTGCTGGCGGACGGCGTCCCGAAGGACCAGCTCTACCCCATCGACATCGACCGCGCGCTGAAGTCGATGGACCGCATCCGCCCGCAGATCCGCCGCTTCTGGGACACGGGTGCGCTGTCGGCGCAGATGCTCTCCGACAAGGAGGTCGTCGCGGGCTCCATCTGGAACGGCCGGCTGCAGGTGCTGATCGACCGCGGGGCGCCGCTCGCCTACACCTGGAACGAGCACATGATCCAGGTCCAGGCCCTGGGCATCTTCAAGGACGCGCAGAACGTGCAGGGCGCGCAGCAGCTCATCGACTTCATGCTGCAGCCCGAGGTGCAGGCGAAGTATTCCCGCGACCTCATCTACGGACCGACCAACATGAAGGCCTTCCCTCTCCTCACCGCGGAAGAGCGCGCCCGCGCGCCGGGCGGCGAGCGCTCGATGCAGACCGGCTTCTACCAGAACGCGACCTGGTGGGAGGACAACCGGGACCGCGTGAACCGCACCTGGTCGCGATGGCTCCAGCGTTGAGCGCGGGCATGGAGGGCGCCGTCGCGCTCGAGGGTGTCACCAAGCGCTACGGCGCGGAAACCGTGGTGGCGGGGGTCTCCCTCGCCATCCCGCCCGGCGAGTTCTTTACGCTGCTCGGCCCGTCCGGATCGGGCAAGACCACCACGCTCTCGATGCTGGCCGGCTTCGTCATGGCCGATGAGGGCCGGGTGATGCTGGGCGGGCAGGACATGACTCAGGTGCCCCCGCGCGGCCGCGGCCTCGGCATGGTGTTCCAGAACTACGCCATCTTCCCGCACCTCGACGTGGCGGAGAACGTCGCCTTCCCGCTGACCGTCCGCCGCGCCCCCAAGGCGGAGATCGCGGCCCGCGTGGCCGAGGCGCTGGAGATGGTGAAGCTGACGGGCTTTGAGCGCCGCTACGCGCGCCAGCTCTCCGGCGGGCAGCAGCAGCGCGTGGCGCTCGCCCGCGCCATCGTCGGCCACCCCCGCATCGTGCTGATGGACGAGCCGCTGGGCGCGCTCGACAAGAACCTGCGCTACCACATGCAGGTGGAGATCAAGGAGATCTCCCGCCGCCTCGGCACCACGGTGATCTACGTCACACACGACCAGGAGGAGGCGCTGACCATGTCCGACCGCATCGCCATCATGGAGCGCGGGCGGATCGCGCAGATGGGCCCGCCCCGCGATGTCTACGAGAAGCCCGAGACCGCCTTTGTCGCGGCCTTCCTGGGCGAGGCGAACCTGCTGCCCGCCCGGCGCGACGGCGATGCCGTGGCGGGCCCGGGCGGAACCCGCCTGCTGGCCGGCAGCGGCGCCCTGGCCGCGCCGCAGGGACTGCTCTTCGTGCGGCCGGAAAAGGTCGCCATCGCGCCCGCCGGCGGCCGCACGGAGGGCGCCAACAGCCTCCCCGGGCAGGTCCGCCATGCCTCCTTCCTCGGCAACGTCGTGCGCTACCAGGTGGAGGTGGCGGAGGGCGCCACCGTGCTCTGCGACGCCGCCAACGGTGCCGGTACCCCGCTCCACGCCCCCGGCGACGCCGTGCGGCTGAGCTGGCGTGCCGAGGACAGCCGGCTCCTGGCGGCCTGATCCCATGCCGCTGAAGATATCCGGCGCCTTCCTGCTCCTCCTGCCCGCGCTGCTGCTGCTGGTGGCACTGTTCATCGTTCCGATCGGCTGGTTCCTGTCCTCCTCCATCGCCGAGCTCGGCACATGGGCGGAAATCTGGGCGGAAGCCGAGGACGTGCTCCTGTCCGGCGCAGTGGGCCGTTCGCTGGTGAACACCGGTGCGATCGGCCTTATCGTGACGCTGCTCACCCTCGTGCTCGGCTATCCCGTCTCCTATGCGCTGTCGCGCGTGCGGGGCGCCGCCTTCACGGCCATCCTGCTCTGCATCGTGCTGCCCTACTTCACCAGCACCATCGTGCGCACCTATGCCTGGATGGTGCTGCTCGGCCGGAACGGGCTCATCAACCAGATCCTGCTGGGCCTTGGCTTGGTCGATGAGCCGGTGAACCTCCTCTACAATCGCACCGGCGTGATCATCGGCATGACCTACGTGCTGCTGCCCTACATGGTGCTCACGCTCTACGCCGCGATGAAGGCGGTGGACCCGCGCCTCATGCAGGCGGCCGAGGGAATGGGAGCGACCCCCGCCCAGGTCTTCCGCCGCGTCTTCATGCCGCTCACGCTTCACGGCGTCGTCGCGGGCGTGCTGATCACCTTCATCCTGGCCATCGGCTTCTTCGTCACCCCCGCGCTGATGGGCGGCCCCGGCGAGATCATGGTGGCCATGCTGATCGAGCGGGAAGTCGAGATCACGCAGAACTGGCCTTCCGCCGCGCTGATGACGGTGGTGCTGCTGGCCGTCACCCTCACTCTCTACGCGGTCTACAGCCGCTTCGCCGAACCCGGGGAGGCGCTGCGATGATGGGCCCGGTCCTGCGCGCCACGTTGCTGCGCGCGCTTGTGGTGCTGCTCTGCTTCGGGTTGCTGGCGCCGATCGTCATCGTCGCCATCGCCTCCTTCTCCGGCGACGGCTACCTGAAGTTTCCGCCCGAAACCTTCTCCACCCGCTGGTATGCCCGCTTCCTCGGCGACCCCCGCTGGCGGCAGGCGATCGCCAATTCCTTCATGATCGGCATCATGGCCTCGGTGCTGGCGACGCTGCTGGGTTTCCTCGCGGCCTATGCGATGGTCCGTGCCAGCTTTCCGTTCAAGCGTGTGGTCGCGGCGCTGCTGCTGACGCCCGTCATCGTGCCGCATGTCATCACGGCGGTCGCGATCTACTTCCTTTCCGCACGCCTCGGGCTGGTCAGCGTCCGGCCCTGGATCGCGGTGGCGCACTCGCTGGTGGCGCTGCCCGTGGTGCTGGTTATCCTGCAATCCGCGTTGCGCACGGTCGATCCCGCGCTGGAACGGGCCGCCATGGTCTTCGGCTGCACGCGCTGGGGCGTCTTCCGCCGCGTGGTCCTCCCGCTGGCGCTGCCCGGGGTCGTCTCCGCCGCCCTCTTCGCCTTTCTCACCTCCTTCGACGAACTGGTCATCTCGATCTTCCTTGCGGGCTTCCGGTCGGAAACCCTGCCGGTCAGGATCTGGAACAGCCTGCTGCTGGAGGTGGAGCCGACCATCGCCGCGGTCTCCACGCTGCTGATCGCCGTGACGACGCTGGCGCTGGGGATCGACGCCTTGCTGCGCCGCCGCCGCCTCGGCGCCACGCCGGCCGGATAGTTCCTCCGCCCTGGACAGCGGCCGCGGCCAGGAGGACCCTCGGCCGGGGAGGCACGCGACCGGAGGACCTATGGGAAGCTGGAGCGCCATGGCTGGCGGGGAACGCCACCGCTTCGACGGGCTGGCGGCGCTGCTCGCCGCGGCCTCGCCGCGACGCTCGGGCGACGAACTGGCCGGGATCGCGGCGGCAAGCGACGCACGGCGCGTCGCCGCCCGCTTCGCGCTCGCGGACCTGCCGCTCCGCGCCTTCCTGTCCGAAGCGGTGGTCCCCTACGAGGCGGACGAGGTCACGCGGCTGATCATCGACACCCACGACGCCGCCGCCTTCGCGCCGCTCTCGGCGATGACGGTGGGCGGGCTCCGCGACTGGCTTCTCTCCCACGCCGCCGACGGCCCCGCCCTGGCTGCGCTGTCGCCGGGCCTGCTGCCCGAGATGGTGGGCGCGGTGTCGAAGCTGATGCGGAACCAGGACCTGATCGCGGTCTCGCGCAAGCGCCGCGTGGTCAGCGCCTTCCGCTCGACGCTTGGGCTCGAGGGCCGGCTGGCGACGCGGTTGCAGCCGAACCACCCGGCCGACGACCTCCGGGGCATCGCCGCCTCCACGCTCGACGGCCTGCTCAACGGTTCAGGCGATGCCGTAATCGGCGTGAACCCGGCCACCGACAGCCTCTCCAACTGCATGGCCCTGCTGGAGATGCTCGACGGGCTTCGCGCGCGCTACGGGATACCAACGCAGACCTGCGTGCTGACCCATGTCACCAACGCCATCGCCATGATGGCGCGGGGCGCGCCAGTGGACCTGGTGTTCCAGTCCGTCGCCGGAACGGAGGCCGCGAACCGGGGCTTCGGCGTGGACCTTCCGATGCTGCGCGAAGCGCGCGACGCCGCCCTCTCGCTGAAGCGCGGCGGGCCCTCGGGCGAGGTGATGTACTTCGAGACGGGCCAGGGGAGCGCCCTTTCCGCCGAGGCGCACCACGGCGTGGACCAGCAGACCCTGGAAGCCCGCGCCCAGGCCGTGTGCCGCGCCTTCCACCCGCTTCTGGTGAACACGGTGGTCGGCTTCATCGGCCCGGAATACCTCTACGACGGCAAGCAGATCATCCGCGCGGGGCTCGAGGACCATTTCTGCGGCAAGCTGCTTGGCCTGCCGATGGGGGTGGATGTCTGCTACACCAACCATGCCGAGGCCGACGGCGACGACATGGACGGGTTGATGACCCTGCTCGGCGTCGCGGGCGTGCACTTCCTGATCTGCGTTCCCGGCGCGGACGACATCATGCTGAACTACCAGAGCCTGTCCTTCCACGACGTGCTGGCGCTGCGCGCCATGCTCAACCTGCGGCCGGCACCGGAGTTCGAGGCCTGGCTGGAGCGCATGGGCATCGCCGGGACCGACGGGACGATCCGTCCGCCCCCCCTCGCCTCCTCCCGGCTGCTGCAACTGGCGCGGGAGGCCGCGGGTGGCTGAGCCGATCGCGCGGAGCGGGGAAGCTGATCCTTGGGAAAGGCTGCGAGGCGCCACGCGCGCGCGCATCGGGCTCGGCCAGGCCGGCCATGCCATGCCGCTGCGCGAGGTGCTGGCGATGCAGATGGCGCACGCCCTGGCACGCGACGCCGTTCATGCCCCGCTGGACGCCGCCGCCCTGGAGGCCGCGCTGCGGCCGCATCCCGTGCTGCAGGCCCGCAGCGCCGCCACGGACCGCGCCACCTTCCTGCGGCGACCCGACCTGGGACGACGGCTGCATCCGGATGCGGATCTGCCGGCGGGTGGGTGCGACGTCGTCTTCGTTCTGGCGGACGGCCTTTCCGCCACCGCCGTGCAGCGCCACGCCCCCCCGTCTTCCATGCCTGCCTTGCCCGCCTGCCGGGCTGGCGCATCGGCCCGGCGGTGATCGCCACCCAGGCCCGCGTGGCGCTGGGCGACGCCGTGGGCGAGCGGCTGGGCGCGAGGCTGGTGGCCGTGCTGATCGGAGAGCGCCCGGGCCTCAGCGTGCCGGACAGCCTCGGCATCTACCTGACCTTCGCGCCACGGGTGGGCCGCCGTGACTCCGAGCGCAACTGCATCTCCAACATCCACGAGCAGGGCGGGCTCAGCCCGGAGCTTGCGGCGGCCAAGCTCGCCTGGCTGATGCGCGAGGCACTGTCCCGCAAGCTGACGGGCACGGGACTCAAGGACGAGGCCGATCCCGCCGCCCTGCTGCCGCTGCCCTGAGCCGGCGCTCTCACCGCCGGCGGCGGACTCCGCCCGCGGGCGCCGCGCGCCTCAGGCGCCCGGAGCGTCGCGCACCAGCGGCACGAAGCCTTCCAGCAACCGCGGCATTTCCTCCGGCGGCACCGGAATCTGCTCGCGCGACAGCACCAGGCTGTCCAGGAACCGCCCCTGCCGGGTGTAGAGGGTCAGCTCCATCCCCTCCCCCACCACCTCGGGGCGGCAAACCACTTCTTCGTCCGGCACCTCGCGCCGCGCGGTCTCGACGAACTCGCGGATTTCCTCGATCCCGCCCGTGTCCAGCCCGGACTCGCCCAGGAAATCGTCGATCTCATCCGCCACCTCCGAGGGCCCGACCAGCGCCAGGGGCACGCAGCCCTCCACGGCCTCGGCAACGGCCATGCGCCACCGGTCGAAGCCCGTGCGGTAGGCCTCCTCCTCCGCCGTTTCCTCCTCTCCCTCCGGCACGGCGGGCAAGCCATTGGCGGCGATGTCTTCCCAGAGCGGCGTGCCCCAGTCGATCCGCAGGCCGAGCAGCACCCCGAAGCCTTGCTCGGCCAGCAGCGATGGCTTGGCGGGGGGCAGGATGCCGGCCTCCTCCCCGGCCAGCAGACGCAGCAGGGCCTTGCGCAGCGGCACCGGCTCGAGCGTTTCGAAATCGGCGGCGCTCCGCCAATCCGGCAGGAAGCGCAGCTCCACCGTCTCGGGGAGCACGCCAGAGGCCGCGAGGCTCTCGCCCAGGCCCGCGGCGTCGGGCAGGCCGCCGGGCGGCAGGGCGACCGGGAGCGCGACCAGTTCCGTCCAACCGGAGGGACCAGCATCGGCACCCTCGGCCACCTGCAGAAGCTCGGCTCTCAGGTCCTCGGCGGCTTCCTCGCCGTATCGCTCGGCCGCCTTGCGCAGGCCGAGGGCAAGCACGCCCTCGCGCCCTTCCGCCACGAGGCTGTCGGCGATCTCGCGGAAGGCGCGGTCGTCATCGCCCCCGAAGGCGCGCACAAGGCGGTCGGCGGGCGACAGGGCGGATTTCCCGCCCTCGGCCCGCCGGGCAGGCCGCAGCCGCTGCGGGTCGAGGCCGAGTGCGGCGAAGGCTTCCGCGCCTCGCAGCAGCCCGGACCGGTCGCGCCAGGCGGAGCGGTTCTCCGGCGTGTCCGGGCGCGCGTCCATCCAGCGGCGGAAGGCGGCGCGATCGGCCCGCTGCACCAGCACCTCGACCCCTTCCTCGGCAAAGGCCAGCGCGGCGGCGCGGGCGGAAGCCAGGGCAGCCGCCAGGTCACCCGCCCCGGGCCGGAAGGTGTCCAGGGTCTCCGCGTCCGGATAGTGGGTGATGAGCACGGAGGCGAGGTCGGGCGCGAGTTCGCGCGCCCGTTCGGCCGCCTGCCGGGCGGCCTCGTGGATCGCGGCTTCGGAACGCGACGGATCAGCTTGCGACATCGTGCCCCGCGGATTTCAGGCCGGACCCTTAGCGCCGCCCGGCCCCGCGCTCAACGGCCAAGCGCCGCTTCACGGTCCATTAGGGCCGCGGCGCCAGGATCGCCGCACCGGCCCGCAGGATGCGGGACGAAAAGCGGAAAAACCCGGATGCTTGAACGCCCCCCGATCCTTGTCTTCCCGGCCGGCATGGCCGAGGCCTGCCGCTTCGCCGAGGAGGCGGTCGCCCGCGGCCGGCCCGTGATCGGTGCTTCCTCCCTGGCCTTCGACCCCGCGCGGACGCTCTATGCCGACTGGGCTTGGCTGCCCTACTACGACGCGCCCGATTTCGCGGAACGGCTGGTCGCGCTGGTGCAGGACCGCGGCATCGCCGGCATCCACACCCCCCATCCGGTGGTCCACGCCCATCTGCGCGCGATGCTGCCCCGGCTTCTGCCGGACTGCCCGCTGGAGGGCGCATCTCCTTACCAGGGCGACCTCGACACCTATCGGCGCGCCCTGCGCGACGCGGCGGGGCTGGCCGATGCCGGCGTTGGCCTCGGCGGGGCCGCGCCGCTCGCCCCACCGCTGGGCCTGGAGGCCGCCGCCGCCTTCCTGCGCCAGTCCCGCGCCGTGCCAGGCATGTGCGACGACACCAAGCTCTGGGCGCTGGCTGCCATCGCCCGCCACGCTCCGGCAGGAGACGTGGTGGAGATCGGCTCGTGGTGGGGCAAGTCGGCGGCGGCGCTCGCCTGGCTGTCGGCGCGCCACGGAATCGGCGCGCTGCTGTGCGTCGATCCCTGGTCCGTGGAGGAAGCCTGCCAGGAGCGCGCGGATCTCGACTCCATCACCGCCACGGCGGATCACGAGGAAGCGGCGCGCATTTTCCGCATCAGCCTGCTGGGGCTGGCCCTGCGCGGCGTGAACTACCTGCGCATGCCATCCGTCGACGGCGCGGCGCGCTACCGCGCAGCACCGCTCGTGCGGTCGGAAGCCTTTGGGGAAACAGCCTACACCGGCTCCATCGCCGTTCTGCACGTGGACGGCAACCACCAGCACGCGCAGGTCTCTGCGGACCTCCTTGCCTGGATGCCGATGCTGCGCGATCGCGGATGGCTGGTTCTGGACGATTACCTCTGGCCCTTCGGCGACGGTCCGCGCCGTGCCGGCGATGCCCTACTGGCAGCGCGGGCGGCCGATGTGCTCTGCGCCTTCACCGCGGGCTCGGCCCTGTTCGTTCAGCTCCGCAAAGCGGGCTAGGCACCCGCTCAACCCGCTGGAATGCCTGCGGGGGGGCCAGGCGACGCCGTCCACCCGTCCGCCCTCCCCGGCGCGTGCCACGCCGCGCCTCAGGCCAGTGCGGGAGGGTCCATCGGGACGGAGCGCGCCATCGGCCCGGCGATGCAAGCAGTGGCGGCTTCCGCGGACCGCCACGCGGCCCCGCAGACCCGCTCCACTTGCGATGCGGTCATCTCGCGCCAGAAGGGCAGGCCGATGGCGCGGGGCGCAATGGTGTCCGTGACCGGCAGCGGGTCGCGTGGGCAGTTGGCGTAGGCGGGATGACGATGGCAGCCATCGCCCCACCAGCGCAGCGTGGTGACCCCCTGGCGGGAGAGAGCGGCGATGCCCGATGTGGGGTCGCCAGGCCAAAGCACCGAAAAAGTAGCGCTCACCCAGTCCTCGCCGAAGCCTGGCGAGGGCATCAGCCGCGTATCGCCTGCGAGCGCATCCGCATAGAGGCGCGTGACGCGCTCCCAGCCGCGCCGGGTGTCCGGCCACGCGTCCAGAGAGGCTAGGCCGACGGCGGCCGCGTATTCAGAAAGCTTCGCGTTGGTGCCCGCCAGCACGGCCTCCCGCGAGCCCAGAAAGCCGAACTGCGAGAGCCGCCGAAGACGTTCAAGCCAGGTAGGGTCGCGCGACAGGACCGCCCCGCCCTCCCCAATGCCGAAGGCCTTGGTGGCGTGCAGGCTGACCACAACCGGCGTGGTGCCAACCTCCATCGGCCCGCCCGCGCGCAGGGCATCGAAGGCGGCGGCGGCATCGATGACAACAGGAATGCCGGTGCGGACCGAGAGCGCGTCCCATTGTGCCGTGTCCACCGGGCGCCCGAACGGCGCCACCACCAGGATCGCCCCGATTTCCCCGAGGTCCCCGCGCGCCTCGACGGCATCCGGGTCCAGCGCCCAGGTGGCGGGATGGACGTCGGCAAAGTGGGGCACCAGGCCGGCCTCCCGCGCGGCGCCCGCCGTGGCAACAAAGGTCCAGGCCGGCATCAGGCACTTACGGCCCGGCGGCACGTCGAAGGCGCGCAGCGCCAGGGCGAGCGCCAGCGTCGCGTTCGCTGTGAGCGCCACGCAGCCGGCATCCAGCCCCCAGTGCGCGGCCAGCCGCGCGCGCAGGCGCGACCAGAGCTGCCCCTGGTTCGCGTACCACCCGTGCGCGTCGATCTCGCGAAGGTAGGGCAGGATGGCAGCGGCTTCGGGCAGCCGCGGCCGCGCGACCGGCAGCGAGGGCGGCGGCGCCATGGATGTCCCGCCACCGGGCGCCAAAATCCGCGCCGGCAGGGCGTGAGCGATGGCAGGCGTCGCGTCCAAGGGCATCTGGCACTCCTGATCATCCTGATCGCGTGCCGCCCGGCAGTTCGGTCGGCCTGCAGGGAAACCTAGCGCTCGAACCTTTCCAGCCGGTTTCCCGCCAGGACGAGAGCGGCGAGGCCGCTCATGGCCTGGAGAAAGCGAACCGGCCCGAACTGCTCCTCCGCCATCGCCAGCGCGGGGGTGGTGTCCGGCCCATCGCCAAAATTCCGGTGGAAAATGGCGGCGACCCACGCCTCCAGTTCCGCCGAGGTCCAGTCCAGGCCGAAGAAGCTCGGCAGCGAAGCGAAGCGCTCGCGGCTGAAGGCGTTCTCGTCGGATACGACGCAGGCGCGGGCGGCAAAGCCGTTCACCGGCCGCTCGTGCACGCCATGGGCGAAGTTCGGATTGGTGCTGACCAGGAACTGGGTTCCGGCATACAGCGCCGGCAGCTCCTCTGCCGGAACCGCCGGCCGTAGGGTGGCTCGCGCGCCCGAGAGGTCGAGGTGATCCCAGCCACGCCCGATGATGATTGCGGGCAACGGTAGCAGGGCACGGGCGAAGGCTGTCGCCCGGAGCGCCCGCGTCTGCCGGTCCACCTCGTTGAAGAGAGCGAACAGGATCTCCAGCCGCTCCTCCAGGTGAAGTCCGTTCGCGATCGCAGCATCCAGTACCACCTCGGTGATGTCGCCGGTCGGGCGCTGCGCGGCCACGCTTGTTGCGTCGTGCAGCACGGCGCGCAGCACCGCGGGCCAGGCGTCCCATTCCGCCATCCGTCGTGCCGGGTCGTCACCGGTTTTGACGAAAACCATCCGGTGCGGGCGACGCGCCCAGGCGAGCACGTCCCGCTGCGGGTTGGCGGGCACGCTGGGCGGCAGCATGGCCGAGATCTGCGGCGAGCGGATGAAACGCCGTTGCACCTCCAGCCAATCGCGAAACAGGTAGCCGTTCGCGACGAAGCGCGCTCGCACGCAGTGATTCGCCGGAAGCTGCGACGGCGCGTCCGCCAGGACGGAGATGAAGGGCACCTGCAGCATGTCCCACAGGTTGTCGCCGCCCACTTCCAGCGCCGCCCCAACACCGGCATAGCCCCAGGCAAAGGCGATGCCCTGGCGAGCAATGGGTTCCAGCGTGTCGGACCAGCCCGGCCGGTGCAGGTCTATGACATGGCCCCGCAGACCCATCGACGCCAGGCTTCGCGCCATGCCACAGCTCAGCTCGGCCAGAATGCCGTTCTCGTTCTCGCCCACGAAGGCGACGACGTTGGTGGCCATCCTGGCACTCCCTGCAAGCGGCGCTGCCGCAACGGGCTCATCATGCGGCGAGGCGACTTAAGGCGACGTGAACGGATGATGATGCACAAGTCGCTCAGAAACCCGCGTCACGCTTCACCGCCAGGACGCTGTCGCGGAAGTGCCGTACCTTGTCCTCCGTGGCAGAGAAGATCCGGGCTGGATCGTCCAGGGCGAACTCCGCATTGACGTGGCGGCACACTTCGTGATCCTCCGCGAAGACCCGGCGGTTGATCTCCGCAACTGAGGCGAAGAAGGCTTCAGTCGCCTGGCTGGCCGCTTGGCTGGCAAGACGGGAGGTGAGCAACCGGCTGGAAAAATGCGTGCGGCATGGATCGCGCGCCGGCATGAAATTCTGCAGTGCGTAGGAATAGCCGAAGGTGGATGTCACGAAAGCGAAGGGAAAGACATGCACAGCGAGGTAATCCTCGCGCTGATGACCGATGTCGAACAGGCGGCGCATGGAGCGCAGCATGCGTGCGGTTCGCGCGTTCCCGATCTCGGCCGAGAGCACGGAGTTCCGACCGGAGTAAGCGTTGCGCGCCTCGGTCAACTGCAACTGGCCGAGCGTTTCGGGGTGAACCATCTGGACGTGGTCGGGCTCTAGCGCGTTCTCAACGGCAACGCGCCATGGGCATTCATAGGCATAGGCATTCACGTCACGCCGCCGGTCGATATCGCGGGAAATAACCTCCAGCACCGGCCACGTTCCGCCCAGCTGCGCCTCAAGCTCCTCTGCCGGGGCGACAGCCACGAAAAGGAAGTTTCCGCACCAGGCAACGGACATCTCGTTCAGACGCGCCGCCGCAAGATCGCAGGGGTGGTAGGATTGCGGCTTCGGAATGCGCAGGCGCCCGCCGCGATAGCTCCAGCCATGATAGGCGCAGACCGCCGGCGCGTTGCCGCCCACCTCACGGAAGATGCGCGCACCACGGTGCGGGCACAGGTTGTCGAAGGCGACAATGCTGCCCTTGTCGTTGAACACGGCAAGATCACCCAGCACCCAGGAAAGGCGAACATAATCGCGGTCCGCGAGCAACTCACTGCGGTGCGCGACGAGGTGCCAGCAGCTTCGGGCCAGGTGCCGGTCGGTCTCGGGGGAGATGCTCACAGCAGCCTCGCCGGCGCCGCATAGGCGGTTGCGCCATCCGGCACCGAACGCATCACCACGGCACCGGCGCCAACGGTGCAGCCGTGTCCCAACACCAGGCCGGGGAGAACCCGCGAGCCGGAGCCAAAGAAGCAGCCCCGCCCCGTGCTGACTCCGCCGGTGAGATCGACATAGCCCGACAAGGTCGAGAAGTCCCCGACGACGGCATCGTGCCCTGCGCTCGCATAGCCGTTCAGCATCGTGAAGTCGCCCAGCACGGCATCAGCCGATACATCGGCGAAAACCGCCACCACCACCCCCATGCCGATCCTCGCGGAGCCGGAAATCCAGGCGCTTGGGTGAAGCAGGCTCGCAAAGACGCCGCCGGCGGCGAGCAACCGCCGCGCGGCAACCTCCTTGCCGACGGGCGAACCGATCGCCATCACCAGACGCTGGGACGCGTCCGGCCGATGGCCCTCGATCGGTCCCAGATGCGGCAGTTCACGGCAGGCAGTGCGTTCCTGCCCGTCGCCATCGGCCAGGAAGCCGACGAAGCGGTCGCCGGTGGCGGCGAAGCCCGGCACGAACCAGTCGTGTATTTCCCGGGCCAGGCCGCCGCCCCCCACCAGCACGTAATCGGTCATGGCATCACCCCGCTGTGTAGCCACCATCGACGGCCCAGACCGCGCCGGTGACCCAGGCTGCGGCGGGGGAGAGCAGAAAGACGGCGGCAGCGGCCACGTCCTCGGGGCGGCCGAAGCCCAGCAGGTGCGCGCGCTCGTATTCAGCAAGCGAGGCCTCCGACAGGCCACGCACCAGTCGGCCATGCATCTCCGTGCGCACGCCTCCTGCCGCGATCGCGTTCACGCGGATACCCCGCAACTCGCAGGCAAGCGAGCGCGTCAGGCCCTCGATGCCGGCTTTGGCCGCGGAATAGACGGTCATGCCTGGCTGTCCTCGCGCCGCCGCGGCGGAGGACATCAGAACCACGCAGGCGCCGTGTCGCATGATCCCTGTCCGGCCTGCGGCACGCGCAATCCCGAGCGCCCCCTGAAGCGCCGCCCCGAGCACCACGTCGATGTGCTTCTGCTTCATCATGCGCGCGGGCAGCGTCAGCTCGCTGCCGGCAGCATGGAAAATTCCGTCCAGCCCTTCGCTGGCACCTGCTGCGTCCGCCACCAGGGCGGCAGCCAGGTCGGCCGTGTCCATGCTGCAGGGGATCGCCCGGTGGCCTTCGCCCGGAAGCAGCGCCAGCGTTTCCGCCAGCCGCACCTCGTCTCGGCCCGACGCCACCACCCGGCCGCCGCAGCGTGCCGCGAGCAGTGCCGTGGCCCGGCCAAGACCAGAGGATGCGCCCGTCACCAGGATGGTCCGGCCTTCGAGAGCAGATGGCGAGAAGATCATGGCGCGACGGTCTCCGCGCAGGCGAGAGGTGGCAGGGTGAGCGAGGCCGCGCCCCAGGACAGGCCGACCCCGAAGCCCGCCAGCAGCAGCCTCGAAGGTCCGCCGACGATCCTGGGCGCGAGATCGGTGCAGAGCAGCAAGGGAATCGATGCGGAACTGGTGTTTCCGAAGCGGTCGATGTTGATCGGCATGCGCTCGGGCGGGATCCCCAGCTTCCGGCCGATGTGGCGCAGCATGAAGCGGTTGGCCTGATGCAGCACGAATGCGTCGACCTCCCGAACCTCGCGCGATGCTGCTTCCAGAGTGTCTCGCAGCAGCACGGGTACGGCGCGCATCGTGAAGTTGAAGACCTCGCTTCCGTCCATGAACAGCGTTTCGCCGCCCTCCATGGGTTGGGTGCGGAAGCCACCGCCCGGCACGGCAAGATGGCGCGCGCCGCCACCATCCGTGCCGAGCACGAAGTGGGCGGGCGCCGCATCCTCGCAGCGTTCCAGGCCCGAGGCGGAACCGGCATCACCGAACAGCAGCGCCGTGCCGCGGTCCCGCGGATCGATCAGCCGGCTGCTGGTGTCGCCCGCCAGCATCAGGATCCGCCGGCACCCCGCTCCGAGCATAGCGGCTGCCAGCCAAAGGCCGTACACATACCCGGAGCAGCCGAGGTTCACGTCGAAAGCCTGGCAGTGCGGTGGCAAGCCGAGCCTGCCGTGCAGCGCGCAGGCCGTGGCGGGCATCCGCTGGTCCGGTGTCTGGGATACGAAGATCAGCGCGTCGATGCTGTGGGCGGGCCAGTCGAGCCGTGCGAGGAGCCGGCATGCGGCAACCAGGCAGAGATCGCCCGCGGTCTGGCCTGCATCGGCCCAGTACCGGGCTTGCACGCCCGTCATCGCGGTGACGTCTGCCACTGCCTTCTCGCCCAGCCCTGCGATGAAGGCATCGTTGGTGACGCACCGCTCGGGAAGGCAGCAGGCCGCGCCACGCAGGGCAAAGCCCGGCACCGCATAGCTTCGCGCCCCGTGGCCGGGCACGCCCGCCTCTCCCGCCGCCGCCGTCACGCGGCAACGGCGCGCGACACCAGCGCATCCAGATCGGCCACCGTGGCGCATGCTGCCAGCTCCGCGCCGCTGGGAAGCATGCCGAAGCACTCGTCGATGAGCACCACGCAGGAGATGATGGCCAACGAGTCCCAATTCTTCTCGGTCAGGCGGAAACCGGGACCGATCTGGTCCACCGGGATCTCGAAGATGTCCGCAAGCCCGGCATGGAAAGACGTCATTGCCGCGATCCTTCTAATGAATGACGATGTTGGTGGCCGCCCAGGAGAAGCCGACGCCGAACCCGACCAGCATCGCGCGACCCGGCTGCGGGTTCTTCCGCAGCGCGTGTTCCAGGGCGAATGGGATCGAGGAGGAGACCGTGTTGCCGCAATGGGCCATGTGGACGACGAACTTTTCCGGAGGAATGTCGAGCTTCCTGCGCAAGGCCTCCAGCAAAAGCGCGTTCGCCTGGTGGAAGACGAACAGGTCGATCTGCTGAAGGTCCATGCCGCTCCTCTCCAGGAGCGCGGCGACGGCTCGGGGAACCTCCGCGAGCGCAAAGGCCATGACGGCCGGCCCGTCCATGAACAGGTCCGCAGGCGAAGGGCCGGTGGCTGTCCGCATCGCGTCGGAGCCCGATCCGTGCCGCATCCCGCCCGCCTGGACGATCAGGCGGCCACCACCGCTTCCGTCGGTGCCGAAGACGAAAGGGCCGATCATGGCCTGTTCGTCCGGTTCGGCGTCCACCAGGCTGGCGGCAGCGCCGTCCCCGAAAAGCGCGCGGGTGCCGAGGTCCGCCGGATGGACGATGCGCGAATAAGTATCGGCGGTCAGGAGCAGCACACGGCGGGCCATCCCCGCCTCGATCAGTCCCTTCGCGAGGGAAAGGGCATAGACATAGCCGGAGCAGCCCAGGTTCACGTCCAGCGCGCCGCAGCGGCGGGACAGGCCAAGCCGGTGCTGCAGAAGGCACGCGGTACTGGGCAGCGGATGATCGGGCGTCTGCGTGCAGAGCAGGACGAAGTCGATGGAGGCGGCGTCGATCCCATCGCGCTGGAACAGTCGCGTCGCCGCGGTGAAGGCCAGGTCCGCGGCGGTTTCGCCGGGGGCGGCGATACGCCTCTCGCTGATGCCGGTCTTGGCGAGGATCTTTTCCGCCGTCCAGCCGCCGTGACCGGCCGCCAGGTCAGCATTCGTCAGAATCGTGTCGGGTAGGGCGGTGGCGATTGCGCGCAACCTCGCCCGGCCCTGCCCGCAGCTGCGGCTCATCGCCTGCCGCATGGGGGGACTGCCTGCTGGGTAGGCCGGTGCCGCGCGGCTGCGGCCATCATCCCCGGTCGTCCGGCCATGGAGCTTTTCTCGCATGTTCCGCACGGCGTTCTTGCCGCGCAGGCACAGCTTCGGGCAGTCGGGTTAGGATCGGGTAAACGCGAACAGGTCTGGCTGCTGGCCGCCTTTATGCCCCGGAAAACGTCTTCCGGTGGTTGGTTGCGGGGAAGGCGAAGCCGCTCCCGCCTGCATGGACGGCCCAGCTATGCAGGCAAGCGGCTCGGCAAACCGCCCGCCCCGCTCACCAAGCGTTCCGCCACGGCCCGAAGCGCAACTTCAATGGCTCCACAGTACCCGGAGCCAATGAACGCCTCGGGCTTCCCCTGAGCTCCAGGCTTTCACCATCATTCCTGCGGGACGCTGATCGCCTGGGCTGGCCGCGGCGGTTGTGCTGAACCCGGGTGGGAGAGAGCGTGGGTGAAGAGGGTGGCCAGGCCGTCCTCGACGCATTCCCGCGAATAGGTCCGGGCGACCTTGCCATGGGCGGAGCGCGCCAGCCGCTCGCCGAATCCGGGATCGCCGAGCAGCATGTCCACGCCCTCGGCGAACGCCTCATCCGTGTCCCGCAGAAGGAGATCCTCGCCATCGTTCAAGCCGAGGTTTTCGGCGCCGATGGTGGTTGAAACAATTGGCCGGCAATAGGCCGCGGCCTCGATAAGCTTGATGCGGGTTCCGCCGCCCGTGTCCAGCGGGCAGGCGACGATCCGGGCGCGGCGATACAGCGCGGGCAGATCCTCGACGAAGCCGGTGAACTCCACGCCCACCGGCGCAGCGGCGAAGCTGGCCAGCCCCTCCGGCCAGGGCCCCGCGATGATCAGCCGGGCATCCGGGCGCCGTGCCATCACGCGCGGCCAGATTTTCCGGATCAGCCGTTCCGCGCCGGTTCGATTGGGCGCGTAGCGAAGGTCGCCAAGGAACAAAACGGTCGGCGCCGGCAAGGGCCCTTCCCTTAGAGAGGGGATATCCACCGCATTCGGCACCACCCTGATCCTCTCGCGCAGGCTTGGCACCAGCCGTGCCAGATCGCGGCGGTCCGCTTCGCTGCACACGAAGGCGGCGCGCGACAGCGCGACCGCGCGCGCCTCCGCCAGCACCAGCGCCGGAAGATGCGCGAGGCGCGCCAGCTTCCCCGGCGAGAGCGGCGGCAGCAGGGAAGACCTCAGGCGCACCTTGTGCTCGAGGTCGTCAAGGTCGAAGAAAAGATTCGCGGGCCGCAAGCCGGACCGCAGAACCGGGATCATTGCGGACAGCCGGTGGGCAAAAACCAGGTCGGGCCCGGCGGCCAATTCCCGCCGCACCGCCTCAACCTGTGGGCGTCCGGCATAGTGGTAGAATTCAGGCTGTTCGCCGATTGAAAGCGTGCCGGGTCCATAATGATTCCAGGCGGTCTGTCCGCGCTGCCTCGATGGGCAGAGCGCGACCTCGACCGGGAAGCCCCATTCCGCGGCCAAGGCTTCCTGCACCGGCCGGAGATCCGGGTGGGCGGCAACCTCCTGCTCCGGCACGATCCCAAGCAAGCGGACCTGCCCACAGGAGCGATGGACCGCCGATGAAAAAATCCGAAGGCGCTTGAAGACGCCCGTAACGGACCGGTTGGGAATCAATGGTGCGAAGGGGGTGATGATCAGTCCGGCCCGGGTCACCTGTTCCCTCTCGCCACGGTCCTGCGCCGAGGTGGCCCGGGGTCATCCCGCGCCGACCGACTTCGCCAGGTTGCGAAAGGCTCTCATGATCATCTCAGGATCACAACCGGAATGAACCTCCAGCACGAATGATCAAGAAAAATTGATCGAATTATCTGGGTTCGATGGCGCACTTGAAGCTTCGAGAACGTCGCAGCAGACGTGGGCTAGGTTTTGTGGACACTGACCTGAGGCAGAGGACGGTGGCAGCGAGGGTGACGACGGCGAGGTAATTCCTTGCGGTCTTTTCGTAGCGGGTGGCGACGCGGCGGAACTGCTTGAGCTTGGAGAAGCAGCACTCGATCAGGTGGCGCTGGGCGTAGAGGTGCTTGTCGAGCGGGTACTTGCGGGCGCGGGACGGATTGCTGGGGATGACGGCAACCGCGCCTTTGGCGGCAATAGCCTTGCGCATGGGGTCGGCGTCGTAGGCGGCGTCGGCGGGCAGGCCTTCGATCAGCGCGTGGGTCTGCGGGCAGCCGCCGCGCTGGCCGCCGGTCAGGAGAAGGCGCACCGGTGCACCAAGACCTCGCACAGCCAAGTGGATCTTGGTGCTCAGGCC